>JBGPBV010000007.1:0-83369 GCA_041481445.1 Vicinamibacteria bacterium
CGTCGCCGCCTCGCCACCGAGGTCGCGCGTCCGCACGCGGCCCTCCTCGAGCAGGCGGCTGACCGCGGCCTGGATCGCCGCTCCCGCCTCGCGCTGTCCGAGCCAATCCACCATCATGGCCGCGGACAGGATGGCCCCGATCGGGTTCGCGATGCCGCGGCCGGCGATGTCGGGGGCGGAGCCGTGCACGGGCTCGAACATCGAGGGATGCCGCCGCGTGGGGTCCAGGTTCGCGCTGGGGGCGAGGCCCAGGCCGCCGGTGACGGTGGCGGTGATCTCGGACAGGATGTCGCCGAACAGGTTCGAGGCCACGATCACGTCGAAGCTCCAGGGCCGGCGCACCAGCTCCATGGCCGCGGCGTCCACGAGGATCGACGAGCTCTCGATGCCGGGAAAGCCGCTCGCCACCTCGCGGAAGATGCGGTCCCAGAAGGTCATGCTGTGGCCCTGGGCGTTCGACTTCGTGATCGACGTGACCGAGCGGCGCTGGCGCGACCGCGCCTCCTCGAAGGCGAAGCGGATGATGCGCTCGGTGCCCTTGCGCGTGAACACCGCGGTCTGCACCGCGACCTCCGTCTCGGTGCCACCGTGCACGGTGCCGCCCACCTGCGCGTACTCGCCCTCCGTGTTCTCGCGGAAGAGAAGGATGTCGATGGCCTTTCGCGTCTCCAGGAGCGGCGTGGTCACCCCGGGGAACAGGATGGCCGGCCGCACGTTCGCGTACTGCTGGAAGGCGCGCCGGATCGGCAGCAGGAGGCCGTTGAGGGTGACGTTGTCGGGCACGCGCGGGTGCCCGATCGCGCCGAGGTAGATCGCGTCGAACGCGTTCAGCCGGGACAGGGCGTCCTCCGGCATCATCCGCCCGTGGTCGAAGTAGTGCTGGGTACCCCAGGGCAGCTCCTCGACGGCGAGCTCGAAGCCGAAGGCCTCGGCGGCGGCCCGCGCCACGCGGAGGCCCTCCGCCACCACCTCCCCGCCGATCCCGTCTCCCGCGATGGACGCGATGCGGTACACCATGCGCGGATCGTAACCCATCGCGCCTCATGCGCTAGAGTGGCGATGGACAGGAGGCGCCCGATGGCCCGTGCCGGTTCCGCCGTGCTCGCTCTCATGCTCGCCGCCCTTCTGGCCGCGCCCGCCGCCGCCGAGTCCTACGATCCGGCGCTCTTCCGCGAGATGCGCTGGCGGATGATCGGGCCCCATCGCGGGGGCCGGACCAAGGCCGCGGCCGGGATCCCGGACCGGCCGGGCGTCTTCTACGTCGGGGTCTGCAACGGCGGGATCTGGAAGACGGACGACTACGGCCGGACCTGGACGCCGATCTTCGACGACCAGCCCACCGGCTCCATCGGCGCCCTCGCCCTCGCACCCTCCAACCCCGACGTCATCTACGCCGGCAGCGGCGAGGGGCTGCAGCGGCCGGACCTCTCCACCGGCGACGGCATCTACAAGTCCACCGACGGCGGCCGGAGCTGGCGGCACCTCGGCCTGCGCGAGGGGCGCCAGATCCCGCAGATCATCGTGGACCCGCGCGATCCGAACCGCCTCTTCGTGGCCGTCCTCGGCAGCCCCTACGGAGCCGGACCCGAGCGCGGCATCTTCCGCTCCACGGACGGCGGAGAGACGTTCCAGAAGGTCCTCTACCGCGACGAGGACACCGGCGGCGTGGACCTCGCCTTCGATCCCTCCGACGCGCGGACGGTGTACGCCGTCCTGTGGGAAGCCCGGCAGGCCCCCTGGGAGAACGGCGTCTTCAGCGGGCCGGGCAGCGCCGTCTACAAGTCGGCGGACGGGGGCACCACCTGGCGTCCCATCGTGAAGGGGCTGCCCACCTTCGCGGAGGACGGCCTCGGCCGCATCGGGATCACCGTCGCTCCCAGCAATCCGCGGCGCCTGTTCGCCACCGTGGACGCGCGGCGCAAGGGCGGGCTCTACCGCTCCGACGACGCCGGCGAGAGCTGGTCCCTCGTCAACTCCGACGCGCGCGTGACGGAGCGCGGGTCCGACTTCGCGGAGGTGAAGGTCCACCCCACGAACCCCGACATCGTCTTCACCGCCAGCGTGGTCACCTGGAAGTCCACCGACGGCGGCAAGACGTTCACGGCCTTCCGCGGCGCGCCCGGGGGAGACGACTATCACCGCATCTGGATCAACCCGCTCCAGCCGGACGTCATGCTGATCGCGGCCGACCAGGGCGTGATCATCACCGTCAACGGCGGCCGGAGCTGGAGCTCCTGGTACAACCAGCCGACCGCGCAGCTCTACCACGTCAGCACCGACAACGCCTTCCCCTACCGCGTGTGCGGCGGCCAGCAGGAGAGCGGCTCCGTGTGCATCCAGAGCCGCGGCGACGACGGGCAGATCACCTTCCGCGAGTGGCACCCGGTGGGCGTGGAGGAATACGGATACGTCGCCGCCGATCCTCTCGATCCCGACATCGTCTACGGGGGCCGGATCTCGCGCTACGACCGGCGCACGAACCAGACCCAGAACATCGCTCCCCAGCCGGTGCGCCCGGCGGAAGGGTACCGCGTGCTGCGCACCGCGCCCGTGCTCTTCGCGCCCACCGACCCCCACACCCTCTACTTCGCGTCCAACCGGGTCTGGAAGACGCGCGACGGCGGGCGCACCTGGACCGCGATCAGCCCCGACCTCACGCGGGAGACCTGGGCCGCTCCGCCCAACGTGGGCAAGTACCGCGACACGGCGGCGGCGAAGGCCTCGCGGCGCGGCGTGGTGTACACGCTGGCCCCCTCGCCCCTGGACGGCGAGAGGATCTGGGCCGGCACCGACGACGGCCTCGTCCACGTGACCACGGACGGGGGCGCGCACTGGACGGACGTGACCCCGGCCGCGCTGCGCGATCGTCCCTGGAGCAAGATCTCGCTCCTGGAGGCCTCGCACTTCGACGCCGGCACCGCCTACGCCGCCGTCAACACCTTCCGCCTCGACGACCTGCGGCCGCACATCTACCGGACGCGCGACCTCGGGCGCACCTGGACGGAGATCCGCGGCGGCCTCCCGGACGGCGGGATCGTGAACGCGGTGCGCGAGGACCCCGGGCGGCGCGGCCTCCTCTTCGCGGGAACGGAGCAGGCGGTGTACGCCTCCTTCGACGACGGCGAGAGCTGGCAATCGCTGCGCCTGAACATGCCCGCCACGGCCATCCGCGACCTCGTGGTGAAGGACGACGACCTCGTGGTCGGGACGCACGGCCGCTCGTTCTGGATCCTCGACGACATCACGCCCCTGCGCCAGCTCACGCCGGAGGTGGTCGCGGCCCCGCCCACGCTGCTGCGGCCGCAGGAGGCCTGGCGCTACCGCGCGAACACGAACACCGACACCCCGCTGCCGCCCGACGAGCCGGCGGGCCAGAACCCGCCCGACGGCGCGATCCTCCACTACGTCCTCAAGACGCCCGCCGCTCGCCTCAGCCTCGAGATCGTGGCCGGGGACGGCACCCTGGTCCGCCGGTACCAGAGCGACGATCCGCCGGAGGTACCGGTCGAGGGCCGGAACGTCCCCGACTACTGGATCCGCCCGCCGCAGGCCCTCTCCGCGCAGGCCGGCCTCCACCGCTTCGTCTGGGACCTCCACCATCCGCCGCCGCCCGCGCTCGCCTTCACCTACCCGATCGCCGCCGTCGTGCACGACACGCCCCGCGAGCCCCGCGGTCCCTGGGCCCTGCCCGGCGCCTACACCGTCCGCCTCACCGTGGACGGGCGCACCCTCACGCAGCCTCTCCGCCTGAAGATGGACCCGCGGGTCAAGACGTCGCCGGAGGACCTGCGGGCCCAGCTCGACCGGTCGATGGAGGTCGCGCGCGACATGGGCCGCGTGCGCGACGCGCTGGAGGGCGTGAAAGCGGAGCACGCGCGCCCGGCGGCGGGGCCCTCGGCGGAGGGGCTGGCCGCGCGGGAGAAGACGCTCACCGACCTTGCCGGCCGGCTGCGCGACCTCTACAACGTCCTGCAGGAGGCGGACGTGGCCCCCACGGCGGCGGCGATCGAGACCGGGGAGACCCTGCGGCGCCAGGCCACGGAGGCGGCCGGGGTACGCTGAGGCCATGAGCGCGCCCGTACCGCTGGACCGGCCGCGTTCGCCCTCGCGGCCGGGCGCCCTCACCGACACCGCGCGCTCCCTGGCCGCCGCGCGTGTCATCGCCGACCAGGCCTTCTCGCGGGCGGCGGGGGCGCCCCTCGTCCACGAGAACGCCGTGCGCCTGCTCGAGGACGGGGCGGAGAACTACCCGGCCTGGCTCTCCGCCATCGGGGAGGCACGCCAGAGCGTGCACTTCGAGTGCTACATCGTGCACGACGACGAGGTGGGGCAGCGCTTCGCGGACGCCCTGATCGCCCGCGCCCGCGACGGCGTGCGCGTCCGGGTGATCTACGACTGGCTGGGCGCGGTGGGCAAGACGGGGGGCCGGTTCTGGCGCCGCCTGCGCCAGGGCGGAGTGGAGGTGCGCTGCTTCAACCCGCCGCGCTTCGACGAGCCCTTCGGCTGGGTGACGCGCGACCATCGCAAGTCGATCGTGGTGGACGGCCGGATCGCGTTCGTGACCGGCCTCTGCGTGGGCAAGGCCTGGGAGGGCTGGCCGGAGCGCGGGCTCGAGGCCTGGCGCGACACCGGCGTCGAGATCCGGGGGCCGGCGGTGGCGGACGTCTCCCGCGCGTTCGCGGAGGCCTGGGCGGCCTGCGGCGATCCCCTCCCCGAGGAGGAGCGCGCGCGACCGGTGCCGCCGGCGGCGGGCGAGATCGCGTTGCGCGTGGTGGCGGCCACCTCCGGCACCGCCGGCCTCTATCGGCTCGACCCCCTGATCGCGGCCCTGGCCCGCAGCACGCTCTGGCTCACCGACGCCTACTACGCGGGCACGCCGGCCTACGTCCAGGCCCTGGGCGCGGCCGCGCGCGACGGCGTGGACGTCCGGCTGCTGGTGCCCGGCCGCGGCAGCGACATCGCGATCATGCAGGCGATCTCCCGCGCCGGGTACCGTCCGCTCCTGGAGGCGGGCGTGCGGGTGTTCGAATGGAACGGCCCCATGATGCACGCCAAGACCGCGGTGGCGGACGCCCGCTGGTCGCGCGTCGGCTCCACCAACCTCAACCCCGCGAGCTGGCTCGGCAACTGGGAGCTCGACGTGGTCGTCGAGGACGACCGCTTCGGACGCCGGATGGAGGCGATGTACCTGAACGACCTCGCGCGGGCGACGGAGATCCTCCTCGAGCGGCGCAAGCGCGTGCGACCGGTGGATGCCGCGCGCACCCCGCGGCGCCGGGGCGCCGGCGGCAGCGCGACCCGGGCCGCCGCGGGCGCCCTCCGCCTGGGCAACGCGATCGGGTCCGCGCTGACCGCCCGCCACGTCACCGGCCCCGCCGAGCGGCGGCTGATGATGATGGGGGCGTCGATCCTGGCCGTGGTGGCGGTGGTCGCGTTCTTGTGGCCGCGGATGCTGGCCTGGCCGGTGGGCGCCCTCTGCCTGTGGTTCGCGGCCGCCCTGCTCCAGCGCGCGGCGCGGCTGCGTTCCAACCAGGCCCCCGAGCGTCCTCGCTCTTCGACCTGAGACCCTCCGCGCCCGGTCAGCGCGAGGCGGTGATCCGTCGCAGCGCGGCCTGCGCGGCCTGGCGCACGTCGGAGTCGGAATCGTGCTCGGCGGCCACGAGCGCGCTCACCGCGGCCGCGGCCGGTGGCCCGATGGCATCGAGGGCCATCGCGGCCTCCAGGCGCAGCTTCTCGCTCCGATCGGACAGGGCGGCGGCAAGGGCCTCCGCGGCGGGGGCGGCGGCCGGGCCCAGCTTCCCGAGCGCGCGCGCGGCGCGCCAGCGGCCTTCGCCCTCGCCGTGCGCGAGGACCTCGCGGAGGCCGGCCACGACCACAGGGTCGCCTCGCCCGATGTTGCCGAGCGCGCGCACGGCGACGGTGCGGACGCCCGTCACCGGATCCTTCAGGCGGAGGACCAGCGCCGGCGCCGCCCCGGAGGCGGCGGGTCCGGCCACCCCCAGCGTCCAGGCCGCGAACGCGCGGATGTAGGGGTCCGGGTTGTCGAGCGTGTCGATCAGCCACGGCACGTCCGCCGCCGCCCCCGCGCCACTGGCGGCGAGGGTGTCCGCCGCCGCCCACCTCACCGACTCGGAGGGATCGTGGAGGAGCGCGCGCAGTCGTTCGTACGCCGCGCCGGGCGGGGGATGGCCGTCGGCGAGGGCGCCGAGCGCGCGCGCCGACTCCAGGCGCACGCTCGCCTCGCCGTCGGCCAGGCCGAGGGCGAGCGCGGATACCCCGCCCGGAGTGGCGGGCCGCCGCCGGCCCAGCGCCCAGGCCGCCTCACGGCGTACGTCCGGCGACGGGTCCGCGACCAGCGCCACAAGGGCGGCCGCCGAGGCACGCTCCACTTCCGGCGGTGCGCCCGCCGCGGCGAGGGCGGCCCGGAAAGGGCCGATGGCGGTGGCCTCCGCGGGTACGATGGTCGCGGCGAGCACGGCCTCCGCCACCCGCGCGCTTCCGAGCGGCGTGAGGTGGAGACGGTCCATGAACGCCGACGGACCGAGCGCACGCAGGCCGGGCTGCACGTCGATGACGGGCACGCCCTCCGCGCGCAGGAAGTCGTCGATCCGCGTCTCCGGGATGGGCGGCGGCGGAGAGGGCCCGACCTGGTCGGCGTCCGGAAGGACCATCACGGCCAGGCGCGCCCCGTCCTGCCGCACGTCGTCGGCCAGGGCGCGAAGCTCCGCGAACATCTTCTGGAACGCGGACGACACCTTGGCCGGCTCGGGCTGCCGGTAGAGCTCGTCGATGCTGCGGATCTCGCGGCCCTCGGCGTCGACCACACGCCGGACGAGGGCCGAGCGCTTGAAGAGCTCGACCAGGAGCGGCGGCGGCCGCGACAGGTTGTTGTGGAGGTCCTCGAGGTCGTTCAGGACCACGGCCAGCACGACGGCGTCGGGACGGTAGCGGCGCGCGATCCGCTCGTAGGCGTAGCGCTCCTGCCGCGTGGACCATCCGAGCAGGGCGACGTTGAACGCCTCGAGGCCGGGGCCGCGGGCGTCCGCCATCCGCTGCAGCGCTTGCGGCCAGGCCTCCTCGCGGGGGAAGCCGTAGCCCAGGGTCACGCTGTCGCCCAGGCAGACCAGCCGGAACGTGTGCGGCGGCTTCTCGATCGGATGGTGGCGGTCGCGCAGGCCGTCGGCGTTGACGTCCTGGACCGGCCATCCCACCGCCTCCGACTTCACGACGTAGAAGTCGCCGTTCCATTCCGTGTCCCAGTCCAGACCGCGGGTGTCCGCGAGGGGACGCGGCGCGGCCGGCTTCTCGAGCCAGCGGGCGACGGCCTCGGCGCCGCCCGCAACCACGACGGTCACGGCGAGGCTGAGCGAGAGGTTGACGAGCCACCCGCGCCACCCCCCGGCCCCTTTCACCGCCGCTCCCTCCGCGCTGGCACGAGGCGATGATAGGGCGGTTCGCGCCGCGCGCAGTTGACGCCCGCGCCGGCTCGGCCTACGGTCGCGGCATGCCGCGCTTCAAGCTGACCCTCGAGTACGTGGGCACCCGCTACCGCGGGTGGCAGGTCCAGAAGAACGCGCGGACGGTGGCGGGCGAGCTGCAGGGGGCCATCCGGGCCGCGGCCGGGCGCGAGCCGGGCGAGCTCTACGGCTCCGGCCGAACGGATGCCGGCGTCCACGCCCTGCACCAGGTCGCGCACGTCGACCTGGAGACGCGGATGCCTCCGCCGCAGCTCCTCTGGCGCATCAACGAGGAGCTGCCGGCCGACATCAACCTGCTGGCCCTGGAGCCCGCGCCGCATCGCTTCCACGCCCGCCACGCCGCCGTAGCCCGCAGCTACCTCTACCAGATCGCCCGCCGGAGGACCGCGCTGGGCAAGCCGTTCGTCTGGTGGGTGAAGGACGCCCTCGACGCCGCGGCCATGGCGCGGGCGGCCCGCCGCTTCGAGGGCCTCCACGACTTCCAGTCCTTCACGGACCAGGCCGCGGAGGACGGCTCGACCAGGGTCAAGGTCGGCGCGGTCGAGGTGCGCGCGGAGGGCGCGCTGATCCTGATCCGCATCGTGGGCTCGCACTTCCTCTGGAAGATGGTCCGGCGCATGGTCGGCGTGCTGGCGGAGGTCGGCCGCGGCGCCCTCGACGAGACCGACGTCAGCCGCCTGCTGGGCGCGCCCGACGGCGCGGCGGCGGTGGCCCCCCTCACCGCGCCGCCGTCCGGCCTCTTCCTCGAGCGCGTCCTCTACGAGGGCGACCCGGAGCCGGGTCCGCTGCGGGCGGTGCTGGCGCTGTGAAAGGGCGGGCGGTCGCGCGCGTGCTCGCCGGCCTCGCTCTCCTCGCGGGGGCGGGCGCGGGCGATCTCCGCGCCGAGAGCTACGAGGACCTCGTGCGCGCCTCGGTGCGCGGCGACGTCATCGCGGCCGACCGCCTTGCCACCTGGCCGCGCTCCGACCTGCAGCTCCAGTTGAAGTGGCTGCGCGAGATGCGCGCCTGCGCGCAATGCGGCGAGCGCGCGCTCGCGGACCGGTTCCCGTTCCTGGGGGCCGTCCTCCTCCACACCGACCGCGCGTTCCGGGACGACGAGGCCGCACGCACCGAGTCACGGGACTTCCATCTCGACTTCGCGCTCGACCTGCTGGAGGCGGCGCCGCCGGCCGTCCGCCAGTTCGAGCCGGCCTGGTTCCTGGTCGTGGGCGATCATTTCCTGCAATTCATCGAGACGCCGGAAGCGCGCCGGTATTTCGCGGCCGGCCTCTCCCGATTCCCGGGCGACGTGCGGCTCCGCATCGGAGAGGGGGCCGCCTTCGAGGCGGAGGCCCGGCTGACTCCGCTGCCCGACATCGTCTACTCGGGCGGATCGCCGACGCGAGTCCTGCTGGAAGATGCCAGCGCGCGCCGGAGCCTCTTCGTCCAGGCCGAGTCGGCCTTCCGGCGCGCCGCCGAGCTCGCCCCTGAATCCGCGGAGGCACGCCTGCGCCGCGGCCACGTCCTCATCGACCTCGGGAAGCAGGAGGAGGCCCGGCGCGAGCTGGCCTGGGTCCAGGACCACGTCCCCGCGGGCGACCTTCACTCCCTGGCCGCCCTCTTCCTCGGCCGGGCCGACGAGAAGGCGGGCCGCTGGGAAAGCGCGGCGACGCAGTTCCGCGAGGCGGCCCGCACCGGTCCGCCCGGGGCGCGCGCCGCCTACGTGGCGCTGGCCCATGCCCTCGACCGGCTGGGGCGCGCGCCGGAGGCGCAGGAGGTGGTGGACTCGCTGCTCGCCCGTCCCACCCGCGACGATCCGTTCGACGGCTACATCGTGGGACCGGCCGACGAGAAGGAGCGCCTCGTCGCGGAGATGCAGGCGGCCGCGCGTGCGAGCGCCGCCCCATGATCGGCACCGTCCTGCTCGCCGCCGTCACCGCCTCGCCGCCGCCCGTGTTCAGGGCCTCCGTCGAGAAGGTCTACGTGGACGCGTTCGTCAGCCGCGGCGGCCAGGCCGTCCGCGGCCTGCGCGAGAGCGACTTCGAGCTGCGCGACGACGGAGTGCCGCAGGCGGTGGAGCTGGTCGCCCTGGAACAGGCGCCCCTCACCGTCGTCCTCGCCCTCGACACGAGCGGCAGCGTGGCCGGCCGCATGCTGGACGCCTTGCGCGCGGCCGCGCGCGCCCTGGTCGAGGGTCTCCCTGCCCGGGACCACGTCGGCCTGCTCACGTTCAGCCATCGCCTCGACCTGCGCGCGGGCCCGCAGGCCACGCGCGCGGAGATCCTGGGGGCGCTCGACCACCTGGAGGCGACGGGGGCGACGGCCCTGCACGACGCGATCTATGCCGCCATGCGCCTGTCCTCGCCCGAGGACCGCCGCTTGGTCGTGGTCTTCAGCGACGGCGCCGACAACCGGAGCTGGCTCTCCGCGGACGACGTGCGCGAGGCCAGCCGCCGCACGGGCGCGGTCGTGTACGCGGTCTGCCGGGGCCCGCAGCCGGCGGCGGTCGTGGACGGCCCCCTCCGCGCCCCGCCGCCCGCGCGCGAGAGCGGCTCCGTGCGCGAGCTGCGGCTGCTGGCGGAGTCCACGGGCGGCCTGTTCCTCGACGGCGCCGATCCCGCCGGCGTCCGCGCGCGCTTCCAGAGGGTGCTCGAGGACATGAGCACGCGCTACCTGCTGGCCTTCGTCCCGACCGGACGCCGCGCGGGCACGCACCGGCTGGAGGTGAAGGTGCGCGCCGGCAAGGGCACCGTGCGCTGCCGGCGCAGCTACGTCGTGGCCCCTCAGTTGCCGTCGGCGGGCACGAAATAGACGAGCGCGCCCGCCCCGCGCGTCTCCCCCGGTGGTCCGGTGTTCGTGACGACGTACATGAGCTTCACGGTCTGTGGCGGCCGCACGTAGTAGGCGCCCGAGTTCTGGAAGAAGGCCGGGTTGGCCGCGAGATCGCCCTTGCGCATGTGGAAGAGCCGGACGTCGTCGACCATGAGGATGAGGTCCGTCCCCAGCGCCTCCGAGCCGATGCGGTAGTTCCAGCCGAGGATGTAGACGGCGCTGGGCGGCGTCCAGGTCTTCTCGCGGACGACCTTCTGCCCCTGGCCGATCGCCTCGCTCGGGATGTCCAGCCCCTCGACGGACAGCGGGCGGAGCCGCGAGCGGTCGGGCACGGCCGCGCGCACGACCAGGACGGCCAGGAGCAGCAGCGTCCCGACCACGGCCAGGAATTCCGTGCGGTGGACCTGGATCGTCGGGCCACGCCAGCCGGAGGGCGAGCTCATCCGTGGCTCGCCTGGCGGACGACCTCCGGACCGAGGATCTCCGCCAGACGCGTCTCCACGTGGTGCCGGACGTGGGCGAGCGCGGGGCCGGTCTCACCCGGCGCCAGCGCCGCTTCGATCCTCTCGGTCCACGCGCGCAACACGACGCACCACGTCAGTACCCGGCTCGCGAAGGCGCCCAGGCTGGCGTTGGCCTTCGCCTCCGCGGGCGTGGCCACGGTGACGTAGGTCTTTCGCGAGCGATCTCGAAGGCCCTTGAGGATCTCCGCGACCTGCGCGTAGAGGGCGACGAGGTCGAGGTCGGGTGCTCGGTCGAGCAGGAGCGTCATCACGCCCTCGCCGCCCTCGGTGCCAACGCCGTCACGGTACGTGACGATCTCGTGGAACTCTCGCTCGGCGGCCGCCAGGAAGGCCCGCTCGTCCGGGGTATCGCGCGCGGCCGAAGCCAGTTCTCTCACGCCGTCGCGCGCCAGGTCCACCGCCGCCGCCGCGAACCGAATGGACGCGACGATCGACGCCGGCGCGCCGGGCGTCTGGAGCCGGAGGAGCTCACGGCGCGCCTGTCGATGGGCCTCGTCGATCATGGAGAGGCGCGCGGTCGAGTTTGGTCTTCGGCCTGCGAATTGACGAACCGCGCAACCCGAGACTATACGATCTCGCACCCCATGGTTACCGACACTCTCACGGAGGAGGCCTATGGCGCGATGCGCATCGACGGCAGCCCCGTCTCGGCCTTGACGTTGACTGCGTCCCGTCAGGGCCCGATGTAACTGGCCCGCCGCGACTCGAACTCGTCCCAGTAGAGCGTGCCGTTCGCGGTGGGCTTGACGTTGAGCGCGCCCATGCGCATGAAGTCGACCGAGCTGCGGCTGTTGGCCAGGCCGGTGAGCTGCGACTGGGACACGCCGTCGATCCACAGCTCGAAGGTCCCGTCGTTCGCGATCGCCGAGCTCGAGCGCTTCCAGTCCAGCTCGACGGAATGCGGGCCGTCGCTGATCGGGAAGAAGCCGGTGTCGGCCTGGCTGTCGTCGTCCAGCCGGCACCGACCCTCGATCGAGTAGGCGCCGCTGAGGCGCTTGAGCACGATGGCGGCCAGGCGGCGGGTGGGCGCCTCCTCGAAGACGATGAAGAGGCGCGTGCGGCGGGCCCCGCCCGTCTCGCCGGGGTCGTAGCTGTTGGTGTCGAAGTAGAACCGCGCGCGGTAGCGGTCCTCGTCGAGCGGGCTGTCGTCCTCGACGAACAGGCTGGCGGTGTCGTTGACCGTCCCCTTGAGGCCCACGGACGTCAACCGCATGGCCGCCAGCACCGACGGGACGAGGTCCCCGCCGCCGGTGGAGGAGGAGGACCAGGCCGACAGATCCGCGGACTCGAAGCCGTCCCTGAAGATCAGGTCGCGGGCGAACTCCCGGGCGAACACGCCGTACCCCGAGCCGTCCTGGCCGTTGCTGTTCCAGGCAACGACGAAGCGGCCATCCAGTTGTGACGTCACCGCCGGTAGACGCTGCTTGCCCGTGGTGTACGTGTTGACCTGGAACTCGTCGCCCTCGGGTGAACCGGTGGCATCGAGGGCGCGGGCGAAGATCCCGTATTGACTGCCGTCCTGCTGCGCGGACTCCCAGACGACCACGAAGCGGCCGTCGGCGGAGGCGGAGACGCGAGGCACCGCCTGGCCGCCGGTCGTGTACTGGTTCACCTGGAATTCCGGGCCGGGGGCGCCGCTCGGATCGTACTTCCGGGCGAACACGCCGGCGGTGCCGTTCTGACCATTGCTCTTCCACGCGACGAGAAAGCCTCCGTCGCCGCTCACGGCCACGCTCGGGCTGTCCTGGTTGCCGGTGGTGTAGGCGTTGGCCCGGAAGCTTCCTTGCGGCACACCCGCCGCGTTGAACCGGCGGCCGAACACTCCGCGTCCGCTCCCATCCCGCGCGCCATCGCTCCAGACGACGACGAAGTCGCCCGTCGCGTTCATGCTGACGAAAGGGTAGGCTTGCGCGCCCGTCGTGTAGGTGTTGACGGCGAACTCAGCCCCCTGGGCGACGCCGGCCGCATCGTACCGTTGCGCGAAGAGGCCTTCGCTGGTTCCGTCCTGAAAGGCGCTCTGCCAGACCACGACGAAGTTGCCGGACCCGTCCATGGCAACGGTCGGGTAGTTCTGGCTGTTCGTGGTGTAGGTGTTGACTCGGAACTCGGGGCCAGGGGTCCCGTCGGACTTGAACCGCCGGCCGAACACGCCGTATTTGCTCCCATCCTGCGTGTAGCTCGGCCACACGACGACCAGATCGCCGGCGGCGTCGGAGGCGACCGACGGAAAGGTCTGGAGGTCGGTCGTGAAGGTGTTGACGCGGAACTCTCCCGAGCCCAGCGGCGTCCCCGAGGGCGAGAACCGGCGGGCAAAGGCATCGAAGTCGATGCCGTTCGAACCCGACCACGTCACCACGAAGTTGCCCGCCGAGTCGGATGCGATCGCGGACTCCCACTGGAAATTCGTCGTATAGGTGTTGACCTGGAATTCAGGTCCGAGTGGGACCTGTGCCCACGCCCTCGTGGCGAGGAGGGTCCCTACCCAGCAGAAGGCCCAGAGTCGTGTGCGCATTCGGGATCTCCGTTCAGCGCGTCGTGGCCGCGGAGGAGGGAGGGGGAGATTCTGGGGTGCGGTGTCGAAGCTGTCAATGACCGCCGCGCGTGCCGGGGCGCCCGGCCGCGCCGGTCAGGGTCCGATGTAGACAAGGGTCTGACAACTTGCGGCCGTTGTCGTTTCAGATGAATAAATTGAAGTGGGCCTGGAAGGACTCGAACCTTCGACTAGCCGGTTATGAGCCGGCCGTTCTAACCAACTGAACTACAGGCCCGGAGACAGGGTATCAGATCAGCGCAGGGTCACGGAGCGGAAGACCCCGCCCGAGGCCCACTCGCGGAACCAGCGGAAGAGCTGAAGGGCGGTGGGCGCGCGCCGGCCTCCGCGGGAGAGTACGGACGCCACCGCCTTGCCGAGCGGCTTTCCCGCCACGAGATCGGAGAGGAGGCCATGCGCGTGGCGGGAGAGATCCTGGCGCCAGATCGAGTAGTTGCGGCGGTAGAGGGCCACCCAGGTGTCCTTGCGCGCAAAGGAGGGATGGCCGTGGTCTCCGTCGCGCACGCTCTGCAGGTAGGCGTTGACGGGATAGCGGAAGGAGAGCAGGCGGAAGGCCTCGATGGGAGCCAGGCGCGCGCGCTCCCACTTGTCGGCAGGCACCGCCGCGATCTCCGCCTCGCCCAGCGGCGCCACCTCCGGCGCGTCGAAGACCTCGGCCATCGCCAGCTCCAGGCGCGCCAGGTCGTGGCACACCTCCGGTCGCTTGGCGCCCTTCCAGCGGGCCACGAAGGCGGGCAGGTGGTCGCCCAGGCGGTTCAGGGTGTACGAGACCGAGGGGTGGGCGGCGACGTAGTCGCGCACGAGGTCGCCGAACCCACGGTCGCCCAGGTAGTGCTTGAGGGCGGGATAGTCCGATTCCAGCGCCTCCTCCATCCGGAGCAGGTACATGCCCTGGTAGATCTCGACGCGCGACACGGGGTCGAGCGACCGCGAGGGCAGGATCACGTCGTCGATCGTCGCGCGGCCCAGCGCGCGTCGGGCGCGCGGCGAGGCCACCGCCGCCTTCACGTCGCCGGGATGGACCACGACCTCCTGCATCCAGCGCTGCATGCGCGGGAGGGGGACCCCGGCGGCGGCCGGCCTCACCGGGCGGCGGCGAGCAGGGCCTGCTCGCGGAAGGCGCCCGCCTTGAGCGCCTCCGCGTGCACGACCTCGAACTCGGGGATGTTCTCGTCCCACTCGTAGAGGGTGGCCACGTTGCCGGTGCGCCGGCAGGAGCGGCGATAGAGGTCCCAGACCTCGTCGATGGCGTGATCGCTGTGGGTGTCGATGATGTGCGTGCCCTTGTGCGTGTGACCGGCCAGGTGGTACTGGACCACGCGGTCGGCGGGGACGTTGTCGACGTAGACCCGCGGGTCGAATCCGTGGTTGAAGGAGCTGACGTACACGTTGTTGACGTCGAGCAGCAGCCCGCAGTCCGCCTCCCGGGCCAGGCGCGAGAGGAACTCCCACTCCGGCATCGTCGAGTCCTTGAACTCGACGTACGAGGAGGGGTTCTCGAGGACGAGCGGCCGCTCCAGGATCTCGGAGACCTGCCGCACGCGGGCCGCGGTATGGCGCAGCGCCTCCTCCGTGTACGGCATGGGCAGGAGGTCGTGGACGTTGCGCCCGGCCACTCCCGTCCAGCAGAGGTGGTCGGAGACCCAGTGCGCGCGCGTCCTTTCGGCCAGGGCCTTGAGCTTGCGGAGGTACTCGCGGTCGAGGGGATCCGTGCTGCCGATCGACATCGACACGCCGTGCAGCGCGACCGGGTAGCGCTCGGCCACGCCGTCCAGGACGTAGAGGGGCCGCCCGCCCGTGTCCATGAAGTTCTCGGAGAGGACCTCGAACCAGTCCACCTTCGGCCACTTTTCGAGGATGTGGGGGAAGTGGACGGTCCTCAGGCCGATGCCGATGCCGAGGTCGGGAAGGTTCCAGCGGTTGCCCACGCGGTCTGCCCTGTATGAAGACGAATGAGGCCGGGGAAGGGGAAGAGGCCCGCAAAGGCCTCCTCCCCGTGCGCAATCAGATCAGACGATCGACGTTACCGGCCCTTGCAGCCGCTCTTGCCCTTGCAGGAGCTCTTGCCGGCCTTGTCCTTCGCCGCCTTCTCCATCACCCCCTTGGCGTGCTCGGCCGAGAGCGGGACCTTGCAGCCGCCCTTGCCCTCGCACGAGTTCTTGCCCGCGCAGCCGGCGTCGCCACCCTGGCAGCCGCCCATGCCCTTGCACTTGTTCTGGGCCTTGCACTCGTGCTTGGCGGAGGTGGCGCAGCTCCCCTTGCCCGAACAGGCGTTCTTGGCGTCCGCGCCCTGGCCCTTACACTTGTTGAAGCCCTTGCAGACGTGCGGTTCGGGCTTGTCCGCGGCCGGCGTCCCCGTCGTCTTGGCCGCCGCCGCCGGCTTCTTGGTGTCGTCCGCGAGCGCCCTGCTGCCCGCCATCATGCCCGCGGCCACCACGCCCATGACCTTCGTGAACTCTCTCCGGTCCATTCACTGTCTCCTTAAGTTTGTAGCCGTCCCTTGACGGTACATACCCCCGTTACCGCTTTCCGGCCCACCCTTTGCGGGAGTGTCGTTATGGTCCGAACCCCCGCCCGGTGTCAAGGCGGGTCCTCCGGCGCCCCCCGTACGCGGGGAACAACGCCCGCGCCCGCCGCCGTATTCCCCGGGAATGCTAGAATTTGCTCCCGGATGAACCCTCGCCTCGAACGACTGATCCACCTCCAACGAGCGGACAGCGATCTGCGACGGACCCAGGAGGGGCTGGCCGAGATCCCCAAGCGCAAGGCGGAGCTGGAAGCGGAGCTCGCCGCCGGGCGCGCCCGTCTCGAGCGGGCGAAGGTCGAGCTGGACGAATCCCTCAAGGCCCGCCGGCGCCACGAGGGCTCGCTCCAGGACCTCGAAAGCAAGCGCTCGCGGTACAAGAGCCAGCTCATGGAGGTGAAGACCAACAAGGAGTACACGGCCATGCTCCACGAGATCGAGGGGGTGGAGCGCGAGATCCGCGGCATCGAGGACCAGGTGCTCACGGAGATGGAGAAGGCGGAGACGCTGGCGGCCGAGATCAAGGCCGAGGAGGCCGCCTTCAAGGCCCGCGAGGAGCGGCATCGCGCGGCCGTCCGCGGCCTCGAGGAGCGCGCGCGGGTGCTGGAGGCGGACGCCGGACGTCTGGGGGCCGAGCGTGACCAGGTCGCGCAAGGCATCGACGAGGACACCCTCGACCTCTTCCAGCGCGTGGCGCGCCTGCGCGGCTCCGCCATGGCCGAGGCCCGCGACAACATGTGCCAGGTCTGCCACGTGAAGCTGCGCCTGCAGATGTACGTGGACCTCAAGCGCAACGAGGAGATCGTGCAGTGCCCGGCCTGCAACCGCATCCTCTATTACGAGCCGCCCGTCCCCGTGACCGTCCCCGAGCCCTGACCCTGGTCGCGGCGCCCCTGAGCGAATCCCTCCACATCCACATCGACGGAGCCAGCCGCGGCAATCCGGGCGAGGCCGGCTTCGGCGTCTACGTGACCACGCCCGACGGGACGCCCGTGGCCGAGCTCTACGGCTACCTCGGGCGGGCCAGCAACAACGTCGCCGAGTACCAGGCCCTCATCCACGCCCTGCGCTACGCCTCCGAGCAGGGCGCCTCACGCGTGAAGGTGTTCTCGGACTCCGAGCTGGTGGTGCGGCAGATCGGCGGGCAATACCGGGTCAAGCATCCGGACATGGTGCCGCTGCATTCGCTGGCCAGGGGCCTGCTCTCGCGATTCCGGGAGGCGAGCGTCTCCCACGTCCGCCGCGCGCAGAACAAGGACGCGGACCGCCTGGCGAACCAGGCGCTGGACGAGAAGGCCTCCAAGCTCAAGTAGGCCTGGCGAACCCGACGAAGTTGACCATCCGCCCCGCCCGCTTCCCTTCCCGCCGGTACGAGTGGTACAGGTCGGCGCGGCACATCGTGCAGTCCGCGACGTGGTGGATGTGGTCGGGGGCGAGGCCGGCCTCCTCGAGCTGCCGGACGTTCGCCGCGCGCACGTCGAGGTGGGGCCGCCCACGAGGTCCCGGACGGAAGAACGCGGCGCCGGCGGGGCCGAAGGCTTCCTGGAGCTCCGGCCCGACCTCGTAGCAGCACGGACCGATCGACGGCCCGAGGGCGGCGACGAGGTCGGACGGCTTCGATCCGCGCGCGGCCAGGGCCGCGACCGCCTCGCGCGCCACGCCCGCGAGCGTCCCCCGCCAGCCCGCGTGCACGGCCGCGATCCGGCGCTGGACGGGATCCACGAGCAGGACCGGCTGGCAGTCCGCGGTCTCGATGCCGAGGATCAAGCCGGGCTCCTCGGCGACGGACGCGTCCGCCTCCGGATGTCCTTCCCACGGCGCCGCCCGCACGCGGCACCCATGCACCTGCCTGAGGAGCTGCAGCCGTCCCGCGCCGGCCAGGGCCTGTGCGACGCGGCGCCGCGTCTCGTCGCGATCCTCCCAGCCGGCGGGACCGAGCCTCTGCTCGAACCCGTGCACGAGTCCCGGTATCGCGTCCAGGGCGGGGACGGTGGCGGCGCGCAGGGTGCGGCTCATCCGACCATCGTAAGTCAGGCCGCGCGCGGGCGGCGCGCGACCGCGCGAGCGATCACGCCGCCGAGGACGGCCAGCGCCACCCCCTCGAACACCACCAGGCAGGCGTGCATGGGCAGCACGTACCGGAACTCGAAGTGCACGATGGACTGGAAGGCCGCCTGGTAGACGGGCACGAGGAGGAGGAAGGCCGCGCGCCGCGGGGCCACCGCGAAGAGCGCGATCGCTCCCAGCAGGACGAGCGGCAGCGCGACGGCCGTGAGCACGAGCTGGACCGGACGCAGGACCGGACGCAGGGGTGATCCGAGGCGGCCCAGCGAGACGGCGTCCCGGCTGGTGATCCGCGGCCGCAGGCGGGCCAGGAGCTCGGGGCCGTACAGGTGGGCGGCGGAGCGTCCCTGTCCCGGCTCGTGCAGCGCGCGGAGGACCTCGTCCGCGACCGTGCCCCTGGGCGCCACCGCCGGGGCGTCCGCGCCCACGAAATCGAGCATCTGCCCCGCCCGTCGCAGGGCGACGCCCGTGAACCAGACGGGATGGGCGCGGATCACGGCCAGGCTGCGGCGGACGCGATCGCGGTCGCGACGGATCCCGTCCGGCGAGCCCCACCAATCGCCGTAGCGCGAGTCGCCGTAGAGCCGCGCCTCCTGGGCGGCCACGTCGATGTCGTCCGTGCGCGTGTCCCAGGCGTTGCCGCTGGCCTCGCCGAGTCCCTCCCACAGCACGACGCCGAGGTTGATGCTCACGGGCACGAACGCACGGTAGAGGACGAAGTTCCGGATCGTGATGGGCGCGATCGCCGCCACCGCGCCCGCCGTGATCGCGGCGGCGATGGCCAGCGGCCGCCGCCCGCGCCGCCGCCCGGCCAGGGCGGCCATGCCCATCGCCACCGCCGGACCCAGGAGCAGCAGGTTCGGCCGTAGCCACACGGCGAGCCCCAGGAGGACGCCCGCGGCCAGCGCGCGCAGGAGGGAGAGGCGCGGCCCGCGCCGCACGGCGGGGGCCAGCAGCACGAGCGCGCCCAGCACCGGCACCGCGCACACCACGTCCGGCGTGAGCAGGGCCGAGTAGTAGGCCAGGTGCGGCAGGACGCCCGCGACCAGGCCGGCGGCCACGGCCGCCCGGCGCGCGAGCAGCACGTCCGCGAGCAGGAAGACCAGAGCGGGCACGAGCGCGTTGAGGGCGTTCTGGAGGAGCTGCACCGCGAACAGGCCGCGGCCGGCAAGGCGGTAGAGCGCGGCCAGCAGGATCGAGTAGCCGGGTGGTCGCGACAGGAGCGCGGTATCGGAGGGATCGACGCCGGAGACGAAGAGGAGGCCGTCGCCGCGCAGGATGGAGGCCGCCCCCTCGTCGTAGCGCGACATCATCCGCGAGCCGGGCTGCTCCTGGGATTCGAGGCCGGGGGCCAGGTCGACCGCGTAGAGCGAGCGCACCGCGAAGGCGACGAGGAACACGCCGGCCATCCAGGCCGCGCGGCGGTGCCGGCGGCGGGGGCCGAGCAGGCGGAAGAGGCGGCGGATCACGCGCGGCAAAGGTCGCACAGTCCGCGCGACCTTGCCAACGGCGCGAACGGCATGGTAAGACCAGTCGTTTGAGCACACTCTCCGCCCCCGCGCCGGACGCCGTCGTGGCGCCTCTTCCCGAGCCGCGCGGGGACCGGATGACCGCCGATTTCCTCCGCGCCGCCCGGGCCGCCGTCTTCGGGAGCACGCTGCTCCCCCTCGTCACCACCCTCTGCAGCGCCTGGCTCCTGTCCAGCCCCGACCATCACGTGGGCCTGCGCGAGGTGATGGCGCACCTCGGGATGATCGCGGCCGTCAACGCCCTGGTCGCGGCCGCGCTCTGGCGATGGGGAAGGGCGCTCGACGGCTGGGGGCGGGGCCAGGCGGCCTTCCTCGACACCCTGCCCGCGCGGCGGGTGGACGTGGCCATCGTGGCCGCGGCCGCGGTGAGCCTCTTCCTGGAGCTGGCGGTGATCCGCTGGCAGGGCTCGGTCTTCGAGCTGTTCGCGCTCTACAAGAACCTGGGCCTGCTCGCCTGCTTCGCGGGCCTCGGACTGGGCTACGCGCTGGCCGGGCGCGACCGTCTCCCCCTCTTCGCCACCCTGCCCCTCCTCGGCTGGCAGATGCTCGTGTTGACCTGCCTGCGCCACGGCCTGCCCGGTCCCGCCATCGAGACCAACGGCTACTCCTGGCGGGTGCAGAGCCTGCTGGCCACGCCGTTCCCGGAGCAGCGCAACATCGGCTTCGCCACCGCGCAGACCGCCGGCCAGTTCGTGGCCGCCTATGCGTTCCTCTCCGTGCTCTTCGTCCTCAGCGCGCTCGCCTTCCTGCCCGTGGGCCAGCTCTGCGGGCGCTTGATGGCGCGGCGCGAGCAGCTCCACGCCTACGCGCTCAACCTGGCGGGCAGCCTGGCCGGCGTCGTGCTGCTCCTCGTGGCCAGCGCGCTCTGGACACCGCCTCTCGTCTGGTTCGCCCCCCTCTTCGCCCTGCTCCTCGTCTTCCAGAGCTTCGACCGGAAGGTCCTGCTCGCGGGGGCGGGGGCGGCGCTGGCGGCCGCGGTCGTGCTGGCCTGGCCGGTCTCGTTCCAGTGGGAGCGCATCTACTCGCCCTACCAGGTGATCGAGCACGGCCCCGGCGAGCGTGGCTACACCACCATCCGCGCCGCCGGCCACTACTACCAGAGGGTCCACGACCTCTCGCCGGCCGCCCAGGCCAGCTCGGAGAGCCGCCGCCGGATCGCCTTCTACTACGAGCTGCCCTACCGCGTTCACGGCGCGCCCACCAAGGTGGCCATCCTCGGGGCCGGCACCGGCAACGACGTGGCCGCCGCCCTGCGCGCGGGGGCGGAGTACGTCGACGCGATCGAGATCGACCCCGTCATCCTCCGCCTGGGCCAGCTCTACCACCCCGAGAAGCCCTACGACGATTTCCGCGTGCGCCGGATCGTGAACGACGCGCGCACCTACCTGCGAACGACGCCCGAGACCTACGACCTCATCGTCTACGGCCTCCTCGACTCGCACACGCTGCTCAGCCACGCCTCCAGCGTGCGGCTGGAGTCGTTCGTCTACACCGTGGAGGGCATCCGGGAGGCGCGGGCGCGCCTGAAGGAGGACGGCCTGCTCAGCCTCTCGTTCGCGGTGGTGTCGAAGGAGATCGGCCGCAAGATCTACCTCATGATGACGGAGGCCTTCGACGGGCGGCCCCCGCTGTGCCTGCGCGGGGCCTACGACGGCTCGGTCATCTTCCTCCAGCGCAAGAACGGCGGGGTCACCGTGCCCGAGAGCCTGACCCTGAACCGGCGCGAGGGCTTCTGGGCCATGGAGCGCTTCGAGGACGCGAGCGTGCGGGCCGACGTCTCCACCGACGACTGGCCCTTCCTCTACATGGCGGAACGCGTCTACCCCCTCTCGTACGTCTTCATGGGGTTGCTCGTGATCGCCCTCTCCCTTCTCCTCGTCTCCAACTTCACGGGCGAGCGGCCCGCTTTCAGCCACGCCGTGTTCTTCTTCCTGGGCGCCGCCTTCATGCTCGTCGAGACCAAGGCCATCACGGAGCTCGGCCTCACCTTCGGCAACACCTGGCACGTCATCGGGATCTCGATCGCGGGCATCCTGGCCATGGCCTTCCTGGCCACGGTGGTGGTGAGCCGGTGGAGGATCCGGGCGGTGGCGGTGCCGTTCCTCCTGCTCCTGGCCAGCCTGGGCGCGGGATGGTGGGTGTCGCGCGCGGGAGGGTTCGCGCCCACGGCGGCGGGGAAGCTCGCGGCCGTCGGCCTGCTGAGCCTGCCGATCTTCTTCTCCGGGATCCTGTTCGCGCGCTTCCTGGACACGGGCGTGGGCATCGCGGGGGCGATGGCGGTGAACCTGCTCGGGGCGATGGTGGGCGGCCTGCTCGAGTACAACGCGATGTACTTCGGGTTCCGGTTCCTCTACGGCCTGGCCGCCGCCCTCTACGCCTGCGCGTTCCTGCTCGCCGGGAGGGCCTCCGTCCGCTTGCGCGCCCAGTGACCGGGCGGGCCCTCGCGCGACGCCTCGCTTCCCCTCCCCCCTGCGTGTGGGTCGCGCTCGCCCTCGCCGCCTACGCCGCCCTCGCCGTCGCTTCCGAGCGGGGCAAGTCCGCCGTCTTCGACGAGGTCATCCACCTCCCGCCGGGCTGGGCCGCCCTGAAGCTCGGCGACCACCGGATGAACCCGCTGCACCCGCCGCTGGCCCGGATCATCGCGGCGGCGCCTCTCCTGTTCATGGACGTCAGGGTCGATCCGGACGACCTGGCCTGGCGCACCGCGCGGCCGTGGGAGTGGGGCAAGCGGTTCCTGTATCGCTGGAACGACGGCGATCGCCTGCTGTTCTGGGGCCGGCTGCCCATCGTGGCCCTGGCCATGGTCCTGGCCGTCACCGTCTTCTGGTGGGCCCGCCGTCTCTGGGGCCTGCCCGCCGGCTTCCTCGCGCTCGTACTGTGCGTGCTCAGCCCCGACGTCCTCGCCCACGGCCATCTCGTCACGAACGACCTGCCCGTCGTGCTGTTCGTGTTCCTGTCCGTCGTCCTCTTCGAGCGGCTGGTCGAGCGGGTCACCGTCGTGCGGGCGATCGCGGTCGCCCTGGCCGTCGGCGCGGCGTTCGCGACGAAGTTCTCCGCCTTCGCCATCCCGCCCATCCTGGCCGCGCTCGCGCTCGTGGTGGCCTGGCGTCCCGAGCCGCTGGCGGTCGCGATCGGCACGCCGCGCGCGGTCTCGGGCCGCGCGCGGAAGCTGGGCCTGCTCGCGGTCGTGCTGGTGGCGATCGGGGCCCTGGCCCTCGCCGTCGTCTGGGCCGCCTACGGATTCCGCTCCGCGCTGACTCCGGATCCCGCCGTCGATGCCTTCATGCACGGCAGCGACGCGCCCCCGGCCAGCCCCGTGCTCCGCGTCGGCGCCTCCCTCACGCGCGGCCGGCTCCTGCCCGAGGCCTGGGTCTGGGGGTTCCTGAACTGCTTCAAGTCGTTCGCGAGCCGCCCGTCGTTCCTGCTCGGGCACTGCTCGGACACGGGCTGGTGGTACTACTTCCCGGTCGCGATCGCGCTCAAGGCACCGCTGCCGCTGCTCGTCCTCGTCGGCGCCGCCGCCGTTCTGGCCTGGACGCGCCCGGCGGGGGGGCGCGCGCAATGGTTCGTGTGGCTGCCTCCCGCGATGTTCCTCGCCCTGACCATGACGCAGAACATCAACATCGGACACCGGCACGTGCTGGGGATCTATCCCTTCTTGTTCGTGGCCGCTTCGCGCGTCGCGTCGCTCGCCTGGTCCTCGCGCCGGTCGTGGCCCCGAGCGGCGGTGGTGGCCCTGTCCGTCCTGTACGCGGCCAGCGTGCTCAGGGTGCATCCGAACTACCTCGCCTACTTCAACGAAGCCGCGGGCGGGCCGTCGCAGGGCTGGCGATGGCTCGTGGACTCGAACGTCGACTGGGGCCAGGACCTGCCCGGCCTCAAGAAGTACATGGACGCGAGCGGGATCGCGCGGGTGACCCTGTGCTACTTCGGGACGGCCGATCCCGGCTACTACGGGATCGCGTCGGACCGCCTGCCCGGGTACCAGCCGCCGCCGCCCTCGAGCCTCACCCGGACGATCCGCAAGGGCGACGTCGTCGCGATCAGCGCCACTCACCTCCAGGGCCTGTACCTCGACCCGGAGATGCAGCCGCTGATGGCGCAATTTCGAGCGAGGGCCCCCGTGGCGACGATCGGATACTCGATCTTCGTGTATCGCGCCGACTTCGACTGGACGCTGCCCTAGAAGAACCTCCACCAGCAGGCGATCGCGATCGTCACCGGGGCCAGCGTGGCGGCGAGGACGGCCGCGGAGACCGCGCTGGGCGCGCCCTGGTCGGCCTCGCCGGACGGCCGCGCGAGGGCGGCCACGAGCAGGACGGGCATGATCGGGATCCAGATCCGGCCCACCTCGCCGCGCGTCTGCCCGGACAGGAGGAGGAGGGCCAGCGCCGCGGCCGCCCCCAGGCGGAAGGCCTCGTCGGGCTGGAGGCGGGCGCGGGCGAGCAGGCGCCGGCCCGACCACGCGATCGCGAGGACGAGCGAGGCGGCGATCGGCGGCCCGAGGAAGAGGCCGAGATCGAGGGGATCGAACACCAGCCAGAGGGCGTAGTCCCGCGGCTCGGTGAAGAACTCGCGATGGATGCGGAGGGCCTCCGCCGCGGACGCGAGCGGATGGTGGCCGACCAGGGCCGGGGCGAGGAACGCCGCCGCCGTGACCGCCGCCGCCAGCGCGCCGCGCGCGACCCCGCGCACGAGGGAACGGCCGGCCGCCCAGGAGGCGCAGAGCACGGCCGTCCCCCCGACGATCAGGAACGCCGGGGCCCCGTAGGACAGCGCGACCGCCATCCCGCCGGCCAGGCCGGCCAGCGCCGACCAGGCCACGGCCCGCCCGCGGCTCTCGCCGGTGAGCGCACGGGCGAGCGCGGCCGCGGAGAGCGCGACGGGCAGGGCGAGGGCCTGGTCGAGCTGCGGCAGCATGAGGACGGGGCCGGGCAGGAGGCTCCAGAGGATGCCGACGCGCGCGGACGCGAGCGGCCCGAGGCCGACTCCGCGCGCCAGCGCCGCCACCGGCCAGGCGGTCAGGGCGCACGCGGCCAGGATCAGGAGGCCACCGAGCACGCCTCCGGCGCGGGCGGCCGCGCTGTGCTCCGGCCGCGGCCGGCGCGGGTTCGAGTCGGGCAGGCCAGACACCGACAACACCGTGCGCGTGAGCGCGGGGGAGCTCTCGCACAGCGCGATGAGGCCGCGATAGACCAGTACGGGACCGGGCGGGTGCGTGGCCGCGTGCTTGGCCCCCTTCCGGAAGGTCGGGAGCAGCACGTCGTGGTTGCGGAGGAACTCGATCGGGTCCTCCGCCTCCGGGGCGATCGCGACCGTGTAGTACGAAGTCGCCGTGCGGTAGGCGACACGGCCGAACAGCGTGGGCAGGGCGCCGTCGGGCTCCATCGCGATCAAGGCCAGCGGCAGGGCGAGGCCGAGGAGCGACCCCGCGGTGAGGAGCGCCCGTCGCGCCGCCTCGCCCGCGGCGCGCGCCCGCGCGGACCCCGAGGCGGCCAGGAGCGCGACCGCCGCCAGCACGGCCAGGAGGGCGGGCCAGAGAGGGCCGGTGGTGCCCACGTCGCGAAGCGGCCACTGCCACTCCGGCGGGTAGGGCGCGGGCCCGCGCAACCAGGGCAGGCGGTCGCCCCACGCGGCCGCCAGGAACGTGACGGTGGCGGCGACCCAGAGCGCGCGCTCGCGGCGAGACGGCTCGCCCAGGGGCGCTCCCGTCAGCATCGCGGGAGTATAACGTCGGGCTCCCGCGGGCGCCGTGCCCCGCGGGCGCCGTGCTAAGATGTCCGGTCCATGTCTGCCCGCCGGGCCCTCCTGACCAGCCTCCTCCTGCCGTTGGCCGCCTGCGGCGGCGGCTCGCCGTCCGGTCCGGCGCCCGTCCCGTCGAGCGGCGGCTCCCAGTCCGTGACCGTCGTCGTGTTCTACGACGAGAACGGAAACGGCACCATCGACAGCGGAGAGGTCGCGCGCGTGCCGGACGTCGAGGTGAGCCTGGGCGGACGCAGCGCGCGCAGCGCCGCCGGCACCGGCCGGGCCGTCATTGACGGCGTGGCCACGGGCACGTTCACGCCGGCCGTGAACGCGGGCACGCTCCCTCCGTTCTACGGGGTGGGGCGCCTCTCCACCGTCCAGGTGCCCGTCTCCGGCGAGGTGGCGATGCCGCTCGTCCTCCCCATCGGGTCGAACCGCCCCAACACGTACATGGCCTTCGGCGACAGCATCACCGAGGGCAACAACTATCCTGGCGACCCCTCGTATCGCGGACCGCTCGGCGACAAGCTGCGCCAGCACTTCGGGCGAGCGACCGTCCTCAACGAAGGCGTGGGCTCCACGAAGAGCAATCAGGGCGCGGCGCGCGTGGACGGGCCGCTCAACGCCGACCGGCCCGCGTACACGCTGATCCTCTACGGCACCAACGACTGGGGCCAGTCGGAGTGCAACAGCGTGGCCAAGCTGGCCACGACCTGCTTCACGATCGACAGCCTGCGCGACATCATCCTGTCCGCGAAGGGCTCGTCCAGCCTGCCCGTCCTCGCCACCATCCCGCCCTGCAACGAGGGCTACGACTTCCGCGCCCCGCCGCAGCGCAACGATTGGGTCTCGGCGGTGGACGTCCAGATCCGCGACCTCGCCCGCCAGCAGGGAGTGCCCCTGGCCGACGTCGAGAAGGCCTTCCTGGCCGCCGGCAACGACTCGCGCTTGTTCGTGGACCACATCCATCCGAGCGCGCAGGGCGAGGAGCTCATCGCGACCGCGTTCTTCCAGGCGGTTTCCCGCGCCGCGGGCGCCGGCGGCGCGTTCACGGGGCCGGTGATCGACCTCGACGCACCGCAGGTGCTGTCGCGCCCGGCGAGGCCGGGGCGCTCGGCGGGGACGGAGATCCGCCGCCGCTGATCGTCGGCGCCCATCCCTCCTCCTCGACCGCGGCCGGCTCCATCGAGAGCCGCCGCACCGGCCCGACGAGGCTCTCCCCCGCCAGCCGGTGCGCGATCTCGTTGGGATGGTGGTCGACGGGGTGGACCCAGAGCGATTCCGCGGGGCGCCCATGGAGCGCCGACAGGAAGTCGTGCCGCGGGATGCCGGCGGAGAGGCAGAAGCGCGCGATCGTCTCCGACACGTCCGCGAACGGGTAGCGCCCTTCCAGGCCCACCAGAAGGGGCCAGGACGCGATGAGGAAGCGGCCGCCGCGGGCCTGGGTCCTCCGGTTCATCTTCCGCAGGAGGGCCTGGGTCCGCTCCCATCCCTCGCGGTTGGGCTCGCCGTACATGTCGTGGTACCAGCGCGTGGTGTCCCGGCCGATGCGCCAGGTGTCGAGGCGGTCGCGCACGAACGCGAGGAGGCGCGGGGTCCAGGGCCCGAGCCGGCGGTCCTCCTCCTCGCGGAACATGCGGCCGCGGTCGAGGATCCAGTCGTTGAGGTAGGCCTGGCGCGCCTGGAAGACGGGCGCCTTCACCGCGTCGTTGAGGACCATCCCGTAGACCACGACGTCGGGATCGAAAGCGAGCACGGTCTCGAACAGGTCGAACAGCTCCGGGAAGTCGTACCCGCGCCGGCCGCAGTTGAGGACCTCCCAGCGCCCGGCCTCGCCCGCGGTGTTGAGCAGGCGATGGAGGACGCGCGGGTAGGCGTCCTCCTCCTTCACGCCCATGCCCTCGGTGAAGGAGTCTCCGATCACGAGCACGCGCGTCACGCCCTTGACGTGCGGGCCGATGGGGGACGAGCGGAACTGCTGCTCGCTGTAGCGGCGCTCCACCGCGTAGGGCGTGTGCGTCACCGCGTCCTCGAGGCGGGCCAGGCCCAGGGCGCGGTAGCGCTCGACGGTCGCGGGATCGCGCAGGTCGACGTCGAAATAGCCGCGCGGGTTGCTCGGATAGCAGTCGAGGAGCACCGTCCGCCCGCGGTTGGCGATCCGGTTCGTGTGCTGGAAGCCGGCGGGCGCGTAGCCGGTGACACGGAACACTCCCTCCAGGACGAGCAGCGTGAAGAGTGTGGACGCGGTGATCAGGGCCACGCGCCCGGCCGCCGTCCGGACGGAAGGCATGGGGCGGCAATGATATGCTGCCCGGCGCGGTCACCGGTCGATTGAACGCGCGGAACATTGTGTTTCTAGCCGTCAGAGCTCGGCCGGTGTCGCTGGGAGCGTTCCTGACGCTCGTCGCGGCCGGGGCTGCGGACGCCCAGACCCCCGCCCCCACGCCGTTGCCGCAGGACCAGCTCACGCTCCAGGCAAGGTCCAACGTGGTGCAGGGCTCGGGGGCCCGCGCGCTGGGCATGGGCGGCGCCTTCCTGGCCCGCGCCGACGACGCCACCGCCGCCTCCTGGAACCCCGCCGGCCTGAGCTACCTCCGGTTGCCGGAGGTGTCCTTCGTGTACTCCGGCGGCAACTTCGACAGCCAGGAGACGAACAGCGTCACCATGGATTTCGAGAAGGACCACCGGCACGGCCGCGGTCCCGAGTTCCTGGCCGCGACCTATCCGCTCCAGATCGGCCCCGTGTCCGGCTCCGCGCAGCTGAGCTACCAGCGCCTGATCTCGTTCACGAGCGACCGCACCATCGACGAGAGCTTCTTCCCGGCGCCTCCGGACGAGCCCTTCACGCGCCAGTCCACGATCACGTCTCGCGGGGGCTACGACGTGCTGGCGCTGGGCAGCGGCTGGCAGCTCACGCGCACCCTGAGGGCGGGGGTCACCCTCAACCGGTGGTTCAACGGCTACGACCAGACCTACGACCGGCCGGTCGAGCTCGGCATCAGCCATCAGGAGTTCCACTACTCGCTGCGCGGCTGGAACGCCAACCTCGGGCTCATCTGGACGCCGACGGAGACCCTCAACATCGGTCTCGTGTACAAGACCGGTTTCACCGCCGAGCTGGACATCGCGAAGCTCCGGATGGATCCGTTCCCCGTCGGTGACCAGGTGGTGGTGCGCGAGCGGCAGGCGAGCAGCGACGACCTGGGCCTCCGCCCCACCCTCGAGTTCCCGGCCGCGATCGGAGTGGGAGCGTCCGTCCGTCCCTTCAGCGCGCTCACCCTCTCCGTCGACTACACGCGGACGCGATGGTCGAAGGGCGTGATCCGCAACTTCTTCGACCTGCCGAAGACGGGCAGCGTCAACGTCTTCGACGTCCTGCCCTACCCGACGCTCGATCCCGCCCTCCCCCAGGCCGACACCGCGCAGATCCGGGCCGGCGTCGAGTACGTCTTCATCCGCGGGCCCGTGAAGTGGCCGCTGCGGGTCGGCTACTTCAACGACAAGCAGTACTACGAAGCCTTCAACGGGCCGCCGCAATTCGACGCCTTCACGGCGGGCACGGGTCTCATCGCCGGACCCGTGCTCTTCGACGTG
This sequence comes from Vicinamibacteria bacterium, assembly GCA_041481445.1. Taxonomy (GTDB): domain Bacteria; phylum Acidobacteriota; class Vicinamibacteria; order Fen-336; family Fen-336; genus AA29. The sequence continues at coordinate 28,821 of JBGPBV010000007.1, forward strand.
GCCTACATCCTCGAGACCGACCGCTATCCCGCGGTCAGCATCAGCTCCCACCGCCTCATCGGGTCCGTCATCCTCCGCCTCCCGCGCCGCTGAAGGCCGGGGACCCGCCGCCCGCGGCCGGCGCCTCACGTTAGACTCGACGCTGTGGATACCGACGACGACGTCCTGGCGGAGGCGGTCGAGGTCCTGCCCATCGCGGAGGTGGCCCCTCTCCTGGCCGGCGGCGGGCGCGGGCCCTTCAGCGAAGGCGAGCTGGCCTACGCGCGGGACAAGTCGGATCCGGAGCGGCGCCTGGCCGCCCGCCTGGCCGCCAAGCGCGCGGCCCTGCGCGTGCTCGGGGGCACCCTGGTGGAGGCGGACGTCGAAGTGGTGCGCGCTCCCGGGGGCGCCCCGCGCCTCCGCCTCTCCGCGCGCGCCGAGGAGCAGCTCCGCAAGGCGGGCGCGGGAGGGGCCCTGGTCAGCCTGACCCACGGCCGCGAGCACGCCGCGGCCGCGGTCCTCCTCGTGCGCGGGCGAGCGTGAGGGTCCTCCGCGCCGTCGTCCGCGCGGCCGTGCTCATGGGGGTGGTCGCGGTGGCCGCCTGCCTCTACCTCGCCTTCGCGCCGTTCGGCGACGCCGCCCCCCATCCCTTCAACCAGAACCGCAACGCGGTCTGGCTCGAGCACCGCTGGCTCGAGAAGGCGCACTCCGTGGAGGAGATGGAGCAGATGTTCCGCTTCCTCGACCACCACGGCATCGTGTACGCGTATCCGCACCTCATCCCGTTCGACGGGGCGGGCCGGCTGCCCCTGCACAACCGCGAGCAGATGCGTGCGCTCCTGTCCACCGCCCGCCGCGTCGCCCCCGGCATGAAGGTCCTGCCCTGGGTCGGGGGCCTGCGCGTCGGCTACAAGCGCAGCAAGCCGGGGACGCTCAACCTGGAGGACCTGGGGCAGCGGCAGCGCATCGTCGCGGAATGCCGCGGGCTCATGGACGAGGGCTTCGACGGCATCCACGTCAACGTGGAGCCGGTGGCCAACGGCGACGACGACTTCCTCGCCCTCCTGCGTGCGCTGCGCACCGCCATCGGGGGCGGCATCCTCTCCCTCTCCGCCACCCGGCCGGGCCCCATGGCCCCCGCCTTTGCGCCGAACTTCTTCTGGACGGCCGACTACTATGCGCGCATCGCCGATTCCGCCGACCAGGTCGTGCTCATGACCTACGACACCGCCCTCCCCACGCCCGGTCTCTACCGCCGCTACGTCGCCTACGCGGCGGAGGCGGTCAACGCCACCCTGGCCCGGACCAGCCGCACCCGGGTGCTGGTGGGGATCCCGACCTACAAGGACACCGGCCTCATGCACCGCAAGGGGGTCGAGACCACGGAGAACGCCCTGCTCGGCGTGGTGGCCGGCCTCCGCGGCCGCACGGGCGGCGGCACCTTCGAGGGCGTGGCCCTCTACGCGGAATGGACGACCGACCCCGGGGACTGGGAGGTCTACGAGCGGGTGTGGCGCGGCCACACCGTCCCCTGAGCCGTCGCGCGGCGGCGGAGCTCAGGCGGCGACGGAGCGGTCCTCCACCACCAGCCCGTCCTGGATCCGGACCACGCGCGCGGCCAGCTTGGCCACATTCGCGTCGTGGGTGATGAGGACGATCGTCTGTCCGGCCGCGTGCAGCTCGCGGAAGAGATCGACGATCGCGTGGCCGGAGGCGGAGTCGAGGTTGCCGGTCGGCTCGTCGGCCAGGATGATGGCGGGGTCGTTGACGAGGGCGCGCGCGATGGCCACGCGCTGCATCTGGCCTCCGGAGAGCTCGGTCGGCTTGTGGTCCATCCGGTCCTCGAGGCCGACCCGGCGCAGCATGGCTTCCGCCCGCTCCTTCCGCTCGCGCGTCCCCACCCCCCCGAACAGCAGGGGCAGCTCCACGTTCTCGCGCGCGGAGGCGTAGGGCAGCAGGTTGAAGTTCTGGAACACGAACCCGATGCGCTTGTTGCGGATCTCGGCCAGCCGGTTGCGGTCGAGGTTGCCGACCGCCTCCCCGGAGAGGAGGTACTCGCCCGAGGTCGGGGTGTCGAGGCAGCCCAGGATGTTCATGAGGGTCGACTTGCCGGACCCGGAAGGGCCGACCACCGCCACGTACTCGTTGGCCGCGATGTCGAGGTCCACCCCGCGCAGCGCCTCGACCTTCTGCGCGCCCATCGAGTAGACCTTGCGGATGTCACGCATGGCAATCATCTTTGGCGTCCTCGCTCCGCGCCTCGCGTCCTGTGCGTCGCCGCGCCGGGAGTGAATCCCGGCGCGGCGGCAGCGGAGACGCTCCGCTGCGGAAAACGCCCACGACGTCTTCGCATCATTCATACCTCAGCGATTCCGCGGGGTTGACGCGGGCGGCGCGCCGGGCGGGGAAGTAGCCGGCCAGCGTGCCCACCGTGCCCAGGATGAGCGAGGTGGCGGCGGCGATGGCGGGCGAGAAGGTGGGCCGGCCCAGGAACTCGAAGGCCTGGTCCTTCAAGGGCAGGGCGGCCACGATCTGCATCAGGATCACGCCCACCGCCGTCCCCAGGGTCCCGCCCAGGATCGTCATGGTGAGGGCCTCCAGCACGAACGGCGACATCACCTGCCGCACCTTCGCCCCCAGCGCCATCTTCACGCCGATCTCGCGCGTCCGCTCCTTCACCACCGCGTACATGATGTTGGCCACCCCCATGCCGCCCACGAGCAGGGTCAGGCCGCCGATGATGCCCAGGAACATCTGGATGCCCAGCGCGATGTTGCCGGTGATGCGCTGGTTCTCCCTCGTGTCCCAGATCCCGAGGGCGCGCTCGTCGTCGGGGTCGAAGCGGTACTTGCGGGCCAGGACGCGGTAGATCTGGGCCTTGGCCTGGTCGGCCATGCCCTCGCTGGCCGGCTTGTACACCATGTTGCCGATCTTGGCGTCGGTGAACATGGCCTTGAAGGTGGGGGCGGGGATCGAGGCCTGGCTCTTGTCCGGCCCGCTGTACATCCCCATCATGACCTTGGGCTGCATGACGCCCACGACCAGGAACGTGGACTGGTTGATCTGGACGGTCTTGCCGACGGCGTCGTCCTTGGCGAACAGGTCGGTGGCCAGCTCGTCCCCCAGCACGACCACTCGCCGCTTGAGCGCGCTGTCGAGGTCGTCCAGGAAGCGGCCCCCCGCCTGCGGGTTGATGTTGCGCATCTCGCCGAACGAGGGGTCCACGCCGCGGACGCGCACGTTGACGGTCTTGGTGCCGTGGGCGACGGGGACCCGCTTCGAGTACTCGCGGCTGAGCGCGGTGATCTCGGGGATGCGGGCGACCAGCAGCTCCGCGTCCTCGTCCGTGAACGAGATGGTGCGGCCGGAGGGGAGCCCGGCGTAGGCCCGGGTGGTGGCGCCCGGCCAGAGCACGCCGATGCCTTCCCCCATCCCGCGCGAGTTGCGGTGGAACGAGCGCTTCATGCCCTCCCCGAAGGAGAGCAGCAGCACGATCGAGAGCGTGCCCCAGGCGATGGCCATGACGGTCAGGCCGATGCGCTTCCGGTTGCGGGCGGCGTCCACCCGGAAGAGGCGCCAGACGAGGAGGAGCTCGGCGGTGCTCATCGCGTCCTCAGGCCAGCTTCAGGGCCACGACGGGGTCGAGCAGCGAGGCCCGTCGGGCGGGGAAATAGCCGGCGGCGAGGCCGATGACGCCCAGGAGGACGGCGGTGGTGAGGATCACCACGGCGGAGGCCTCCGGCGTGCCCACGTACTCGTCGAGCTGGTGCGGGAAGATCGCGATGACGCCCAGCGTGATCAGGAAGCCGAGCACGCCCCCCACCGCGGTCAGGGTCATCGTCTCGACCAGGAACTGGCCGAGGATGAACCGCGGCTTGGCCCCGACCGCGAGCTTGACCCCGATCTCGCGCGTCCGCTCTTCCACCACCACGTACATGATGTTCGACACGCCGATCCCGCCCACGATGAGGGTGAAGGACCCGATGACGCCCAGGAAGGCGCGGAAGACCCCGAAGAACACGCGGAAGAACTTCTCGCCCTCGGTGGTGTCCCACATGCCGATGGCTTCCTTGTCCTTGGGGTCGAACTTGAGACGGTGGCCGAGGATCTCGTAGACCCGGCGCGTCACGTCGGGCACCATGGCCGCGTCGTGGGCCTGGAAGATGAAGTTGTCCACGTAGCGCTCGGTGAACAGGCCGCGGTAGGTGGACTCCGGCACGAAGGCCTTGTCCTTGTCCCGCCCGCTGTAGCTCGAGTCCTGCGCCTTCTCCTGCATGACGCCGATCACGAGGAACGGCGTGTTGTCGATCATGACCGTCTTGCCCACCGCCTCCTGGTCGTGGAAGAGGTCCTGCTTGAGCTTGTCGCCCAGGAAGACGACGCGGCGGCGCCGGTCCACGTCCACGTCGTTGAGGTAGCGCCCGCCGGCGGCGGGGATGATGTTGCGCATCACCGCGAAGATCGGGCTGTTGGCGGACATGTCGGGGGAGAGGCGCGCCCGCTCGCGGCGGAAGGTGCTCTTGTCCCGTGAGTACTCGCCGGAAAAGTCGGCCTCCGGGATCTCCCGTCGCAGGGCGGCCAGGTCCTCCTCGCTCACCCGTAGCCGCCGTCCCTTGCCCAGCCCCTGGAACGGGATCGAGGTCCGCGAGGGCCAGGCGATCACGATGTTCTCGCCCAGCCCGTGCTGGTTCTTGGCGATGCGCTTCTGGAGGGCCTCCCCGAAGGAGACGAGGAGGGCGACGGACACCGTGCCCCAGGTGATGCCGAACAGCGTCAGGAGCGTCCGCATCTTTTGCTGCCGGACGTCCTGGAGCATCTGTCGGAGGAACGAGAGCGAGCTCATGGGGTGATCGTGGTGGTCGTGGTGGCCGCGGTTACTCGATCTTCTTCGGAGGCCGCTCGACCACCTGGTCCTTGGCCTTGAGGCCGTCCGCGACCTCGATGTTGATCCCGTCGGAGAGGCCGACCTTGATCTCCTTCTTGACCGGCTCGCCCTCGCCCGCCGGCGGGACCTCGATGGTGGCCTTGCCCTCCGCGAACGTCACCAGGCGCTCGGGGATCAGCAGCACGTCCTTCTTCTCGCGCACCACGATGTCGGCGTTGGCGGAATAGCCCGCGCGCAGGACGACCCCCGAGCCCGGCTTGAGCTCCACCTCGACGTCGAAGAGAGTGGCCCCTTCCGCGGTCTTGGACTTGGGCGCGATCTTGTAGACGGTGCCCTCCACGGCGGCGTCGGGCATGGCGCCGATCTTGATGCGCGCGGGCATGCCCTCCTTGAGCTTGCCCACGTCGATCTCGTCCACGGTGCCCTTGAAGACGAGCTGGGTCATGTCGGCGAGGGTGGTGAGGGCGGTGCCCGCCTGGTACGAGGTCAGCGGCACCACCGGATCGCCCTCGTTGACGAGCAGCTCGAGCACGGTCCCGGAGACGGGGGCGCGGATGATGGACTCCACGTTGAGCTGCTCGGACTTCACGCGGCCCTTCTCGACCAGGGCCAGGCGCTCCTGGGCCAGGCTGAGGCGGATCTGCGCGTCCTGGATCTCCTTGTCCGCGGTGTCGGACTCCTGGTTCGAGACGATGCCCTGCTTGCTCAGCGCGGCCGTGCGGTCGGACCGCTTCTTGGCCTGGTCGAAGACGTTGCGTGCGATCTCGACTTCGCGCCGCGCCTCCGTCAGCTCCATGGGCGTGGGGTCGGGCAGGATCTCGAAGAGGGGGTCGCCGGTGGCGACGTGGTCGCCGACCTCACGGAACGAGCGCTTCACGATGCCCGAGATCTTGCTCTTGACCGCGATCTCGCGCTTGGGGCGGATGGCGCCCACGGCCAGCGCCTTCTCGACCACGGGTCCGCGGGCGACTTCGACCAGCTTGTAGGGTTTGTCCTTCTCGGACCTGGACCGGCTGTACAGGGCCCCCGCCGCTCCCGCCGCCAGCACGACCACGCCGACTCCGATGACACCTTTGCGCATCCGCGACACTCCCTTCCTCCCAGGACACCCTATAAGACGGGGCCCGACCCTCAGTGGGTTCAAAGAAATTCGGACCAGCCGAGGGATTCCTGCGGGTGGGACCGGAAGAGGGCGTTTACGGCAGGCGGGCGTTCAGGGAATTGGACGGCTATTTCCAGGTCAGCCGGTTCCGGTACACGTCCTGCACCTTCGAGGTCACGACGGCCTCGACGGCCCAGTCGCTCACGTCCTCGCGCCAGACACCCGGCAGCTCCTCGAGGAGCGCGCGCTCCTGAGGCGCGACCTGCCGGGCCTTGGGGGGCAGGGGGCGCGTGGACGACTTCCCGTCCACGATCATCGAAACCTTCATCTCGCCGACGTCGATCGGCTTGCGTCCCTGGTTCCTGAGGAAGACCTTCACCGAGTACGGCTCCCCCGGCTTCACCTCCGCGGGCTCCACGACCAGCTCGATCGTGGCCTCGACCTTCGGGGCGCGCTTCACGCCGACACCGGCGGTCTCGAACCCGCTCAGGTCGCGGCCCACCGTGCGCAGGCTCTCCGTCACCGTGGTGCCCAGGACGAAGCCGCGGACGGCGCCGGTCGGAGCCGTCGCCGCCTTGCCGGCGGGAGGCGCCACCGGAGGGGCGGGCGGAGCCGCCGGGTTGGTGGCTCCACGGGCGGCGCGCGCTCCGGTGCGGCGGGCGGGGAGCGTCGAAGACGGCGGGGCGGGGACGGCCTCGGCCACCGCCGGGCGGGCCGCCTCCGGGCTGGGTGCCGCGCTCGGCTCCGCCTCCGGAGAGGCCGCGAGCGGCGAAGGCGTGAGCGGCCCGAAGTTCGGCGGAGGCGTCGCCACCGCCGCCGTCTTCGGCCCAAGCTGGGTGCGCCACCACCAGGACGTGAGCGCCCCCGCCGCGAAGCTCACGACGACCAGGAGCAGGAGAAGGATGGGACGCGCCGAGCCGGACTGCGAAGGGCGCGTGGTCGTGCTCACAGGTCCCCCTCCGGGCGCCGTCGCCCCAGGACGAAGTGCCTGATTCTAGCGCACGACCTTGAGGGTGGCGCGGTACTCGGAGGCGGCAGGGGTGGCACCGCCGCGGGGGGCGGGATCGAGGCGGACGAGCGCGATGCGATAGCGGTCGTGCTTGACTTCGCGGGGGTAGCGACCCGACGTGTGCAGATCGTAGGCGGCGGACGCCGACTTTGCCACCACCTCGACCGCGACCGTCGCGTCACCCTCCCAGATGCACTGGACGTCCGTCGGGCAGCGGGAGTCGTCGCGCACGGCGCGCAGGGTCAGGCGGAGCCCGGTCCCTTCGATGGCGGCGGCCTGGCCGACGGAGAGCGTGAACTCCCGGCCCAGCGGCACCGCCGGCGACGAGGCCGAGGCGACCTCGTCCTTGCAGGCGGCGGCGGTCAGGCCGATCGCGATCGTGGCCGCCAGCCCCCAGCGCGCCGCGCTCACGACGCCGCCACCCGGAGGTAGTGCGGCGAGGTGCCCAGGGCCTTCCATTTCTCGGGCAGCCGGTAGGACGGGTTCGGCGTCTCCACGCACACGCCGCAACGGATGCATCCCTGGATCTCCGGGCAGTGCGGCGAGAGCTTCTCCTGCTGGCTCTTGTCGAGCTCGCGCAGGTAGTAGCCCTTGCTCACGCCGTTGTCCACGATGTCCCACGGGAGCACCTCCTCCCGGCCGCGGCCGCGGAAGAGGTAGAAGCCCGGATCCAGGCCGGCCGCCTTCATCCCGCGCTTGAGGTCGACGTCCTCGACCGCGGCGTGCTCCAGGGCGGCGGCCACGCGCCGGTCGGCCAGGGCCAGGATGGACTGCGAGACGCCGGTGCGCGCGCTCTTGATGACGGCATCCACGTTGGCCATCTTCCCGAAGGCCTTGCGCAGGTACTGGAGCTTGCGGTCGGTCTCCTTCGGGTCCTCCATGGGGAGCCACTGGTAGGGCGTGCCCGGCTTGGGCACGAACGGGTTCACGGAAGGATGGATGCGGCCGACGCGGCCCCGCGCGCGCCCGACCGCGATCATGCGGTCGCGGATCTGCTCGGTGAGGGTCACGATCCCCTCGACGTCCGCGTGCTCCTCCCAGGGCAGGCCGACCATGTAGTAGAGCTTCAGGTTCTGGATCCCGTTCTCGAAGATCCAGGTCGCGCGGTCGAGGATGTCCGTGTTCGTGAACTGCTTGTTGAGGATCCGGCGCATGCGGTCGGTCCCGCACTCCGGGGCCAGCGTGAGCCCGTGCACGCCGGTGTCGGCCAGCTTGAGCACGAACTCCGGCGTGAGGTCGTCGAGGCGCAGGGAGGCCACCGACACCTCGTAGTCCAGAGCGGCGAGGTCGTCCACGATGGCCTCGATCTCGGGGTGGTCGCAGACCGCCGTGGAGACGAGGCCGATCTTGCCCGTGTGCCGTCTCACCTCCCGCGCGCGCCCCACGATCTCCGCGCGCGAGAATCCGCGCACGGGCAGGTAGTTGTACCCGGCCCAGCAGAACCGGCACATGCACGGGCACCCGCGCGAGATCTCCACCATGAACTTCATGGACATCTCGGTGTGCGGGGTCAGGATGACCGACTGCGGCAGGGCCATCTTCCCCGGCCAGCCGCGCTGGCGGATGACCCGGCCCGGCCCGTCGTAGCCGGCCACGGTGCCGTCGGCGTGGTAGCGCACCTCGTGCCGGCTGGGCACGTAGAAGCCGTCCTTCTCGTGGAGGCTCTCGATCCCGCGCCGCGCGTCGGGCGCCCCGGCCAGGGCCTCGACCAGCCGCGGCACCAGCGCCTCGCCCTCCCCCACCGCGACGAGGTCGGCGAAGGGCGCGAGCGGCTCCGGGTTGAGGAACACCGCCGCCCCCCCGAGGACGACGATCGGGTCGCCCGGACCGCGGTCGGCCGCGCGCAGGGGAATCCCGGCCAGGCGCAGCATGCGCAGGACGTACACGTAGTCGTTCTCGAACGACACCGAGAAGGCGAGCACGTGGAAGCTCCGGAGGCCGGAGCCGGTCTCGACCGTCGTCAGCGGATGGCCGGACCGCTCCAGGTCCTCCCGGTCCACGTCGTCGGGGAGGAAGGCCCGCTCGCACAGCACGTCCGGGTGCGCGTTGAGCATCTGGTAGACGCTGTGGAACCCGAGGTTCGACATCCCGACGAAGTACAGGTTCGGGTAGCACAGGGCGATGCGGAAGCGGCCCGCCTGCTTGACGTCCTGCAGGGGGAGCTCTGCCTCACGATGACCGCGGTGACGCTCGTGCAACAGGCGCGACATGGGCAGCAGGCGATTTTACCGCACTTCGGCCGGGCGGGCGCCGCCGGGGCCTAGGATGGAAGGGATGGGGGCCAATCGCGGGCGTCGCGCCTATGACTGGGCGCCGTGGGCGGGGGTGGCGCGGACGGCGGAGGCGGAGCCCCCGGACGTCGCCGCCGACCCCGGCGCGCAGACCGCGGCCGCGGAGCGCCGCGGCCGCCGCGTACGCTCGCCGGCACTGACCGGCCTCTTCGTGCTGGCCTGCATCTACACGCTGTCGATCGCCCGCCCGTTCCTGGTGCCGCTCGCCGTGGGGCTGATCGTCTACTTCCTCCTGCGGCCGCCGGTGCGGACGCTGAAGGCGGCCCACGTGCCGGAGCCGCTGGGGGCGGCCCTCGTCCTGCTCGCGCTGTTCGCGGTGCTGGGCGCCGGCCTGTACGCGCTGTCCTGGCCGGCCGCGGCCTGGGCCGCGCGGGCGCCGGAGAGCGTTCACCGCGTGGAAGAGAGGCTGCGCCCGGTGGCCCGGCGGCTCCGACGCCTCAGCCACACTGCCGAAGAGATGGGGCGGATCACCGAGGCCACCGCCCCCGCCTCGCCCACCCCGGAAGTGAAGATCAAGGAGCCGACCTTCGGCGCCCTGTTCGTGGGCGGCGTCCAGTCGTTCCTGGCCGGCACCGTCGTCGTCCTCACCCTCGTGTATTTCATGCTCGCGGAGGGTGACGGCCTGCTGCGCAAGGTCATCCGCGCCTATCCCCGCCTCAAGGACCGCCAGCGGGCGGTGGCCATCGCGCACGAGATGGAGCAGCAGATCTCGGGCTACCTGTTCTTCTCGACGGTGATGAACGTGCTCTTCGGCGTCGTCGTGGCCCTCGTCATGTGGCTGCTGGGCATGCCCAACCCGATGCTCTGGGGAGTCGTGGCCGGCGTCACGAAGTTCATCCCGTACCTGGGCGGGCTCGTCTGCACGGTGGTGCTGGCCCTGGCCTCGATCGTCACCTTCGACGACTTGTGGTGGGCCCTGCTGGTGCCGGCGGTGTTCCTGGCCATCGACACCGTGCACGGCAACGTCCTGCTGCCCCTCCTGATAGGGAAGCGCTTCACCCTCGATCCCACCGTCCTCTTCGTGGGCCTCTTCTTCTGGTGGTTCGTGTGGGGAACGGCGGGAGCGCTCCTGGCCGTCCCCATGATGTCCGCCCTGCGGATCTTCTGCGATCACGTGGACGGGCTTCAGCGCGTGGGCCGGCTCCTGGGCGGGTCCGACCAGCCCGCCGCCTGAGCTACTCCGCCCCTCCGCCCCCCTGCTTGCGCAGGAACGCGGGGACGTCGAGGTCGAGGCGTCCGCCCCCGGAGGCCGCCTTCGTGGTCGGGGTCTTGCGGTAGAACCCGCCCGCCTCCGTCGGCGCCATCGACGCCGACTGCGCGGAGGGGCCGACGTAGTTGGCGAGATCGACGGGAGTCGGCGCCACCTTGCGCGAGCCCTTGTTGAAGCCGGTGGCGATCACGGTGACCTTGACCGCGTCCCCCATCGACTCGTCGGTCACGATGCCGTAGATCACGTTGGCCTCGGGGTCGGCGACCTTGGTGATCAGGCTGGTGGCCTCGGAGGCCTCGGCCAGGCTGAGGTCGATCCCGCCCGTGATGTTCACGATGATCCCGCGCGCCCCCTCGATCGAGCTGTCCTCGAGCAACGGGTTGGAGACGGCGCGCTGGGCCGCCTCCACCGCGCGGTTCTCTCCCTCCCCGATCCCGGTGCCCATCACCGCATGGCCCATCCCCTTCATCACCGCGCGCACGTCCGCGAAGTCGAGGTTGATCTGGCCGGGGACGGTGATGATGTCCGAGATGCCCTGCACGGCCTGGCGCAGGACGTCGTCGGCCACGCGGAAGGCCTCGGAGACGGGGGTGTGCCGCGCGACCGTCTGCAGGAGCCGGTCGTTGGGGATCGCGATCACGCTGTCCACGCACTCGCGGAGCTGGGCCAGGCCTTCCATGGCCTGGGCCATGCGCCGCTTGCCCTCCAGGCTGAAGGGCAGCGTCACCACCGCCACCGTCAGCACGCTGCCGTTCTCGCCTCCGAGCTGGCTGGCAATGGAGGCGACCACGGGGGCGGCGCCCGTGCCCGTCCCCCCGCCGAGGCCGGTGGTGATGAACACCATGTCCGACCCCTCGAGGGCGTCGCACACCTTCTCGGTGTCCTCCACCGCGGCCTGCCGCCCCACGTCGGGGTTGGCGCCCGCGCCCAGGCCCTTGGTGAGCTTGCCCCCGATCTGGATCTTGACCGGGGCGCGGTTGGAGCGCAGGGCCTGGAGGTCGGTGTTGATGGCGATGAACTCCACGCCCTGCAGGCCCGAGGCGATCATGCGGCTGATGGCGTTGCCGCCGCCGCCGCCCACGCCGACCACCTTGATGTGGGCGCCGCGCGTCTCGTCGTCCGCGAAGGTGATGCGGCCGGGACCGTCGTTCATTTCGTTCGGCATGATTCTCCTAAATCCCCTCCGAGCAGCCGGTCATGAACCCGCAGCGCAGGCAGATGCGCTTGCAATGGGACGCGATCACGGAGGACCCGCACATCTCGCAGCGAGGCTCGCCCTCGCGGGGCAGGAACACGCCCGGACGGACGGCCTCCCGCACGCGCTGGTGCGGCACCGGGACCGGCGGAAAGACGACGCCCTCCTTGACGTCCATCGCGCCTCCTTTTTTGGCAGGGGGGGCACTCGCGGTGTGCCCGAATGGGCGCTTCGCGTCCCCCCCTGCAACCCCCCTCGCGCGACCGCCGCCGCCTTCGGCGGCGCCGGCGCGCTCTACGTGTCCTCCTGCCCTCCTGATGTCCTCCTGCCCTCGCGCCCTGCCTTCTGCTCTAGAAGAAGTCCGACAGCCAACCCATGAGACGTCCCGTGACCTTTCCGAACGTGCCCGTCGCCGCCGGGCGCATCAGGCCGACCCCTCGGCGCTCACGGTTGTGGAAGCCCCAGAGGACGAGGCCCACCGCCGTCGAGTAGACGGGGCTGGCCACCACGTCGACCAGCCCCCCGATGCCGGACGGGGTTCCACGCCGCACGGGCATGTCGAAGATCTGCTCGGCGATCTCCGGCATGCCCTCGAGGATGGCGCCCCCGCCCGTCAGCACCACGCCGCTGTTCAGGCTGCGATCGAACCCGGCCCGTCGGATCTCGGTGAGGGCGAGCTGGCAGATCTCCTCCGCGCGCGCCTGGAGGACGTCGCCCAGCACCTGGCGCGCCATGATCCGGGGCTTCCGCCCGCCCACGGAGGGGACCTCGATGGAGTCGTCCTCCGGGATCATCGAGACCAGCGCGCACCCGTGCTTCTTCTTGATCTTCTCCGCCTCGTTGACGGGGGTCCGGAGGGCCACCGCCACGTCGTTCGTGAAATGCTCGCCCCCGACCTGTAACACGGCGGTGTGCCAGAGCGAGCCCTTTTCGAAGATGGCCAGGTCGGTCGTCCCGCCCCCGATGTCGACCAGGGCCACCCCCAGCTCCTTCTCGTCGGGGGTCAGGCAGGCCTCGGCGGCGCTCAACTGGGTGAGGACGGTGTCCGTGACCTCCAGGCCGGCGCGGTTGACGCAGGTGACGGTGTTCTGGGCGGCGGTGGAGGCGCAGGTGATGACGTGGACGTTGACCTCCAGCCGGGTGCCCGTCATCCCGCTGGGATCGCCGATGCCGTCCTGGTCGTCCACCACGAACTCCTGGGGCAGGACGTGCAGGATCTCGCGGTCGAGGGGGATGGAGACGGCCTTGGCCGCCTCGATCACGCGCGCGACGTCGTCGCGCTCGATCGTGCGGTTCTTGCTGGAGACGGCGATGACGCCACGCGAGTTGAACCCGCGGATGTGGGTGCCGGCCAGTCCGACGTAGGCGGACCCGATCTCGACCCCCGCCATCAGCTCCGCCTCCTCCACCACCCGCTTGATGGAGTCGACGGTGGCCTCGAGGTTGATCACGACGCCCTTGCGCAGGCCCTTGCTCTCCGCCTGGCCGATGCCGATGATGTCGAGCCGGCCCTCGTCGGTGATCTCGGCCACGATCGCGCAGACCTTGTGCGTGCCGACGTCGAGCCCCACGACGTAGCGTTCTTTCTTCTTTGCCACTTGGGTTCCTATCCCCCTTCCTGTCCGGTGTGGATCGGCTCCATGCGGGGCCCCGTCGGCATCTCGTGCGTGTCCGGCAGCGCGGCCGGCTCCGGGGTGGGCGGTCCCCCCGGCTTGGAGGTCGCCACCGGCTCCGGCGGCTCCTTGGCGTAGATGCGGTCGCGGAAGCGCAGGTCGAAGTACTCCGCCCGCGGGCAGCGCTCCCGCAGCTCCTGGCGCAGCCCGAGGAACGTGACCAGGCGGCTCCGGTAGGGCGGCGCCCCCATCCGTACGACCTCGCCCGCCCCTCGCAGCACGACCCGCAGGTCCCCCGAGGGCTCGACCTCGACCTCCGAGATCTCCGCGGCCAGGTCGCCCACGTCCTGCAGGAGCGCGCCCGCCCGCGCCGCCCGGTCCCGGCGGGCCTCCGCGTCGAGCTTGGCCAGGCCGCGCACGATGGGCAGGTCGAAGGCGGCGGTGCGCGGGCCGTAGATGTCGACGAGGGCGCCGTCGCCGTCCATGAGGTAGAGGCGGTCCATCTCGGCCAGGGCCAGCGGGACGCGCTCGTGGATCTCCACGCGCAGGGTGTCGGGCAGGGTGCGCGACACGGTCGCGTCGGCCACCCAGGGCGACGCGCGCAGCCGGGCCTTGAGGGCGTCGATGTCGAGCCCGAGGATGTTCTCGCCCACGGCCGGGCCGAGCAGCTCGCGCACCTCGCCCTCGGACAGGAAGTGCCCGCCGCGCACCTCGACCTTGCCCACGCGCAGCCTCTCGCTCGCCATGACCCGCGAGTACCCGGTCCAGAGCGCGCTGACCCCGATCAGCAGCGCCGCCCCGAGCTGGAGGGCGAGCACGGTGCGATGCGTCCAGCCCCGCCGCCGCGGCCGCACCCGCGCCCGGCGCGCGGGGCGCAGGAACGGCGCGTCGTCCACGGGGTCCAGGGCCGGGTCGAGGGTGAGGTCGGGCGACGGAGGCACGATGAGACGCCGTTGCGCGGGCTCGGGGGGCAGCGGATTGCGAATGGTCAAGGATTCGCCCCCGCTTGTCGGGACTTGAGGAGCTCGTCGCCGGCGGTCCACACGCTGCCCGCGCCGAGGGTGAGCACCACGTCGCCCTCGCGCACCTCGCGGGCCAGGCGGTCGGCCGCCGCCCGCAGGTCGCCCGCGTAGACGACCTGGCGGTGGCCGCGGCGCGCGATTGCCTCCGCCAGCGCCTGCGAGGTCACCCCCGCCACCGCCTCCTCGCCCGCCGGGTAGATGTCGGCCAGGAGGAGCACGTCGGCCAGGTGGAAGGCGCGGCAGAACTCGTCCCAGAGATGGTGGGTCCGCGTGTAGCGGTGCGGCTGGAACAACACCACCGTGCGCCGGCTTCCCGCGCGGCCACGCAGCGTCTCCAGGGTGGCGCGGATCTCCGTCGGGTGGTGGCCGTAGTCGTCGACCACGAGCACGCCGCCCGCCTCCCCGCGGACCTGGAAGCGCCGGTCGACGCCGGTGAAGCCGGCCAGGCCCTGGCGGACGTTCTCGAAGGACACCGCCAGCTCGAGCCCGACCGCGACCGCGGCCAGGGAGTTGAGCACGTTGTGGGCTCCGGGCACCGCCAGCTCGATCTCGCCCAGCGGCTTCTCGCCGCTGGTGGCGAGGTAGGTGGCCTCGCCGGGCCCGAGGCGCACGTCGCGCGCGGAGACCTGGGCCTGCGGGCTGAGGCCGTAGGTGACGATGCGGCGCTCCACCCGCGGCAGGATGTCCTGGATCGGCCCGTCGTCGAGGCAGAGCACGGCCGCGCCGTAGAAGGGCACCTTGTTGACGAAGCCGAGGAAGGCCTCCTGCACGTCCGCGAGGTCCCGGTAGGTGTCGAGGTGCTCGCGGTCGATGTTGGTGACCACGGCCACGGTGGGGGTGAGCTTGAGGAACGAGCGGTCCGACTCGTCCGCCTCCGCCACCATGAAGTCGCCCTTGCCCAGCCGCGCCCCCGAGCCCAGCACGCCCAGCCGCCCGCCCACCACCACCGTCGGATCCAGCCCGCCCTTGTCGAGGACCATCGCCACCATCGAGGTCGTGGTCGTCTTGCCGTGGCTACCCGCCACCGCCACGCCGTACTTGAGGCGCATGAGCTCGGCCAGCATCTCCGCGCGCGGGATGACGGGGATGCCCAGCCGGCGCGCCTCCATCACCTCGGGGTTGGTCGGACGCACCGCGGTCGAGATCACGACGACATGGGCGCCGGCGACGTTGGCGGCGGCGTGCCCCTCGGCGATCCTCGCGCCCTGCCCGGCCAGCCGGTCGGTCACGGGCGACCGCCGCTGGTCGGACCCGGAGACGACGTAGCCCAGGTTGAGCAGCACCTCCGCGATGCCGCTCATGCCGCTGCCGCCGATGCCGACGAAATGGATGTGGCGGATGTGCCCGAACATCACGCCACCTTCCCTTCGAGCAGGTCGGCCACGCGGGCGGCGGCGTCGGGGCGGGCCAGCTTCCGCGCCGCCTCCTCCATCGCGGTGAGCCGGGCGGGGTCGCCGAGCAGCTCGGTGAGGACGGCGGTCAGGCGCTCGGGCGTGAGGTCCTTCTCCTCGATCATGCGCGCCGCCCCCGCCTCCTCCAGGGCGCGGGCGTTGCTCGTCTGGTGGTCGTCCGCGGCCTGCGCGAAGGGGACGAGCACCGAGGCCTTGCCGGCCGCCGCCAGCTCGGCGGCGGTGGTGGCGCCGCTGCGGCACAGGACGAGGTCGGCCTGGGCGAAGCGCGTCTCCATGTCGTCGAGGAAGGGCAGCACCTCCGCCTTGCGTCCGGCCGCGTTGTAGGCCTCCGCCACCTCGTCGCGGGAGGCGGGTCCGGTCTGGTGGACGATCTTGAGCCGGTCCGGCCCCGGCAGCAGGCGGGCGGCCGCGGTCAGCGTGCGGTTGATGATCCGCGCGCCCTGGCTGCCCCCGAAGGTGAGCAGGGTCAGCGGCGGCACGTGCCACTTGGGCACCAGCTTCGCGAAGCCGCCGCGGACGGGGTTGCCCGTCACCACGCCCTTCTTCCCGAAGAAGCGGCGCGCCTCTTCGTACGAGCAGGCGGCATGGCGCACGAACGGCTTGAGGACGCGGTTGGTGAAGCCGGGCTTGGCGTTGGGCTCGAGCAGCACCGTCGGGATGCGCAGGAGGGCGGCCACGAGGACGGTCGGCCCGCCCGCGTAGCCGCCGACGCCGAGCACGGCCAGGGGCCGCAGGCGCCGCACGAGCAGGACGGCCTTGACCATGGCCCACGGCAGCGCGAGGAGGCCCTTGACCATCCGTACGGGCCCGACGCCGTTGAGAGGGAGGATGGGCAGCAGCTCCAGGTCGTAGCCCGCTTGCGGGACCAGGCGGGACTCGAGTCCCCGCGGCGTCCCCACGAAGACCACGCGCGTCTGGGCGTCGCGGGCCTTGAGCTCGTCCGCGACCGCGATGCCGGGGAAGAGATGCCCTCCCGTGCCGCCGGCCGCGATGAGGATGGTTCGTGCCATGGCTCAGTCCGCATGCTGGGTGATGTTGAGCAGGAAGCCGACGCTCACCAGGGTGAACAGCAGCGACGACCCGCCGGCGCTGATGAACGGCAGGGGTATGCCCTTGGTGGGCAGGAGCCCGAGCACGACGCTCACGTTGATCAGGGCCTGGAGGACGATGGACAAGGTGAGGCCGGCCGCGAGGTAGGTCCCGAACGCGTCCGGCGCCTTCCAGGCCGCGCGCACTCCGCGCCAGAGCAGGAGGACGAAGGCCAGGAGGACGGCCCCCGCCCCCAGGAGGCCCAGCTCCTCGCCGATCACGGCGTAGATGAAGTCGCTGTACGGGTAGGGCAGGTAGAAGAGCTTCTGGCGGCCCTCCATGAGGCCCACGCCGGTGAGCCCGCCCGTGCCCACCGCGATCAGGCTCTGGATGATCTGGTACCCGGAGCCGCGCGCGTCCGACCACGGGTTGAGGTAGGCCTCGATCCGGTCCCGGCGGTAGGCGGCCATCATGATCGCCTGGTAGAGCAGGGGCAGGCCGAGCAGGGCGAGGGCGGCGAAGTAGCGCAGGCGGACGCCGGCCAGGAACAGCATCACGCAGCCGATGAGGATGATGGTGGCGGCGCTGCCGAGGTCGGGCTGGATGAAGACGAGGAAGGCGAACCAGCCCAGCAGCAGCAGCACCGGGAAGAGCGAGGGCAGGAACTCGTTGACGTTCTCGCCGCGGCGCTCGAGGTGGTAGGCCAGGAACAGGATGGTGGCCAGCTTGGCCATCTCCGCCGGCTGCAGCGAGAGCTGGCCCAGCCGGATCCAGCGGTGGGTGTCGTTGACGGCGGGGAGGAACAGGACGGCGATGAGCAGGACGAGCGCGCCCATCACCGCCGAGTACACGACGGCCGGGTGCCGCAGCTTCCGGTAGTCCATGCGCATGGCGGAGACCAGGCAGACCAGACCGACGCAGGCCCAGACCACCTGGCGGATCAGGAAGTGATAGGCGTTGCCGTAGCGCTCCTGGGCCAGGCCGCTCGAGGCGCTCCACACCATGACCAGGCCGATGCCGAGCAGGGCCACGGTCACGGCGAAGAGGGAGGCGTCGGAGGAGAGCTTCTTCGCCATCTAGCGTCCTCGCGGGGGGGCCATCATGGCTGTTTCTTCCGCTCGATCAGGCGGCGCACCTCGTCCTTGAAGGCGCGGCCACGGGCGGCGTAGTCCTCGAACATGTCGAAGGAGGAGCAGGCGGGAGCCAGGAGCACGACGTCTCCGCGCGCGGCCAGGCCGCGCGCGCGCTCGACCGCCTCCCGCATCGAGCCGCAGGGCACGACGGGGACCACGCCCCCGAGGGCGGCCACGATGCGGGGGGTGGCCTCGCCGATGGCGAGCACCGCCTTGCCCCGCGCGCGCAAGGCCGGCCCGAGGTCCGCGAAGTCGCCGCCCTTGTAGCGGCCGCCCAGGATCGGGAGCACCGGACCGTCGAAGGCCTCCAGGCTCCGGCGCGCGGCCTCCACGTTGGTGGCCTTGGAGTCGTTGAAGAAGACCACGCCGTCGACCTCGGCCACGCGCTCGAGGACGTGCTCGACTCCCGCGTAGGAGCGGACCGCGCGCCCGATGGCGTCGGGCGGCGCGCCCATCAGGCGGGCGGCCGCCGCCGCCGCCAGCAGGTCGGACGCGAGGTGGGCGCCGGGAAGCCGGACCTCCGCGCGCTCGAACAGCGCCTCGTCCAGGCCGTCCGTCCGCAGGCGCGCCGTCGCGGCGTCGAAGAACGCGCCCTGGGTCGCGCCCGCCACGGGATGGAATGCGACCTGCCGCGCGCGCCCCCGCCGGGCGAGGGCGAGCACGGCCGGATCGTCGGCGTTGACCACCGCCCAGTCCCCCTCGTCCTGGTTCGCGAAGATGCGCGCCTTGGCCTGCGCGTACTCCTCGTAGCTCGCGTGGCGGTCGAGGTGGTCGGCGGAGAGGTTGAGGAAGACGGCCACGTGGGGCCGGAAGGTCTCGGTGCCCTCGAGCTGGAAGCTCGAGACCTCCAGCACGAACACCGTCCGGTCGGTCGAGCCGTCGACGATCCCGGTCAGGGCCTGGCCGATGTTCCCGCCCACCCGCACGTCACCGCCCTTCTCGCGCAGCATGGCGCCCATGGCGGCGGTGGTGGTCGACTTGCCCTTGGTGCCCGTCACCGCCGCCACCGTGCCCTTCAGGAGGCGAAAGCCCAGCTCCAGCTCCGCGAGCACGGGGACTCCGGCCACCCGCGCCGCCTGCAGCTCCGGGATGGTGGAGGGGACGCCCGGAGACACCACGATCATCGAGGCGCCCGTGAACGTCTCCGTGCGATGCCCGCCCGTCTCCAGGCGCACGCCCTCCTTCTCCAGGTCTAGGACCTCCGCCGGGAGCTCCCCCGGCCCTTTCCGGTCGGTGGCCACGACCCGCGCCCCCCGCCGCGCGCAGAGCCGCGCCGCCGCGACACCCGAGCGCGCGAGGCCGACCACCACGACGTCTTTCCCCTCCAGCTCCATGGGCTCCTCACGGCGACCGGAACATCCTCATCGGCGCTCTCACCTCAGCTTCACCGTCGTGAGGCTCAGCAAGGCGAAGATGAAGGCGACGATCCAGAAGCGGACGACGACCTGCGTCTCCTTCCAGCCGATGAGCTCGAAGTGGTGGTGCAGGGGAGCCATTCGGAAGACGCGCTTGCCGCGCAGCTTGAACGACACGACCTGCACGATCACGGACAGCGCCTCGATCACGAACATCGCGCCGATGCTGAAGAACAGCACCTCCTGTTTGGTGAGGATGGCCACGGTGCCGAGCGCGCCGCCGAGGGCCAGCGAGCCCACGTCGCCCATGAAGATGTGGGCGGGATAGCAGTTCCACCAGAGGAACCCCGTCGAGGCCCCCACCATCGCCCCCATGAAGATCGTGACCTCGCCCACGCGCGGGATGAACAGCAGGTCGAGGTAGCGCGAGAACACCGCGTGGCCGGTCACGTAGGTGAGCACGGTGAAGGCGGCGGCGGCGATGAGGGTGGTGCCGATGGCGAGGCCGTCGAGGCCGTCGGTCAGGTTCACCGCGTTGGAGGCGAAGGCCACGAACAGCACCGCGAACGGGATGTAGAGCAGGCCCAGGTCGGGCAGGAGGGTCTTGAAGAAGGGCAGGGTGATGTGGGTCGAGTAGGTGGCGGGGTCCACCCGCGCGAACCCGTAGACGTAGACCCCGATCGCGAAGCCGATGGCGAGCTGGAGGTAGAGCTTGCTCCAGCCGCGCAGGCCGAGGCTCTGCTTCTTGACGACCTTCAGGTAGTCGTCGGCGAAGCCGATGGCGCCGAAGGCCACCGTCGACAGGACGGCGATCCAGACGTTGCGGTTGGTCAGGTTCGCCCACAGGAGGGTGGGGATCACGATGCCGGCCAGGATGAGCAGGCCCCCCATGGTGGGAGTGCCCTTCTTGGCCTGATGGGCCTGCGGCCCCTCCTCGCGGATGTACTGCCCGACCTGCAATCGCCGCAGCCGCTCGATCATCCAGGGGCCGAGGATGAGCACGAGGAAGAGCGCGGTGAGGCTGGCCACGGCCGTGCGGAACGTGATGTACCGGACCACGTTGAACCCGGACACCTGCGTGTGGAGCGGGTACAGGAGGTGGTAGAGCATCAGCGCCCATCCGTTTCGCCGAAGCGCGCCACCAGCGCCTCCACCACCTTCTCCATGTGCGCCCCGTGCGAGCCCTTGACGAGGACGGCGTCACCCGGCGCCACCAGCGTGGCGACCTCGGCCGCCGCCGCCGCCGAGTCCGGGAACTCGCGCAGGGCGGACACGGCGAAGCCGGCGCCGCGCGCGCCCTGCACGAACTCGCGCCCGAGCGCGCCCACCCCGACCACCGCGTCCGCGCGGCCGGCCAGCTTCGCGCCCGTCTCACGGTGCAGCTCCGGCCCCGTGGGCCCCAGCTCGAGCATGTCGCCCAGGATCACGACCCGCCGGCCCGGCGCGGCCAAGCCGAGCGCGGCCACCGCCGCCTCCACCGCGATCGGGTTCGAGTTGTAGCTGTCGTCGAGCAGCGTGATGCCCTGGCCCAGCCGGCGCACCTCTCCGCGGCTGCGGGCCGCCTTCATCTGCGTGGCCGCCTCCACGATGGTCTCCGCGGGCACGCCGAGGGTGTGGGCGGCGGCGGCGGCGGCCAGGAAGTTCATCAGGAAGTGGGGCCCGGGCAGGGGCAGGGCCACGTCGTGGGCCCGCCCGTCCAGGCGCAGGTCGAAGCGCATGCCGTGGATCGTCCCCCGCCAGCTCTCCGCGGAGACGTCGCACCGGCGGTCGCGCCCGAACCAGACCGTGCGGCCCTTGCGCTCCTCCCCGATCCTCCGGACGCGCGGGTCCTCCCAGTTGAGGACGGCCACGCCGTCGGCGTCGAGCCCCTCCAGGATCTCCGCCTTGGCCGCCGCGATCGCGTCCACGGAATCGAAGAACTCGAGGTGCACGGGTGCGACCATCGTGATGACGGCGACGTCGGGACGCGCGATGGAGGAGAGCTCGCGCAGCTCACCCGCGGCGGACATGCCGAGCTCCAGGACGGAGAAGCGGTGCTCGGGCCGGAGGCGCAGCAGGGTCAGGGGGAGGCCGTACTGGTTGTTCAGGTTCCCTTCCGTCTTGAGGACCGGGCCCTGGGTGGCCAAGAGCGCCGCCGTCATCTCCTTGGTGGTCGTCTTGCCCGCGGAGCCGGTGACGGCGACGACGGGGATGGCGGCCTGGAGGCGCACGTAACGGCCGAGGTCCTTGAGGGCCTGCGTGGTCTCGCCCACGTGGACGAGCGGGAAGCCCTCCGGCGCCGGGACGTCGCGATGGACGATCGCCGCCGCCGCGCCCTTCTCGATCGCGGGGGCCAGGAAGTCGTGGCCGTCGAAGCGCGGCCCCTTCACGGCCACGAAGAGCTGCCCGCGCGCGATGGTGCGCGAGTCGATGGAGACCCCGGAGACGCCCGTGGCCGGGGGGCGCCCGGCCAGGCGGCCGCCGGTGGCCCCGGCGATGGCGTCCAAGGTGAGCGTGGCGTCGAGGGGGGTCACGGGGGCTCCCTTCATGACTTGCCCGACCGGAGGGCGAGCCGGGACAGGATGTCCCGGGCCACCTGCCGGTCGTCGAAGGGGACCGTGCGGTCCCGCAGGACCTGGTAGGTCTCGTGGCCCTTGCCGGCGATCACGACCGCGTCGCCCGGCTGCGCCATCTCCAGCGCCCGCGCGATCGCCTCGCGGCGGTCCACGATGGCGTGGCGCTCGGCCTTGCGGCCGCCGTTCATCCCCCTCTGTATCTCTTCGAGAATAGCCTCCGGGGGCTCGGAGCGGGGGTTGTCGGAAGTGACGATCACGATGTCGCTCAGGCGCGAGGCGACCGCGCCCATGAGCGGCCGCTTGGTGCGGTCGCGGTCGCCGCCGCAGCCGAACACGGTGATGACCCGCGACGGCCCCAGCTCGCGCACCGTCTCCAGCAGGTTCTTGAGCGCGTCGTCGGTGTGGGCGTAGTCCACGATGACGGTGAAGCCGGCCGCCCCCGGCACGCGCTCCAGCCGGCCGGGCACGCCGGTCACGGTGGCCAGACCGGCCCGCGCCACCTCGGGGGCCACGCCCAGCGCCACCGACGCCGCGAAGCCGGCCAGCAGGTTCTGGACGTTGAAGCGCCCGACCAGCGCCGTCTTGACGTCCTGCGCGCCGGAGGGCCCGACGATGCGGAAGCGCGTGCCCTCCAGGCCCAGGCGGATGTCCTCCGCCCGGAAGTCCGCGGGCCGCTCGAGGCCGTAGGTCCAGACGGGCGCGCGGGCGGCGGAGACGAGGTCTCCCGCGCGGTCGTCGTCGGCGTTGATGACGGCGCGGCCGTCCGGCCGCAGGAGGTCCGAGAACAGCTTCCGCTTGGCCTGGAAGTACGAGTCCATGTCGCCGTGGAAGTCGAGGTGGTCGCGGGTGAGGTTGGTGAACACGGCCACGCGGAACTCACAGCCGGCCACGCGCTGGAGCTCCAGGGAATGCGACGAGACCTCGAGCACGGCGTGCGAGCAGCCCTCGTCCACCATCTCGCGCAGGAGGGCCTGCAGGTCGGAGGACTCGGGCGTGGTGCGCGTGGCGTCGGCCAGGCGGTCGCCGATCCGGTACTGGACGGTGCCGAGCAGGCCCACCCGGTGGCCGGCCGCGCGCAGGGCGGCGTCGATCAGGTACGTGGTCGTGGTCTTGCCGTTGGTGCCGGTCACGCCGACCAGCTCGAGAGAGCGCCCCGGCTGTCCGAGCACCTCCGCCGAGAGCAGGGCCAGGGCCTCGCGGGCGTCCGGCACCCTCAGCCAGGGGCCCCCCGGCTCGGCCTCGCGCTCGGACGCCACCGCCGCCGCCCCCTTCTTGCGGGCGGCCTCCACGAACTGGTGGCCGTCCGCGGCCAGCCCCTTGATGGCGACGAACAGCGCCCCCGGTCCCGCCTTGCGCGAGTCGTGGGTCACGGTCGTGATCGCGGTGGCGGGATCGCCGGCCAGGACCGACCCCGGCAGGCGAAGGGCGAGATCGGCGAGCCTCATCGGGCCGCCGCCCCCAGGGACGCGCTCGCCGTCACCGGAGAGGGCGCGGTCGTGGCCGCTCCTCCGAGATGGAGCACGCAGGTCATGCCCGCCTCGATCTCCGTCCCCGGCTCCGGCGATTGCGTGACCACGCGGCCGGATCCCTTCAGCTCCACGATGAGGCCGAGGCGGGCGGCGGTGGTCGCCCCTTCCCGCGCCGACCAGCCGCGCAGGTCGGGCATGCGGTCCGGATACCCGGCCGGGCCGCCGCCGGAGGTGGTGGACCCTGCGCTCGTGTCCGCGGCGGCCGCCGGACGGTAGGCCGCCGGATGCGCCGTCTCCGGCCGGAACCCGGTGGCGCGCAGGACGCGGCCGGGGTCGTCGGGAGGCACGGCCAGCCGGCGCAGCGCGGGCTCGGCGATGCGCGCGAACAGCGGGGCGGCCACGTCGCCGCCCTCGTTGGCGGGCCCGCGCGGGGTGTCGAGCGACACGAGCACGACGATGGCCGGGCGCGAGGCGGGCACGAACCCCACGAACGAGGCCACGTGATCGACCATCGAGTAGTGGCCGGACGCATCGACCTTCTGGGCGGTGCCCGTCTTGCCGGCCACGGCGTACCCGGGGAAGGCGGCGCGGTGGCCCGTCCCCCGCAGGACCACCCCGCGCAGGATGTCGGTCAGGGTGTCCGCGGTGGCGGCGTCCACCACCCGCCGCACCGCGGTCGGGCGGGCCTCGCGCACCACCCGTCCCTCGCTGTCCTCGATCTCGCGCACGATGATCGGCTTCATGAGGTACCCGCCGTTGGCCACCGCCGCCACCGCCGCCGTCATCTGCAGGGCGGTCACGCCGATCTCCTGGCCGAAAGCGAGGGTGGGCAGGCTCAGGGCGCTCCAGCGGTTGGGCGGGCGCAGGAGGCCGCCGGACTCCCCCGGCAGCTCCACGCCGGTGGCGGCTCCGAAGCCGAACTGCCGCATGTAGCGGTTGAAGTTGTCGCGCCCCAGCCGCTGGGCGATGCGGGCCACGCCCACGTCGCTCGACTTGGCGATGACGTCGCGGAAGGTGAGCTGGTCGAAGACCTTGTGATCGTTGATGCGGATGCCCGCCACCTCGAGCGCGCCGTGGCCGCAGTCGATCACCTCGTCGGGATCGACCACTTTCTCCTCGAGGCCGGCGGCGGCGGTGATGATCTTGAACATGCTGCCCGGCTCGTAGGCGTCGGCGACCGCGCGGTTGCGCCAGCGCGAGCTCGGATAGGCGCCGAAGCGGTTCGGGTTGAAGGTGGGGCGGTTGGCCAGGGCCAGGATCTCGCCCGTGCGCGGGTCCATGACCACCGCCACTCCCGACTGCGCCCCCGTGTCCTGCACCGCCTTCTCCAGCTCCCGCTCGGCCACGTGCTGGATGGCGTCGTCGATGGTGAGCACGACGGTGTGGCCCTCGGTGGACGGCTTCTCGGTGTGGCCGAGCGCGCGCCGGCGGGCGTCCGTGCGGATCACCACCTTGGCCGCGCGGCCGCGCATCACGTCCTCGAACGCGTACTCGATCCCGCTCATGCCCGTGTTGTCGAGGCCCACGTAGCCGATGACGTGCGCGGCCAGCTCGCGCTGCGGGTAGTAGCGGCGGTTCTCGGTCAGGAAGCCGACGCCCTCGAGCTGGAGGGCGCGCACCGCGCGTGCGGTGCCGGGGTCCACCTTTCGCCGCACCCACACGAAGGCGCGCGTCTTCTCGAGCTGGGCGTGCAGCTCCTTGCGCGCGGAGGCGTCGAGCCCGAGGGCGCGGGCGAGGGCGGCGGCGGTGCCCGCCGCGTCCTCGATGTCCTGGGGCACCGCGTAGATGCTCTCCGCGTCCACGCTCACGGCCAGGGGATGGCCGCTCCGGTCCACGATCGCCCCCCGGCGCGGGTCGAGGTTGATCGTGCGCTCGCTCTGGCGCGCGGCCTGGCGCTCGTAGGAGGCGCGGTCCATGAGCTGGATCTGGACCAGGCGCATCACCACCACCAGCGCCCACAGGCAGGCGGAGAGGGCCACCAGCATGAGGCGCAGCCGCACCATGCGCTCGCGGGCGGACAAGGGGGCCGGGGTCATCAATTCCGCTCTCCGGGCACCGGCGATCCCGCCGGGCCGCCCAGCTCCTTCGCCATCTGCGCCCCCGGTGCGGCCGGACGCGGCTGCTCGATCACGATCACGCGGCCGGCCGGCGGCGACTGCAGGCCCAGCTCGCGGGTGGCGATCGCCTCCACCCGGTGCAGGTTCTCCAGGCTCGCCTTCTCGAGGCGCAGCTTCCGGTTCTCCTCGAGCAGCCGCTCGCGCTCGCGCGACATCCGGTCCTGGGCGCGCGAGGTCTCGCGGATCTTGAGGTGGGGCCAGGCGTAGAGCACGAGGCCGCCCACCAGCGTCATCACCAGCAGGAGCAGCCACCACAGGTCGCGGCTGGCGCGGGGATCGACCTCGCGCACGACCTGGGAGTTGTCGATCTTCACGGCTGGACCCGCTCGATCGCTCTCAGGCGCGCGCTGCGCGACCGTGGGTTGCGGCGCGTCTCCTCCTCCGCCGGGCGGAGCGGCTTCTTCGTGAGCAGCCGGAAGCCGCGCGTGGCCAGGGCGCGGAAGGTCTGCTTGGCCTCGCGGTCCTCGAGGCTGTGGAACGCGATCACGGCCAGGCGTCCGCCGGCGGCGAGCACGCCCGCGATCCCCTCCAACGCGTCCGCCAGCCCCTCCAGCTCGCGGTTGACCTGGATGCGCAGGGCCTGGAAGGTCCGGGTCGCGGGGTCGAGGCCGGGACGGCGCGAGCGGCCGGCGGAGCGACGCACGATGTCCGCGAGCTCGGTGGTGGTGGTGATCCGCCGCTGGCGGCGCGCCTCCACGATCGCGCGCGCGATCCGGCGGGAGGCGTGCTCGTCGCCCCAGCGGTAGATGAGATCGGCCAGCTCGCGCTCGGGCAGGCGGTTCACGAGGTCGGCGGCGGTGAACCCCTGGGTGGGGTCCATGCGCATGTCGAGGGGCCCCTCCGCGCCGAAGCTGAAACCGCGCGAGGGCTCGTCGAGCTGCATCGAGCTCACGCCCATGTCCAGGAGGACGCCGTCGGGGCTCTCCCCCGCCATCCGGTCGGGGACCTCGCGGAAGTCCGCGTGCTCGAAGCGCACGCGCTCCCCGAAAGCGGCGAGCCTCTCGCGCGCGTGGGCGATCGCGTCCGGGTCGCGGTCGAAGGCGACGAGGCGCCCGTCGGGGGCGCTGCGGCGCAGGATCTCCGCGGCGTGGCCGCCGAGGCCCACCGTGCCGTCGACGTACAGCCCCCCCCGTCTCACCGCGAGCAGCTCCATCGCCTCCGCGAGCAGGACCGGCTCGTGCCGCCGGAGGCTTCCACCGCCGTCGCGCGCGGGACCCTCGCTCTCGCCCACATCTAGATCCCGAACCCGGAGAGCACCCGCCCGTCCTCGTCCGTGAACGGCTCCTTCTTGAACAGGCGCTCGGTGAGGCGCTTCTGGTTCCAGACCGCAAGGTGGTTCTGCAGGCCGAGCACGCTCACGTCGCCGGCCATGGCCGCGCTCTCGCGCAGGAGCTGGGGGAGCACGACGCGGCCCTGCTTGTCCATCGTCACCGTCTGGCCGAAGAAGTTCACGCGGTCGAGGAAGCGCAGCTTCGAGGGATTGGTCGACGGCACCTCGGCCAGGCGGCGCTCGATCTCGAGCCACACCGCCATCGGATACACGCGCACGTATTCGCCGGTGACGCTGGTGACGAACAGCTCCGCGCCGTACTGCTGCTCGATGAGCAGACGGAAGCCGTTCGGGACCTTGAGACGTCCCTTGTCGTCGACGCGCGCCGGATGGTTGCCGCGCAGCACGTTCGCTCGCTCCGCCGGGGCCCGCTCGCCCGCGAAGGGGAGTCCCCTCCGGGGCGAGGTCAGCGACCTCGCTCAGTCGCGGCGCTCACGCCCTCTTTGGGACACGTGACGCCACTTTTTTCCACAAAATTCCACTCCCGAGTCTAGAGGTGACCCGGAGGGCTGTCAAGGGGGAAAAGTCACATCCGCTTGGGTTTTTCCTGTGGATGACCGTGCTCGGACGGCCCCGTGGGAGCGGGAGCGGGGGGAAGCGGCCATTGGACGTCGAGGGTAGCGTCCTCGAGGACCTTCTCGGACTCGGCCACGAAGGCCTCCCAGCGCTCGGGGGCCCAGACCTCGAACCGGTTCAGGACGCCGATGACCAGGGCCTCGCGGTCGAGCTGCGCGCCGAGGCGCAACGGCGCGGGCAGGAGGATGCGGCCCTGCACGTCGAGCTCGCAATCGACGGCGCGGCTGGTGAGCAGCCGCGTGAGCGCCTTGGCCGGCTTGCTGAACGCGGGCAGGGCGCGGAGCTGGCTCTCGAGGCGCGACCACTCGGACGGCGGGTAGGCGGCCAGGCACTGATCGAGCACGGTGACGACGAGCCGCGGCGCGCGATCGGCGAGCGCGCGGCGGAACGCCGCGGGCACCGGGAGGCGTCCCTTGGGATCGATCCGGTGGCGATAAGTCCCTTTGAACACAGCGAGCTGGAAGTATTCCACACTTTCTTCCACTTTTCCACACATGTCCTCGGCCCGGCCCGCCGTGGCACCAGAGCGGCGGGCCGGGCCGAGCGTCCGTTATCATCCTGACCCCTTCATGCCGTCCCCTCGTCGCTCGTCGGCTTACCTGGCCTCGCGCATCAAGCTCGGCATGAAGTTCGGGCTGGAGACGATGCGGGCCCTCGTGGCCGCGCTCGGACATCCCGAGCGCGAGTTCGCGACGATCCTGGTCGCGGGCACCAACGGCAAGGGCTCGGTGGTCGCCTACACCGACGCCGTCCTGCGCGCAAGCGGCCTGCGCGTCGGCCGCTACACCTCGCCCCACCTCGTGGACGTCAACGAGCGCATCGTGGTCGCCGGGCGTCCCATCACCGACCGCGCCCTCGACCTGGTGGTGGACGCGGTCCGCGAGGCCGCCGAGGAGCGAGGACGTTCGGGGGCGCTGCCCGCCTCCCCGACCTTCTTCGAGGTCCTGACCGCGGCCGCCCTCGTCCACTTCGCGCGCGAGAAGGTCGAGGTGGCCGTCCTCGAGATCGGGATGGGCGGGCGCCTCGACGCCACCAACGTGGCCGACCCGCTGTGCTCGGCCATCGTGACCGTCGACCGCGACCACGAGGCCTATCTCGGAAGGACCCTGGGGGCGATCGCGCGCGAGAAGGCGGGCGTCCTGCGAAGGGCTCGGTCCACCGTGCTCGGGCCGATGGCGGAAGAAGCCCGGGCGGCCATCGAGGAAGAGGCGGCACGGCTGGACGCGCGCCTCCTGGACGTGACGCGCGAGACGACGCTGGCCCCGGACGCGAAGGAGGCCGTCACGCTCCATACCCCGTCCCGCGCCTACCGCGGCCTCCGCCCGCTGCGCGGCGCGCACCAGCGCGCCAACCTGGCCGTCGCCGTCCGCCTCCTCGAGGCGGCACGCGAGGCGGGGGTCGCCGTCGATCTCGGACGGGTGGCGGAGGGCGTGGCGCGCACGCGCTGGCCGGGCCGGCTGCAGCGCCTCCCCGGGCGGCCGCCGATCCTGGTGGACGGCGCGCACAACCCGGCGGCGGCGCGCGCGCTGGCCGAGGAGCTGCGACGCGAGCGCCCGTTCGTCCTCGTCTTCGCGGCCATGGCGGACAAGGACATCGCGGAGATGGGACGCATCCTCTTCCCGCTGGCCCAGGCCGTCGTGCTCACACGGCTGGGCGTCGACCGCGCGGCGCCGCCGGAGGAGATCGCGCGGCGCGTGGGGCCGGCGGCCGCCCGCGCGCACCGCGCGCCCGCCTGGCCGGCCGCCCTGGCCCGGGCCCGGCGCCTGACCGGCCCGCGCGGCCTGGTGGTGGCGGCGGGGAGCCTCTACCTGGCGGGCGAGGTGCTGCGGTCGGTGGGCGCGCGCCGCGGCAGCAGGCCGCGGAAGTAGCCCAGCGCCTCCGGCGTGTCCCACTGCGCGGGACCGACGAAGCGGCGCAGCAGCGCGCCGTCGCGGCCCACGACGAACGTCTCCGGATAGCCGGTCGTCCGATACTCGGCGGCGGCGTGCGCCTCCGGGTCGCGCAGGATGGGGAAGCTCACGCCGACCTTGGCCACGAAGTCCTGCACCGGCTTGTCGTCGCGGTCCACCGCGACCCCGAGGACGACCAGGCCCTCGGGTCCGAGCGCGCGGTGCAGGCGCTCCAGGGAGGGCATCTCCTCGACGCAGGGGGGACACCAGGTCGCCCAGAAGTTGACGAGCACCACCCGGCCGCGCAGGGCGCCCAGGTCCGTGGTCCCCCCGGAGAGCGCGCGCAGGCGGAAGTCGGGCACCGCCGCCCCCGGCTTGAGCCCGTAGCCCTTCCGCTCCTGGAGCGAGATGAAGCCGAAGGCGGCCCCGCCCACGATGGCGATGACCGCCGCGAACTTCACGATCTCCTTCATGCCCGCGTCCTCACATGTGCCCGGGGCCGGGCGCCTCCAGGTATTTCTCCAGGAGCGGCTTCTCCCCGCCGGTGCCCCAGTTGATGCGCTCGGTCCACACCGCCATCACCCGGCCCTCGGGATCGAGGAGGTAGGCCTCGGGGTCCTGCGGCGTGCCGTAGGGGCCGGCCAGGCGCGCGCCCCCCGGGTCCGACACGATCGCGAAGGTCAGGTTGTTGCGCGTGATGAACTCGGCGACCGGGCCCTTCTCCTTGTCCAGGGCGACGGCCACCGTGCGCAGCCCGCGGCGGAAGTAGCGGCGATGCATCCGCTCGAGGTAACGGAAGTAGGCGTCGCTTCCCGGCCAGCGCGAGTCGAAGAAGATGAGGACGGTCGGCCCTCCATGCTCGAGGATCAAGGGCGTCGGCCGCCCCTCGGGGATGGAGGGCAGAGTGAGGTTCGGGGCCATCTGGCCGACGTGGACTCGGGTCGCGCGGGGCGCGCGCGAGTAGAGGTACCCGACCACGATCGCGGCCGCGACGGCGGCCCCGAGCAGGACGGCGCCGGCCACCGCCAGCGGCCCGCGCGCCTCTTTCCACGACGCCACGCGATCGATTCTAGACGCGCTTCGCTACAATCCGGTCATGGCTCGATTGTCGGACGAAGTGCGCGGCCTCCACGGCGACCTGGTCGCTCTCCGCCGCGAGCTGCACCAGCACCCCGAGCTCGCCTACGCGGAGACGCGCACCGCCGCCCGCGTGGCCGAGATCCTCCGCGGGAGCGGCCTGGAGGTGCGAACGGGCGTGGGCGGCACCGGAGTGATCGCCAGCCTCGGCAAGGGCGGTGGACCCGCCGTCCTGCTGCGCGCGGACATGGACGCCCTCCCCATCCAGGAGGACAGCGCCGCCCCCTACGCCTCGCGCGTGCCCGGCGTCATGCACGCCTGCGGGCACGACGGGCACGTGGCGATGGCGGTGACGGCGGCGCGGGCCCTCCTCGCCCGCGGCGTGGCGGGGAGGGTGCGCGTCCTGTTCCAGCCCGCGGAGGAGGGCGAGGGGGGCGCGCAGGCGGTGATCCGCGACGGCGGGCTCGAGGGGGTCGACGTCGTGCTGGGCGTGCACCTCTGGAACGAGCTGCCGGTGGGCACCATCGGGGTGAAGGCGGGACCGCTCATGGCCGCGGCGGACCGCCTCCGCATCGTCGTGCACGGCCGCGGGGGCCACGGCGGCAAGCCGCACCGCGCCGCGGACCCGATCGTGGCCGCGGCCCAGGTGGTGACGGCGCTGCAGACGGTGGTGGCGCGCGAGGTCTCGCCGGTGGAGCCGGCGGTGGTGACCATCGGCGCCATCCACGGCGGCCAGGCCTTCAACGTCATCCCGGACGAGGTCGTGCTCACGGGGACCATCCGCACCTTCGACGCCGTTCTGCGCCGGTCGATGCCGGAGCGCATCGCGCGCGTGGCCGGCGGCGTGGCCCGCGCCCTCCAGTGCCGGGCGGAGGTCGAGGTCAAGGCCGGCAACCCGCCCGTGATCAACCACCCGGACGTGGCCGAGATCGCGCGGCGGGCCGCCCTCCGCGTGGTGGACGAGGAGCACGTCCGGCCTCCGGAGCCGACCATGGGGGGCGAGGACATGGCCGTCTACTTCGAGAAGGTGCCCGGCTGCTTCGTGTTCGTGGGCTCCGCCAACGCCGCCCGCGGCCTGGACCAGCCGCACCACAGCCCGCGCTTCGACTTCGACGAGGAGGCGCTGCCCATCGGCTGCGAGTTCCTGCTCGCCGCGGCCGAGGAGGCGATCCGCGCGCGGGGCTAGCTCAGGGCGTGCCGCGCGACTCGATGAAGTTGAGGATCGCGAACACCACGAGGGCCACGAACACCGCGATCCCCAGGTAGAGGTACGCGCGGCGGTCCTTGCCCTTCACGCCGTCCCGGAGGTCGCGCGCCTGGCGCTCGGCCACGCGGTCCGGCGGCTCCACGACCAGCTCCGGCGGGGGGCGCAGGGCGGCGGAGGCGGCGCCGGCCAGGGCGGCCTGCGGCACCAGGCGATCGACCTCCACCGGGGCGATCGCGGTCGGGTCGCGCGGCAACTCCCGGTGGCGACGCTTGGCGCGATGGCGGTGACGGCGGCTCATGTCGTGGCCCCCGCGGGCGGCCCAATCGTACCCAGGCCCGGCGCTTATGCAACCCAGGCCCGCCGGGCCACGGTGGCGCGGTCGATGCGCGGCCAGACCAGTTCGTGGCCGATCCCGGGACGGGTCGGGACGGCGATCTGCCCCTCGGGAGACACCACGACGGGCGGGTCCACCAGGTCCTCCTCGAAGTAGCGCGCGCTGGCCGACGTGTCTCCGGGCAGGCAGAACCCGGGCAGGGTCTGCAGATGGACGTTGGCCAGCCGGCCGATCCCGGACTCCAGCATCCCGCCGCACCAGACGGGGACACCCCGCGCGCGGCACAGGTCGTGGACGGCCAGGCTGGCCCCGAACCCGCCCAGCCGGCCCGCCTTGATGTTGATGATCCGGCAGGCCCCGAGGTCGATCGCGTGGCGGGCGTCGTCCACAGAGCGGATCGACTCGTCCAGGCAGATCGGCGTGCGCAGGTCACGCGCCAGCGTGGCATGGTCGACGATGTCGCTCCAGCCCAGCGGCTGCTCGATCATCATGAGGCCGAACTCGTCGAGCTCGCGCAGATGGGGGGCGTCGTCGAGCGTGTACGCGCTGTTGGCGTCCACCATCAGGGGCACGCCGCCGAAGCGCGCGCGTAGCGCCCGCACCAGCCCGCAGTCGTGCCCGGGCTTGATCTTGATCTTGAGGCGCCGGTAGCCGGCCGCGAGCTCCGTCTCCACCTTGCCGAGCAGGGCCGCCTCGTCCTCCTGAAGGCCGACGGAGACGCCGGCGTCGATCGCGGTCCGGTCCCCGCCGAGGACGCGATGCAGCGGGACACCCTCGCGGCGGGCCCACAGCTCCCAGACCGCCATCTCGAGCGCCGCCTTCGCCATCTCGTGCCCGCGCACGCGGACGAGGCCGGGCAGGACCCGGCGCGGATGATCGATGTCGAGCTCGAGCAGCAGGGGCACCAGGAACTCGTCGAGGATGTGCCACACGGTGCCGTTGGTCTCGGGCAGGTAGAAGGGGTCGCGGTCGGCCACGCACTCGCCGTAGCCCGTCACACCCTCCGCGGAGACGGACACGAGCAGGAACTCCTTCCGTGTCGTCCTTCCGAACGAGGTCTCGAACGGATGGCGCAGGGGCAGGGCCAGCTCGCGCACCTCGACACGCTCGATCCTCAGCGCCCGGTCCTCACGAGAACCTGTGCTTGCGCATCCACAGCTCGAGGGTCAGGAGCAGCCAGAGCTGATGGCCGTGGTCGGCGCGGCGGGCCAGGTGATCGTCGTAGAGCGCGCGCACGCGCCCGACGTCGAGGCGATCGGCGAGGCGCGGCCGGTCGAGCAGGGTCTCTTCCACCATCGGGCGCAGCTCGCCGCGGAACCACGACCCCAGCGGCACCCCGAAGCCGTGCTTCTTGCGGTCGACGATCTCGCGCGGCAAGAGCTCGGCCACCGCCTCCTTGAGCACGACCTTGCCCTTCCGGCCCCGGCGCTTGAAGCGGTCGGGCAGGCGCGCCGCGTACTCGGCCAGGGCGCGGTCGAGGAGCGGGCTGCGCGTCTCCAGCCCGTGCGCCATCGACATGCGGTCCATCTTGGGGAGCAGGTCGTCGAGCAGGTAGGTCCGCGCGTTGAGGTACAGCAGGCGCGAGAGGAGCGAGCGGCCGTGGCCTTTGGCCAGGGCCTCGCGATAGGAGGCGAGGACGTCTCCGTTGGCATGGCCCCGCAGGAGCGACGGGATGTCGCGCGGGTCGAAGAACGTGCTCCAGCCCGCGATCCGGTCCACTTCGGGACGGCCGCCCTTGTCCGCGAACCGGCGCAGCCGCGTCAGGGGGCCGTGATGGGCGGCGCCCTTGGGGAGCGCGCGGGCCACCCCGCCCATCATCGTGCGCAACGGCCCGGGGATCTTGTCGGCCAGGAGCGCGGCCCAGAACTTGTCGTAGCCCGCGAACACCTCGTCCCCGCCGTCCCCGTTGAGGGCGACGGTGACCTCCCGCCGCGCCTCGCGCGACACGAGGTAGGTGGGCAGGGCCGAGGAGTCGCCGAACGGCTCGTCGTGATGGTGGAGCAGCGTCTCCATCAGCTCCGCGGCGTGGGGCGCGACCACCGACTCGTGATGGTCGCTGCCGATGTGCCGCGCCACCCGCGCCGCGTGCTTTCGCTCGTCGAAATAGGCGTCCCCCTCGAAGCCGACCGCGAACGTCTTCACGCGCCCGGGCACCAGGCGCGCCATGAGGGCGGCCACCGCGCTCGAATCGAGGCCGCCCGAGAGCAGCACGCCCAGGGGGACGTCGGAGACGAGGCGCTTGCGCACGGCCGCTCTCAGCAGATCGAGCACGCGCTCGGCCGCCTCCCTTGGCCCGACCGCGGCCTCCTCGCCCTCCGGGGGGAAGGCCAGGTCCCAGTAGCGCCGGGGCGCGCCCACGCCGTGGGCGTCCGCGATCATCAGGGACGCGGGCGGGAGCTTGCGGATGCCGCGGAACAGCGTGTGCGGGGTCGGCACGTAGCCGAAGGCGAGGTATTCGCCGAGGCGCTCCTCCGCCATCTCCGCGGGCGCGCCCGCGGCGAGCAGGGCCTTGATCTCGGAGCCGAAGACCAGCCGCCGCTCGTCCGACCAGTAGTAGAGCGGCTTCTTGCCGAAGGGGTCGCGGGCGAGCAGGAGACGGCGGCGGCCCGCGTCCCAGATGGCGAGCGCGAACATGCCGTCGAGGGCGGGGATGATCTCGTCGCCCTTCTCCTCGTATCCATGGGCGATCGCCTCGGTGTCGCCGTGGGTACGGAAGGTGTGCCGGGGCGCCAGCTCGGCGCGCAGCTCCTGGAAGTTGTAGATCTCGCCGTTGAGCATCACCTGCACGCGTCCGTCCTCGCCGCCC
Source organism: Vicinamibacteria bacterium (assembly GCA_041481445.1). Taxonomy (GTDB): domain Bacteria; phylum Acidobacteriota; class Vicinamibacteria; order Fen-336; family Fen-336; genus AA29. Next base: position 63,416 of record JBGPBV010000007.1, read on the forward strand.
AGCGGCTGGTTGGCCGCCTCGCTCAGGTCGATGATCGAGAGCCGGCGATGGACGAGGCCGAGGGCGGGCGTGCCCGCGTGGTCCTCGAACGTGCCCTGGGCGTCGGGACCGCGATGGCACAGCGTGGCCCCCATGCGCTGGAGCAGCTCGACGTCGGCAGGCGCGCCGTCGAACCGGAGGACGCCGGCAATGCCGCACATGAGCGAAAGGCCCGGCTTACCGGCGCGCTTCCGGCCGGGTCTTCGCCGCCGTCGTGCAGTCGCGGCAGTATCCGAAGATCTGGTGCCGATGGCCGTCGATGACGAAGCCGATGTCGGCGGCGATCTCGTCCTGGATCCGCTCGATCTCGGCGCTGGAGAACTCGAAGATCTCCCCGCACGACTTGCAGATGAAGTGGTCGTGGTGCTCGCGCTTGTACTCGCGCTCGAAGCGCGTCTGGCCCTGCAGGACGAGCTCGGTGGCGAGGCCGGCGGCCTGGAGGAGCTTGAGCGTGCGATAGACGGTGGTGCGCCCGATGTCGGAGCGGCGCTTCTGGACGAGCTGGAGCAGGTCGTCCACCGAGAGGTGGCGCTCCGAGCGCAGGAACGTATCCAGGATCGCCTCGCGCTGCTCGCTGCGCTTGAGGCGGTTCTTCACGAGATAGGCGGCGAAGACCTCCTTCTCTTCGCGCCCGACTTCGTTCGCCACCGTACGGGCAGACTAACGCCCGGCCCGGGGAGGTGTCAAACCGTTTCCGGCCAGCATCTTCCGGCCGCGCCCGCCGGGTGCTACCGACCCCTGTGATCCAGGCCCGACCGTCTTTGACTCGGGCTCGGAACAGGTCTACCGTGAGTCGGCCCATGTTGTCTCGCCTCAAGCTCGCCGCCCTGATCACGGTCGTGGGCATCGCCGCCCTGCTACCGCTCTACGGCGACCCTCGCAACGCCCCCGTGACGCACGCGGAATGGGCGCGCATGCTGCTGCGCGGCCTCGGCATGGAGGAGGCGATCCGGCAGACTTCGACCGCCGCCCAGGCCTTCGCGATCCTGTCCTGGAAGAGCAGCCTCACCTTCCGCGCCGACCGCTATCTCACGGGCGACGACGTGCGCGTGGACGGCGAGGGGGAGCAGCGCCAGGTGGTGGCCACGGGAGAGGTCGGAGAGGTCAGCTACGCGGTGGCGGTGGTGCGCGCCGGCAACTACAGCTTCCGCGTGCACGTGGCGGGCGACCCCGAGCGCCCGGTCTCGGCCGAGCTCGCACGCGTCGGCGAGGTCACGCCGCTCGGCGCCTTCACGGTCCGGCCGGCGGTGGCCATGACCTGGGTCGACGCCGGCACCGCCCACCTCGATCCCGGGGCCTACACCGCGTCCGTGCTGCTGCCGCGCGGCGCCACCCTCGAGAACGTCGAGGTGGCCCCGCCCTGCGTGGTGCCGATCGAGCCCCCGAACGGCTGGAAGGCGCCGGAAGTCCTGACGTCGGAGGACGCCGCGGTCACGATGGTGCAGGCGCTCGACCGGCTGTCCGAGCTCCCGCCCGCGGACACGCCGCTGGAGATCGACGCCTCGCAGTTCCAGACGGAGTGGAGCGGCACGCCGGTGGCGACCAGCCCCGGCGGCCTGCAGTCCGCGGTCCAGGGGGGGACGGCGGGCACGCGCGCGATCGTCGTCGTGGACCTGCCGGACCCGGGTCAGTACACGATCTCGGCGTTCGGCCTCACCGGCGGCGGCCAGAGCTGGACGGCGGATGCCTGCCTGAAGTCGGTCGTCTGCGCGAAGAAAGACCCGCGCGCGGACCTCGCAGAGTGGCGGCCGGTCCTTTCCGGGCCGTTCGCGGCCGGCCGGCATTCGTTCTCCGTCCTCCTCGCTCCCGGCGCGATCATCGAGCGCGTGCGAGCAGAGAGGAAGAAGAACACGCCCGCGGACTACGTCGCGACCCTGCGGCGGATCGGCTTCGACGTGGGACCCTCGGGCCCGATGGAGCGCAACCGCGCCGTAGACGCGATGAAGTTCCTCGACCACAAGGCGGCGCCCCTGAAGGAAACGCTGTGCGGCGACGTCGTGCTGCCGACGATACCGCCGGGCTCGCGGCCGGGGACCACCGTCGCCGAGATCCCCGGATCCGGTGGCGCAACGACGCCGCTGAATCCCGGCACCGGGCCGCCCTCCATCGGGGGCAGCGGACCGGGAGGCGGAGTGGGGACCATACCGCCGACGCTGCCGCCGCAGGACGTCTCCACGCCGGTGCAGCCGCTGGCGAGTCCCCGGCCCTAGAAGCCGGGCGCGCGCCGCCCGCGGCTACTGATCCACCACGCAGAACAGCCCGGACGCCGACGACTTGCCCTCCACGCCACGCTCGTCGATCGACGAGACGCGCCACTGGTACGTGCCCGGCCAGCGCGTGGGGACGTCGAGGAACGCCACTTCGACCTCACGCGTGAGCAGGACGTCGTCGCCGGACAGCGTCAGCACCTGGACGTGGTACCGCCGGCCGACGCCGGCGCTCGTCCACGTCAGGCGCGCGGGCTTTCCCTTCTCGACGTAGGACGGGTCCTTCCCCGGCCGCAGTCCTCCAGGAGCAGCCGGCAAGGCACCGAGCTGCGGCTCTCCGCTCGCCGCCACGAGCAGGCCCTGTCCCGGGTCCACCACCACCGTGCCCGACCTCGTCTTGACGCTGAAGCGGCCGTCGAGCGAGGAGACGCGCGTGAGCAGGGCGGCGTCGTCGCGGCGGACGACCACGCTGCCGCGCCCGCGCACCTCGGCCTCCGGAGTGACGACCTTCAGGATGTCGGCGCGGGTGGCGCGCTGCTCGACGCGGCCCTTCTCGAGGGCGGCGGAGAGCACCGTGCTCGGGGTGAGGCCGACGATGCTGTCGCTGCCGATGAGGATCCGCATCCACGGGAGGAGGATCCAGGCCAGCCCGTCTCCCGCCGTGCGCACCGACTCTCCCGGGGCCAGGCGGAACTCGCTGCCCGCGGCCTTCCAGGAGTCGCCCTTGCCGCGCTCCACCGTCCCTTCGACGACGCGCACGGGGGCGACGGGCACGGCCGGCGGAGGCGGGAGATGCCGCTTCACCTCGACCTTCTGCCCGGCCAGGAGGGGGAGGGCCAGCAGGAGAACGCCCAGCGGCACGCTCAGCGGTTCCCGACCGCCACGTCTTCCGCCGGCCTCGCCTCCGTCGGCTTCTTGTTCGCGGCCTGGGAGGGCGTGTCCGTCTCGTGCGGGTAGTAGTAGTAGTAGTAGCCCTTGGCCCGCACGTTGACGGAGTTGAGCACCACTCCGAGCACGTTGTCCGTCACCTTGCGCAGCGCGGTCAGGTGGCGCCGGATCAGCTTCTTGTCCGCGGTGTTGTACTGGACGACGAACGTGGTCATGTCGGAGTACCGGGCCAGGAGCTGGGCGTCCGTCACCGAGGCCAGCGGCGGCGAGTCGATGAGGATCCACGAGAAGTGGGCGCGCAGGCGGGCCAGGAAATCCCCCATCGTGGGCCGGGTGAGGATGGCGGGGGGATTGGGGGGAAGCGGCCCCGTCGCCAGCGCGTACAGGTTGGGCACCTTCGTGGGGCGCACCAGCGCGTCGAGGTCCTCGTGGTTCACGAAGAAGTTCGTGACCCCCGGCTCGCGCGTGAGCCCCAGGCGGCTGTGGAGCTGGCCGCGGCGCAGGTCGAAGTCCACGAGGACGGTCTTCTCCCCCGAGGACGCGAGCAGCTTGCCGAGGTTCACGAGGGTGGTGGTCTTGCCTTCCTGGGGCACCGTGCCCGTGACCAGCACGATCTGCCCGCCCTCGTCCTTGCGCCCGAAGATGAGCGCGGTGCGGAGGTTCTGGTAGGCCTCGGTGACGAAGTGCACGTTGGCCTCGTCGTACTGCGGCACCGCGGCCAGGAGGTCGATGTGCAGGAAGCGCTCGATCTCCTCCGGGTCCTTGATGGTGTTGTCCAGGTAGTCGCGGCCCAGGACGAGACCGACTCCGAGCATCAGGCCCAGGAAGACGGCCGCGGCGGCCACTTTCCGCTTGTTGGGGCGGATCGGGTAGGCGGGCGGAGTGGCCCGCTCGACCACGCTCACGTTGTTGTTCCGGATGGAGGAGGCGATGTCGGTCTCGTTGAGCTTCTGGAGGAGGACGTCGTAGAGGCCCTTGGCCGATTCCGCCTCCTTCTTGAGGGCGTCCAGCTCCGCCGCCTTGCGGCTCTGGGAGGCGGCCTGCGCCTTCTCGCTGTCGATGGCCCCGTGCAGCTCGGTCTCGCGCTTCTGGATCTGCTCGTACTCCGCGTGCATGGCGGCCACGATCTGCGTCCCCTGCTTGTCCTTCGCCTTCTGCGCCTGGTCGATCTGCAGCCGTACCTTCTGGACCTCGGGATGGCCTTCCTTGAACTCCTGGCGCAGGCGCGCGAGCTCATTGCTGGCCTGGGCGATCTGCGCGTTGAGGGTCATGATGATGGGATCGGCCGCGAACTGGGGCACGGCGTCGAGCGACCGGCCGGCGTCCTTGAGCTGGCTGATCTGCTTGAGGGCGGCCTCCAGCGCGATGCGGCGGGCCTGGGCCTCGATGAGGTCGGCGGTCAGCTTGGAGATGGAGCTGGTCACGGCGGAGGTGCTGCCCTCGGGCACGAAGAGGTCCTGGGTCTGGTAGCTCTTGAAGAGGCGGTCCTGGGCCTCGCGCATGTTCTTCTGGGTCGCCCCCAGCCGCTCCTGGAGCCACTCGTAGGCCTTGCGGGCCGCCTCCACCCGCGTGGAGATCACTTCCTCGATGTAGACGTCGGCCAGGCTGTTGGCCCAGAGGGCCGCTTCCTGCGGGTAGCGGTGGGTGACGTGGATGAGGACGAGCCGGCTCTCCGGCACCGGCTCCACCGCCACGTGCGACATGAACGCCGCCCCCGCGTCGCGGGCCTCGGCGGTCGCCGGGTGATCGTCGAGCTTGAGGCGGGCCAGGACCTTCTCTCCCAGCGCGGCCGACTGCAGCACGCGGAACTGCGTGTTGTAGAAGTCGGTGTTCTGCCAGTAGCTGCCGGCCATCGCGTCCTGCACGCTCAGGAAGGTCGGCGTGGGCGGGTCGATCTGCACCATGACCGAGGCGCGGTACTCCGGCGTCTGCGCGAAGGCGAGCAGGAGCCCGAGGGCCAGGCCGAGCGTGGACGAGGAGGCGAGCAGGATGCGGCTCTTCCAGAGGAGGTTGCCGTAGTAACGGAAGTCGATCGCGTTGTCGGCCGGGGCGGGGGCCGAGGGGACGTGGCTGCCCACGGCTAGAAGAGCCGTCGGGACACGGTGATCACGTCGTTGGGGCTGACCGGGGGATCGGCCGCGCTCCCCTTGCGCACGGCCTTGAGGTCGACCTTCGTGATCGTCACCGTCCCCGTCGCAGGGTCGATCCGCCGCACCTTGACATCGCTGCTCCCGAAGCGGGTCAACCCTCCCGCCGTGGAGATCGCTCCCGTGACGGTCAGGTCCCCTTCGATCGGATACCGCCCGGGACGCGTGACCTCGCCTTCCACGGTAACATACTGGCGCGCCGGGGCCGTAATCACGTCCCCGTTGCGGAGCGGCATCTCCAGGCCCACGTAGTCCTGGCCGCTGAAGGTGCCCCCCAGACGCAGGCGCAGCGCCTTGCCTCCGCCCTCGAACACGCCGTCCGTGCGCGTGATGACGACCTCGCCGGAGGCGCGGGGCGTGAACCCGCCCGACTCCACCAGCACGTCGATCAGACGGCTCCCCCCGCGCAGCACCTTCCGCCCCGGCGTGTTGACCTCGCCCAGCACCACCACGAACTGGCTCTGGTACTCCTTGACGTGGACCTCCACGTGCGGGTTCACGAGGAAGTCCTTCTCCAGGAGCGTCGTCATCTTGCGCTGGATCTCGGCCACGGTCAGGCCGGCCACCGGCACCTCGTTGAGCAGGGGGAAGGTGATGGTGCCCGTCGTCTGCACGGTGGCCAGTCGCGAGAGGTCCGCGTTGCCGAGCACGGCGATGTCGAGCACGTCGCCGGCGCCCACGCGATAGTCGTCGCGCGCGTCCGCGGGCGTGGCCGAGGGCAGGGGCGTCGGCGAGGGATCGGGAAGGACCGGCGCCACCGGGGCGGGCGAGGACGGAGCGGGCACGGCCTGGGCGGCGAGCGTGACGAGCGAGGCCGGAACGTCCGCCCGGGCCCCCAGGGCGAGGGCGACCAGGCCGACGGAGACCGCCGGACGCCACAGTGACGAGATCATCGGGGCACGCCGCCGGCGGGAGTCGAACCCAGGTATCCGAGGCCGAGCTGCACGGTGAAGATGTGACCGTGCGAGTCGTAGGCGGGCAGGTTGGACGTGCGGCGGTCCTGCCGGTAGTCGGCGCGCAGGTAGCTCCAGCGGGTGAGGCCGCGGCCGATCCCCACCGCCCAGGCCACGATGTCGTCGCGCCGCGGCACCCCGTCCTCGGTGCTGGCCACACGGTACGAGTTGCGCTGGAAGCCGACGGCGCCGTGGAAGACGACCGACAAGGGCAGGCCGAAGTCGGCCTCCGCCCCGACGCCGGTGGCCACGTAGAACGCGTTCTCCTCGAACGCGGACGGGAAGGTGTCGCGGCGCGCGAGCAGGGTGAGCGAGGACGTCGGCGAGAAGGCCTTGCGCAGGCTGAGGGCCAGCACCGACCCCACGTAGCGCTGGCCGCCCGCGCCCCCGTTGGGCGCGTCCAGCACGCGCACGCCGCCCGAGACCTCGCCCGTCACCAGCGGCAGCAGCTCTCCCGACACTCCGGCGGTGATCGTGTTCGAGCGCGACTCCGCCTCCGGCCGCTCCGGCGGGGTCGGCACGCGCTCCCACTGGTAGCGAAGGAAGGCGTGCGCGGTGGCGCCGAAGCCATAGTTCAGGGTCGCGCCCACGGTGTCGACGCTGTGGTCGAAGAAGCCCGACTCCTCGTCGACGTCGATGGAGTCGTGGGTCCCGACCACGTCGAGGCCGAGGAGGCCGTCCTGGTTGAAGGAGAGGCCGACCTGCTCCTGCTGGTGGGTGTAGGGCGCGAGCTGGAAGAAGTACTCGCGCCCGGGATCGACCTCCGTCGTCTCCAGGAGGCCGTGCGCGAAGTGATAGCCGGCCCTCAAGGCGGTGGTGGCCCCCACGGGGACGTCCAGGCCCGCGTTGATCATGTGCGTCGGCTGGCGCAATTCCTCGAATTGGCTCCCGAACCGGAAGCGTGGATCGTAGCTGACCCGGAAGTGCGGCCGCCCGGCCCCCGTCGCGCCCACGTCCACGGGCAGGTGGGGCTCGATCTGGAAGTACTGATCGCGCACGGGCTCGGGCGTGTCGAGGAACGCGATGTCGGCGTCGACGTAGGTCAGGCCCACGGAGGGCCGAACGCGGGTATGGCCGAACTGGAACCCGTCCTGCTCGGGCACGTCCGTGGGCGCGGCCGGATTCGACGGCGGCTCTCCCCGCCCCGGCTCGGCGGCGGGGGGCGCGATCTTCGCGTAGAGGGCCCGCACGTCGTCCGCGGTGCGGCGGGCGGCGGGCGATGGAGAGGGCAAGGGCGACGCCCCCCGGGGACGCAGGGCCACGCTCACCACTCCGCCCTCCTGCGTCAGGTCGTAGTCGAAAGGGCCGTCCACGCGGACGCGGACGCGGGCGCCGTCGCGCGTCTCCTCGCCGCGGAACGACTGGATCTCGGCCAGCGGTCCCGGCAGCACCAGGCCGGGGGCCAGGTGGGCGCCGGGAAAGACGAGGACGAGGTCGCGCCCCTCGCGGTCGACGCGCGCGGCCACCGCGCCCGAGACGGCCACGCGGACCAGCGGCCGCCCGCCTTCCGCCTCCAGGCGGACGGCGGTCACGGTGGGCGGCGGGTCGGGGAGAGCCAGGAGGAGCAGCGCCATGGCGATCATGCGGTCGGGCGATCCGGTGGACGGACGGGACGTTCCACGAACATCAGCATCAGGACCACCGTCACGAACCCCGCCGTCTGCAGCAGGACGAGCACGCTCTGGAAGAAGGTGGCGTCGGTGAGGGCGGCCGCCCCCAGACCGAGCGAGAACGTGAGCACGTACAGGATCGCCACCGCCCGCCGGGGCGAGAAGCCGAGCGACACCAGGCGATGCGACAAGTGGCGGTTGTCGCCGACGTAGATCGGACGGCGCTCCCTGAGCCGGATGAACATCACGGTGCCGGTGTCGACGAGCGGCACGGCCAGCACGAGCACGGGCATGAGGATCGGGAAGAGGAGGCCGGAGGCGTGCGTGATGTAGCGCTCGAGCAGGGTGAGCGAGCCCATCACGTACCCGATGAAGAGGCTCCCGCAATCCCCGAGGAAGACACGGGCGGGAGCCAGGTTGAAGAGGAGGAAGCCGAGCAGGCTGCCCATGAAGGCGATGAGGTTCAGGCTGATGAAGATCTCGTCCAGGGACCAGGCGTTGATCAGGAGGACGAGCGCGGCCACGAAGGCCACCCCCGCCGAGAGGCCGTCCATGTTGTCGAGGAGGTTGAACGCGTTCGTCATGCCCACCAGCCAGGCCAGGGTGAAGACGACGTTCATCCACTGGAAGGGCAGGAAGCTCGTGGTGACCCCGGCCGAGATGAGCACCACCGCGCCCAGGAGCTGGCCCCCGAACTTGGCCCACACCGGGAACCGCCCCTTGGAGACGTCATCCGCCAGCCCCACCGCGAAGGCGAGCGTGGACCCCACCATCAGCGCGATCAGCTTGCCCGAGACCTTGTAGGCGTCGCGGAGGACGAGGCTCGAGGTGGGCAGGAAGGAGCGGATCCACGGCAGCTCCGTCATGTGCGGCGTCAGCATGAAGCCGATGGCCACCACCAGCATGAACGAGACGAAGACGGCGACGCCTCCGGCCCGCGGCGTGGGGGTGGAGTGGACCTTCCGGTGGCCGGGGTTGTCGATGATCCCCCAGCGCAGGGCCAGGGCGCGCGCGGGCCAGAAGGCGGCGGCGGAGACGACGGACGCGGCCACGAACACCACCATGGCGAGGAGCGCGAGATCCGAGATCATGCCGGGGTGGGGGCGGGCGTGAGGAGCTCGCGGTAGAGCGCGTCGATGTCGCGCAGCAGCCGGTCCACCGAGTGATGGCCGAGCACGTATTCCCGGGCCGCGCGCGCGCGAAAGGCCGCCTCCGCGCCCCCGCGCAGGACGGACACGATGGCGTCGCCGAGGGCGGCGGGGTCCCCGGCGGGCACGAGCGCTCCGCGCTCTCCGTTCCCGAGCAGGTCGGGCGTGCCCCCCACCGCCGTCGCCACCACCGGCCGCCCGGCCGCCATGGCCTCGATGAGGGCCACCGGCGTGCCCTCGTTGAGCGAGGAGTTCACCACCACGTCGAGGTCGGCGTAGATCGCCTCGAGGTCCTGGCGCCAGCCCACGAACGTCACGCGCGCGCCGAGACCGAGCCCGGCCGCCGTCCGTTCGAGCGCCGGGCGCAGCTCGCCGTCCCCGACGATCGCGAACCGGGCGCCGGGAACCGAACGGACGACGTGCGCGGCCGCGCGCAGGAAGGTGTCCACGTCCTTGATGGGCACGAGGCGGCCCACGACTCCCACGAGCGGCTCATCCTCGCCCGCTCCGCAGACCGCACGGAGCACGCCCCGGGCCCGCGGCCGAGTGAAGCGTTCCAAGTCGAGACCGAGAGGAACCACCCGGATCTTGTCCCGCGGCGCGATTCCCATCGCCGCCAGCTCGTCGCGGAGCGCGCTGGAGACGGTGATGGGCACGTCGGTGATCCGGTTCAGCAGCCCCTCCAGCCGCCGGAAGAAGGCGGTCTTGAGGGGGCCGAAATACCCGCGCAGGACGTGCCCATGGTACGTGTGCACGACGATGGGGACCCCGGCCAGGCGCGCGGCCAGGCGCCCGAGCACTCCCGCCTTGGCGGTATGGGTGTGGACGATCGCGGGGCGCGTTGCCCGCATCGCGCGATAGAGCCGGCCGAGCGTGAGGAGGTCGGAGAAGGGCCGGATCTCCCGTCCCAGGCCATCCAGTTGCTCCACGTCGATCCCCATCTCCCGCGCCATCTCCAGGAGGTTACCCTCCGAAGGCGCCTCGCGGCCGACGATGAGGCGCGTCTGGTATCCCTTCTCGCGAAGGCCTGCGGTCAGGAGGAGAACGTGGACCGATGGACCTCCGATGTTCAGACGCGAGAACACACGGACGACTCGCGTATCCGCGGGACCCTGCGCGCAAATTTTTTCGTACATGGGCCGCGATGAGCCCGAAGAAGTCTACAGGTGAGCGAGTCCGACGTCAACAAAATCTTGTGATTCCGACACGTTAGAAGCCAAGACTTCAACTCTTACTTAACTGAATGTCATGGTGTCGTAGCGAGCCACCCGCGGCCGCCGTAATAAAGGAGCTTCAGGTACTCGGTCACGACCGTCCGGCGGCGCCCGGGATCGCGCCACCAGCCCTCGGGAGTCCAGGACGAGGGCGAGGCCGGACGGCTGCGGACGACCACTCCCGGCCAGGCCCGCCGTGCCGCCGCCGCCGCGCGGCGCTGATGGTACGGCGAAGTCACGAGCGTCACCGCGCGCGCACCCCGCTCCTGGAGGAGGGGCGCCACCGCGAGCACCGCCTCGCGCGTGCTGCGCGAGCGGGTCTCCACGAGGATCCTCTCCGGTGCCACCCCGAGCGCGATCGCGCGGGCGCGCAGGCTCTCCGCGCTGTCCCCGGGCCCCGGCTCGCCGCCGGTCAGGATGAGGACGGGCACGCCGCTCCTTCGCATGAGGGCGGCCGCGCTGGCCGTGCGCTCGTACCCGGGATCGCCCGCCATCACCACGATGGCGTCGGACGGACCGGGAGGATCCTCGACGACGAGGAAGCGAGCGGGGGCATCGCCGGCCGCCACCAGGACCGTCCCCGCGGCCAGCAGCGCTCCGCCCAGCGCGGCGGCGGCAAGACGCCCCCGCCTCATCGCGAGTACAGGTCGTCGGGGGCGTCCGCGCGGGCCTTGCGGTGGACGAGGACGTCGTCTTCGTCGGTGAGCGGGCGGATCACCTTCGCCGGCACCCCGCCCACGAGCGAGCCCGGCGTGTCGATGGCGCCCGCGAGGACGGAGCCCAGGCCGAGGATCGACCGCTCGGCCAGGCGCGATCCCGGGGCCAGGCGCACTTCCGACCCGAGGTAGCAGAAGTCGCCCACGGAGATGGGCGCGGTCTGCTGGCGGTTGTGCGTCCACAAGGACGAGTTCCGGCCCCCGACGATGACGTTGCGGCCCAGGGTGACGCGGTCGGTGAAGTCGATGCGGTGCCCGGACACGACCACCGTCCCCGCTCCGATCTCGAGCCGTGAGACGGGCGCGGTCGTGCAGTCGTGGTCGGGGATGGCGTTGAGGACGTTGAAGCGCATGACCTCCGCGTAGTCGCCGAGCTCGACACGCTCGCCGCCGCGGATGACGTTGAGCATCCCGATGCGCGCGCGCTGGCCGGTGACGAGGGTGCCGACGCGGGTGATGAGGTTGAGATGCCCGATGGCGGTGCCGTCGCCCAGGTCCACCTCCCGGGCGTCGAGGAGGACGATCCCGATGCGGACCCCGCGGCCGATGCGATAGCCGAACAGGGCGCGGTACAGCGGGCGCTTGAGGAAGCCGGGGAGGAGGCCGATCGCGGCCAGCAGCAAGAGCCGCAGCCGCCGACGGAGGCTCATCGGGTCTGGAAGGCGGGCTCGGGCAGCGGCTCCGCCGCCTTCTCCTGCCGGGCGCGGCGCTTCTGCACGAGCCCGGCCGCCATCAGGATGAAATAGAACATCGTCACCTGCGTGCGCTGCCGGTAGGCCGTGCCCACGTTGCCCTGGAAGACGGCATAGGCGCAGGTGAGGGAGGCGGCGAAGACGAGGATGGGCAGCGCGTAGCGGAAGCGATGCCGCACCGTGTAGACGAGGCCGCGGATGAGGGCGGGCCAGAGGGCGTACCACACGAGCGTCTCCGGCACGGTGAGGATCTGCCGCAGGCCGCTCACCGACCACGGGAAGGGCGCAAACAGCAGGTACACGAGGCCGACGGGCAGGATGGCGAGCGCGCCCCCGGTGGTCGAGACGTCGGCCTTGGGGACGTAGGCCGACCGTCCCCACATCGCCTGGTCGGAGCGCGTGATCTGGAGGCGCTCGAGCGTGAAGTAGGAGCGCTGCTGCTCGATCGTCTCCTGGCGGGCGGCGAAGGTGAAGGCGGCCACGAAGATCCCGACCAGGACGACGTAGGAGCCGATGCTGCGCAGCGCCCCCCGGCGCTGGGCGAGGACGAAGGTCCCGACGGTGGCGAAGGCCACGAAGTAGAAGACGTAGAAGCGCAGCGACATCAGGGCGAGGCTGGCGCCCAGGAACATCGCGATCGAGCGCGCGGTGAACGCGGTGCTGAGCTTGAGGACGGCGTGCATGCACAGCGCGATGCACAGCATGATCGCGGGGTCCTTGTAGATGGCCCCCGACCAGAACACCATCTGCGGGAAGAAGGCCATGAAGCGCGCCGCCCAGCGCGCCACCTCGGCGTCGAAGAGGTCCTTGGCGATCCCGTAGATCACCACCACGGTGAGGGCCCCGATGGTGCCGTTGACGAACTGGGCGAGGAGCTGGTTGTGGCCGAACACCCAGTAGATGGCGGCGATGAGGTAGAAGAAGCCCCATCCGCTCACCTTGCTCGAGTAGTAGGGGTTGAGGATCCCGAGGCCGTTCCACTGCAGGCTGAGCAGCCAGCCTCCTTCGTCGTAGGTGGCGGAGTCCCCCCAGAAGGCGGTGGCGAAGGCCGTCTCCCCCGAGTAGGCGTTGAGGAAGAGGGCGAGCGCGAAACGCAGGATGAGGGTCCAGGCGTAGATCCGTCCCAGCGACACGCCCTCCTCTCCCGGCAGTTTCCGCTGGATGAGGTAGACGATGGCGCCGTTGAGCACGGCCATCACGAGCACGGCCACGATGGCGTCGGGGAGCGAGGTCACGCCCGCCCCCCCTCCACGGTCGCGCGCAGGATCTCCGCCACCCGCGGCGCCTGCGCTTCCGCGGAGTAGCGCGCGCGCACGGCCTCGCGGCCGGCGCTCCCCAGGCGCCGGCGGAGGGACGGGTCGGCCAGGAGGCGGTCGAGGGTAGAGGTCCACTCGGCGTCGGTGGAGGCGTGGAACCCGGTGACGCCGTCGGTGACGATGTCGCGGTTCGCTCCCACCGGGCTCACCACCGCCGGGATGCCGATCCCCATGTACTGGATGGCCTTCATCCCGCACTTCCCGCGCGCCCAGGGCTCGTCGGGGAGCGGCATGAGGCCCACGTCCATGTCCCACAGGTCGCGCACCTCGCTCTCCGCGGACCAGGGCCGGCACTCGACGTCCAGGCCCGGGATCTCGAAGCCCCGCACGCCCACCACCAGGAGCCGGAAGGCTCGGCGCGCGCGAAGGGCCCGGAGCGGCTCGCGCACGAGCGCGAGGTACTGGAGGGAGCTGTGGCTGCCCGTCCAGCCCACGACGGGCAGGCGGTCCGGCGGAGGCTCCGGCCGCGGCTGGTATTCCCGCAGCGAGACCGTCGAAGGCACGACCGACACGCGCTCATTGTAGCGGCGGGCGTACTCGGCCAGGCTCTCGTTGCCGGCGGTGACCGCCGCCGCCAGCCGGCAGAGGGACCCCGTCTTCCACGGAAACTTGAGGTACGAGAGGTACCGGTTGGTGGGGCTCACGTAGGGCAGGTAGATCGCGTCGTCGAAGTCGTAGACGATGGCGGGCCGGCGGGCGTGAAGCACGCGCTCCGGGAGCGCGGGGCCGATGAGGGCCGCCTCGCGGTGCAGGAACACCGCGTCGTAGCGGGCGGCGTGCCAGGCCTGGGCCATCCGCCGCGCCAGTCCCGCCGCCATCCCGATCGCCTTCGTGGACCAGCGTCCGCGCTCGTACAACGCGCGGGCGAGCGCGGCGCCCGCGAAGGGCTGGAAGGTCACCTCGATGCCCAGCTCGCGGAGGTAGGGGCTCCACTGCTCGATGCGGTAGCGCTGGCCGGGCGCCTGGCCCAGCGGGTAGGGGACCCAGGCCAGCACCTTCACCGGCGCGCCTCGAGCACGCGGCGGTAGAGCCCCTCGTAGCGGTCGAGGGCGTCTCTTAGCGAGAAGCATCGCTCGGCCAGCCCGCGGGCGGCGCGCTGCAGCCCCGCGCGGTCGCCCAGCTTCCGGAGCAGCTCCGCCGCCGGGCCCGCGTAGGCGTCGCGTGAGAAGCCGGGCACGAGGATCCAGGCCGGCTCGCCGGCCAGGCGGGCGGCATCGCCGGTCCAGGGGTTGGTGATCACGGCGAGGCCGGCGGCCAGGTACTCGCCGTACTTGGTGGGCGACGCAGCCGCCTTCGAGTGATGGTCGCCCAGGAAGCACAGGCCGGCGTCGGCCGCGCAGAGGTAGTCGGGCACCTGCTCGGGACGGGCGCGGACGACGCGAATGTCCGCCGCCCGCGCATGCCCGGCGGCGAGCCGGCGGGCCTCCGCCTCGCTCGGCGTCACGATCAGCAGGGCGAGGCCGGCGATCCGCTCGGCCGCGACCGCGAAGAACTCGAGCATCTCCGGAAGCCGGTACCAGCTTCCCAGGCTGCCGGAGTAGGCGAGCAGGGGACGGTCGTCGAGGCCGAGCTCGGCCCTCACTCGCGCCCGGGCACCGGGCGAGGCCGCGAAGGCGTCGAGGTCGACCGCGCACGGGATCACCGCGGTCGGAGTCTCCGGGCGGAAGGCCCGCGCCTCCAGCTCGTCGCGGATCCGCTCGGTGAGGAAGACGAGGCCGGAGGCGCCGTGCAGGAGCCGGCGCTCGCAGAGGTCGGTGACGCGGAAGAGGGCACCGCCCCGCCGCCAATGTCCGCCGTCCGCGTACTCCTCGGCCAGCAGCCCGCGGACGTCGAAGATCCAGGGCACGCCCCGGATTCGGGCGGCGGCGGCGGCCATGATCGCGGGTACGGTCGAGCGGGCGTGGACGAGGTCGAACGCGGCACGCCCCCGGAGGCTGCTCGCGATGCCGGAGACGGCGTCGAACGCGGTGGCGGCCAGCGTCGGCCGCTTGTGGTAGCGCTTGGCGATCCACACCGTCTGCGTGCCGGCCAGCTCCGCCTCCACCTGGCGCCGGGCGTCGGGGTCCGCGGTCTCGTCCTTCTCGAACGAGACGATCGTGTGGCGCCAGCCCCGGCGGGCCAGGCCCAGCACGTAGGGGAGGACCTGACGCCGGCCGAGCGGCTCCGTGAGCCCGTTGTACGTGAGGTAGAGGACCCTCGAGCCGCGCTCCGCCAGGCGATCCATCCCCGCCCGGAAAGTACCATGGCGATGTATCCTCTGGGCGGCACGCATGGAGCCCCGACGCTCGGACGTGCAGGCCCACTACTGGGTCGACGGAATCACGTACCGGCCGGCGGACCACCCGGTCACGGTCGCCTACGCCGAGCCCAAGTGCCGCCTCATCGAGCGCTACAGCGGGCTGCCCGCGGGGGCCACCGTGCTCGACGTGGGCACGGGCAACGGCACCCTCTACCACGCGCTGGCCAAGCGCTACCGGTGCCACGGCATCGACGCCTCCGCGCACCTCCTGTCGCGGCACTGCGACCCCGGGCACGTCGCCCTCGCCGATGCCTGCCGGCTGCCCCTCGGCGACGCGAGCGTCGACATGGCGGTGGAGAGCTGCGTCCTCCATCACGTGCCGGAGCCGCGGGCGATGGTGGCGGAGATGGCGCGGGTGGCGCGCAAGGCGATCTGCCTGATCGAGCCGAACGTGCTCAATCCCCCGTCGTTCGTCTTCCATGCCCTCGTGCCCGAGGAGCGGGGCGCCCTCCGCCTCCGGCGGCGGGCCCTCGTGGAGGCCGTCTCCTCCTCCTTCCGGGTGGTGTTCGCGCGCGCGGTCGGCCTCGTCTTCCCGAACAAGACCCCCGCCTGGCTTCTCCCCGTGCTGCGCCCGTTCGACCGCCCGTGGCCCCTCGGCAACGTCAACATGGTCATCGCCGTGCGGCGAGAGTGACGCGGCCGTGAACGGAGTGATCGTGATCCCCGCGCACGACGAGGAGCCCAGCCTGGGCACGGTGCTGGACCAGGTGGCGGCGGTCGCCCTCGGCCTTCCGGTGGTGGTCGTGGACGACGGCTCGAGGGATCGCACGCGCCAGGTGGCGGCGGAGAGGGGCGCCATCGTCGTCTCCCATCCCGTGAACCTGGGATACCTGCGGGCCGTCCAGACCGGCATGCTGTTCGCGCTGGCCCGCGGCTTCGAGTACTGCTTCACCCTCGACGCGGACGGCCAGCACGATCCGGCGGCGCTGGTGGCGCTCCGGGACCGCGCGCTGGCTCCGGACCGGCCCGACATCGTGGTGGGCTCCCGGTTCGTGGCCGACACCGACTACGCCGCGCCCCTCTTGCGCCGCGCGGGCATGACGCTGTTCTCCCTGCTCACGCGATGGGTCACGGGCCAGCGCGTCTACGACACGACCTCGGGTCTCCGCTGCTGGTCGCGGGCGGCGGTGCGCCTGGCCGTCACCGAGGGCATCGGCGACCTCCACAGCGAGATGATCATGGGCGCCATGCTGCGCGGGCTCAAGGTCGCCGAGGTCCCCATCCGGGTCCGCCCGCGGGAGCACGGCGTCTCCATGTACGACGCCATCGCCGCCGCCGTCTACCCGTTCAAGACGCTGCTGGCGGCGCTGATCCTGGCCCAGCGTGCCCGCCGCCGCCCGGCGGAGGAAAGGTAGGACGGCATGCCCGACCCCGCTCTCGGGACGCTCTTCACCACCCACGGCCGCATCACCACCGGCCTGGTCGCCCTGCTCGGCGCCGTGCAGGTCTACCGGTGGGTCGCCCGCCGCAAGTTCGGGGTCGGCTACGGCCTGGTCTGGCTGGCCACGTGCCTGGGCATCCTCCTCGTGGCCGCCGTGCCGTCGCTCCTCCTCGGCCTCGGCCGCCTCGCCGGGTCGCGCGAGCCGGAAGGCGCCCTGAGGCTGGCCGGGTTCCTCTTCATCGCCGCCATCCTGCTCTACCTCTCCCTCAAGGCCTCCGCCCTCGAGGACAAGCTGGAGCGGCTGGTCCAGGCCACCGCGCTGCGCGAGGCGCTGGCCGAGTCGGCCCGCCGTCCGCCCCTCCCCGAAGGTGGAACGGGCGCCGCCGACGGAGCGAAACCGCGGTCTTGACGATCGCGCCGGCGCGGCGAGGGGCCGTCCTCTTCGGCGTCGCCCTGCTCGTGCGGCTCTGTTACGTCACGTTCTACCCGCCGCTTCCCCTGGCCGCGGATGCCCGGGACTACGACGTGCTGGCCACGAACATTCGTACGGGACGGGGATTCGTGGACGAGGCCGGCCGGCCGGAGTCGTTGCGGGCTCCGCTCTATCCCTACGTGGTGGCCGCGATCGAATGCCTGCCCGGCGCCGGCCCGGCGACGGTTCGCACCGTGCAGGCCCTCCTCGGCGCCGTCGTCCCGCTGCTCACGTTCTCGCTGGCCCGCCGGCCGTTCGGCGAGCGGGTGGCCTGGATCGCGGCGGCGGCGGCCGCGGTGTACCCGGCCCTGGTCGCCTACTGCGGGCTCCTGCTCACGGAGACGCTGGCCACCGTGCTCGCCCTTCTGATCGCGCTCACGACGTCCGCCCTGTGGCGCGAGCGCACTCTTCCGCGGACGTTGGTGGCGGGCGCGATCCTGGGTCTGGCCGTCCTGTGCCGCGCGGAGTGGATCACCGTCGCCCTCGCTTTCATGGCCCTGTTCGCGCTCGTCCCCTCTCGCCCGTCGCCGGGGCCTCCCTGGACGCGGCTCGACCTTGCCACGCCGGTCCTCCTCGTCCTGACCCTCGCCGCGGTGCTCTCTCCGTGGATGGTGCGCAACCACCGCGTCCTGGGAGGCGTGGTGCCGGTGACCACGGACGGCTGGCGGACGCTGTGGATCGCGACCTATCCCGAGGGCTGGCTGGAGTGGAAGCGCGAGGAGCCGCTCCTCTCGATCGAAGGCCCGCCGGACACGCCGCCCCTGGAGCGGGCGCGCCGGTTCCGGGCGGCCGCGCTCGCCAACCTGCGCCAGGCGCCTCTGGCCTACGTGCGGATGTGCACGCGGCGTGTCGTGCTCCTCTGGATCGGCGGGCATGGCAACGCGATCGCCGGGCTGGAGGGGTCGACCCGGAGCAGCCGCGGCGCGGTCCTGGCGGTCAAGGTCGCGCTCCTCGCCCTCAACACGTCGGTGGTGCTGCTGGGACTGGCCGGCCTCGTGATGAGCCGCGCGCGATGGCGCGAGCGGGCCCCGCTCATGACCTGCATCCTCGTCCCCGCCGCCACGTACGTCCTCCTCTTCGCGGTCCCGCGCTACCACGTGCCGCTGCTTCCGCTCCTGTTTCCGTTCGCAGTGGAGGCGCTCCTCGCCGGGAGAACGCCGGGCGAGCGCGCGCGGGCGTTCCATGCCGCCGACGTGCGCGTCACCGACCGTCTCCTGTCGCGCACTCCGCTCCACCCCGCGTTCTGGGTCTACCGCCGGATCCGGGGCGCGGTGGCGGCGGCGGCACGGGCGCACGGCCGGGGCGTCCTGCTCGACGTCGGCTGCGGCGCCAAGCCGTACGAGGACGCCTTCGCCGGACGGGTGAGCCGCCACGTCGGCCTCGAGCCGTCGCCCTCCGCCGGGTACGCGGGCAACCGCGCGGACCTGGCCGCGGACGCGGCCGCTCTCCCCTTCACCGCCGCCAGCTGCGACACGGTGCTGTGCACGGAGGTGCTGGAGCACGTCCGGAAGCCGGCCGCGGTGGTGGCGGAGATCGCGCGGGTGCTCCGGCCGGGCGGCGTCGCCATCGTGACGGTCCCCTTCGTCTATCCGGTCCACGACCGGCACGACTACCAGCGGTTCACCGCCGCCGGTCTGCGCGAGCTGTTCGAGGGCGAGGGCTTCGAGGTGGTGGAGGTCCGGCCGCTGTCGTATCCCGCGATGACGCTGGCGATCATGGCCGCCCTGGTGGTGCACGACCTCCTTTTCGTGAGGAACCGGTACGGTTATGCCTTGAGCCTCCCGCTACGGCCGGCGCTCTGGGCCGTGGTGGCCGCGCTCAACCTGGCCGGCCTCCTGGGCGAGCCGCTGTGCCGGGCCACGAGCTTCCCCTTCGGTCATTCGCTCGTCGCCCGCCGCGCGCCCTGAGCGGCGGCGAGGAGCACGGCCTCGAACCGCCGGGTGGTGGTGACGACGTCGAACCGCTCGCGGACCTCCCGGCTCCCCTCCGCGGCCAGGCGGGCCGCGAGCGTCGGGTCCTCCAGCACCTCGGCCAGCCCGCGGGCCAGCGCGTCGGCGTCACCCGGAGGAACGAGGCGGGCACCCGCGGCGGTCGTGACCTCACGGATCTCCGGGATGTCCGAGGCCACGGCCGGGACCCCGGCCGCGAGCGCCTCGAGCAGAGCGACGGGGAGGCCCTCGTAGAGGGACGGCAGCGCGAAGACGTCGGCGGCGGCCAGGATCTCGACGACGTCCTCCCGGCGGCCCAGGAGCTGCACCCGCGGCCCGACGCCGCGCTCGGCCGCCCTGGACTGAAGAGCCGCGGTCAGGCCCCCGGTGCCCACCAGGGCGAGGCGGACGTCGCGCGCGACGAGCGGAGGCCGCGCCAGCGCGTCGATGAGGAACTCGAGCCCCTTCTGGGGCACGTGGCGCGCGACCGTGACGATGAGGCGGCGGCCCGGCGGGAGGCCGAGGGCGGCCCGAAGCGCGGGCCGCGCGCGCGCCGCCGCCGCCCGCGCGGCCAGCCCCGCGTGGTCGACGGCGTTGTAGACGACCTCGATGCGCTCGGCGGGAATCCCGAGCGCGGTCCGGTAGGACGCGCGCACGGCTTCCGACACGGCCAGGTAACGGGTCCGCGTCCATCGTCCCAGGGCGGCGTCGGCGTGCTTGATCAGGCTTCCGCGCCAGCCGGCGGGCACCTCGTGGGCGCGCGGGTCGTAGGGCATGTTCTGGAGCGTCGACACCACGGGCACCCCGCCTCCCAGGAGCGCGGCGGCCCGCCCGGCGATGTCCGCGCTCACGAGCTGGGTGTGGACGACGTCCGGCCGCACGCGCCGGATCAGGGCGGCCAGGCGGGCGGTCAGGCTCGGGAGGTCGCGCCGCCCGCGGCCCCC
>JBGPBV010000008.1:0-82483 GCA_041481445.1 Vicinamibacteria bacterium
GAACATGCGCAAGACGATCGCGCGGCGGCTGGTGGAGAGCAAGTTCAGCGCCCCGCACTACTACGTGACCGTCGAGATCGACATGGACGCGGCGGTGGACCTCCGCGAGCAGATCCAGCGCCTGGAGGAGGCCAAGGTCTCGTTCAACGACCTCGTGGTGAAGGCCTGCGCCAAGGCCCTCACGCGCTTTCCGATGGTCAACGCCTCCTGGGCCACGGACAAGATCGTCACCCACGCGGAGGTGCACGTCGGGATCGCGGTCGCCTTGCCCGAGGGCCTCATCACGCCCGTCGTCCGCGACGCCGACCGCAAGACCGTCCTCGAGATCGCGCGCGAGGTGCGGGAGCTGGCCGGACGCGCCCGCGACAAGAAGCTCAAGCCGGAGGAGTTCACGGGCTCGACCTTCACCGTCTCCAACCTCGGCATGTACGACGTCACCGAGTTCACCGCGATCATCAACCCTCCGGACAGCGCGATCCTGGCCGTGGGGGCGGTGCGCAGGGTCCCGGTGGTGGACGGCGACGTCATTCGCCCCGGCCACCGCATGAAGGTGACGATGAGCTCCGACCACCGGGTGATCGACGGCGCCCTCGCCGCCCAGTTCCTGGGCGAGGTGCGGCGCCTGCTGGAAGCGCCGATCGGGCTACTGCTGTAGGAGCGAGGGGGGCCGCCGGGCCCTAGGCGCCGGCACCGCCGGCCGCCGGCGGCTTGCGCCGGACGTAGTCGTCCACGACGTCCTCGATGCAGCGCCGGTCCTCCGGCGAGAGCGGATCGAACTTCACGCCGAACCCCGGGGGCAGGCTGTGTACGGGGTGCTGCTGGCGCGGGTTGAGCCACGTCACCGTGCCGCGCACCACGATCTGCACGTCCTTGCCCGGTATGGGGAGGGTGATCGTGAGCCCCTGGTAGAGGGGGGGCATCTGGTCGCGGGCGATGTAGGCGCCCAGCACGTTGATGTTGACGGTGAAGGTGCTGGCGGAGCTGCCGTCCTCGAAGGCGATGGCGCAGCGCCGGATGAATGGCACGCGCTGGAGGCCGCTCCCCCGACGTTCGACGCGTCTTCCTGTCACTTGTATCCGGCTCGCCACGGCACCCTCCCGTCTTAGAGGAGCCAGTCCAATCATACGGGAATCGGGTCGGGAAAGTTGCGGCCGGCCCCAGCCTCGAGCGCTCAACCCAGCACGAAGCGGTCCGCCCCTGTGCGCCGGGTCACCCTCTCCCGGTCGAGGTACTCGAGGAGGGGGATCACGAACTTCCGGCTCAGGCCCGTCATCTCCTTGAACGCGGCCACGTCGAGGCGCGAGCCGCCCGGCCAGCGCCGCCGGACCTCGTCCGCGAGCGCGTCGAGGCGCGACGACTCCACGAGCGAGTCCCCCACCCGGCGCAGCGCGCCCTCCGCCACCAGCGCGCGCGCCACCCCGTCCCGGAGGCCCGGATCGCCGGCGGCGAGGGCGGCGGGCGGATGCGCGAGGTCGATCCCGGCCAGGGCGGCCTCGCGGGCCGCGGCCAGCAGCGCCTCGCGGCAGAGAGCCTCCTCCGGCGTGAGCTCCACGCGGTGGCCGGCGAGGGCCACGGTGTCGCTGGAGACCCGGATACGGCCGAGGCCGGCGAGGCGCTCGAGCACGGCCTCGAACACGCCCCCGGGCGCGCGCGCGAACGCACGGCGCCGAAGCTCCTCGCGCGGCATGCCCGCGTCGAGGCGCCGCCTCGCGTGGAACTCGCGCAGGCGCTCCTGGGCCGCCGCGGCCAGCGCGTCCAGCGTCGCCGTGGAGACGAGCCAGACCGGATCGTGCCCGAGCGACACCACGTCCCCGCGGCCCCGCAAGGCGGCCATCAGCGCGGGCAGGGGCACGGTCACGCGGGCGGCGAGGGTGGGACCGTCCACTCCGGCCACTCCCGCGTCCGCGACCATGCGCGCGGCCGCCTCCGCGGTGCCGGAGCCGGCCGTGACCGCGGAGGCGCTCCCCCGCCGGCGCTTGGCGGCCAGGGGGTCCACGACGACCGCGCCCCCGATCGTCGCCGCCGGCGAGTAGGCGCGGATGACCAGGCGATCGCCGCGGCCGGCCACGGACGGCGACTCCAGCCGGAGCTGCACGCGGGTGGTCGCTCCCGGCGCGAGAACGGCCGCGTCCAGGAGACGCACCCGGGCCAGGACCTCCGCGCTGGCCAGGTGGACGCGCACCCGCGCCTGGTCCTTCAGCGGCCGCCCGCCGGGCAGCAGGGAGAGGTCGGCCTCGACGATCGACGTGGCGCGCATCGTCCCCGGCCGCGTGACCACGTCTCCCCGCGCGACCTCGCCCGCCTCGATGCCGGTGAGGTTGACGGCGGCGCGATGGCCGGCGGCCAGGCGATCCGCGGCCGTGCCGTGGACCTGCAGGCCGCGCACCCGCGCCCGCCGCCCGCGGGGAAGGACCTCCACCTCGTCCCCGGGGGCCAGGCCGCCGGAGACGAGGGTACCGGTGACGACGGTGCCGAAGCCGTGGATGGTGAAGGCGCGGTCGACGGGGAGCCGGAGGAGGCCGTCCGCCGGCCGCGCGGGGGCGGCCCCGGCCAGGGCCCGGAGCGCGTCCCGGAGCGCCTCCAGCCCCTGGCCGGTGCGCGCGGACAGGCGCAGGACGGGCGCGCCCTCCAGGAACGATCCCGCCACCAGCTCGCGCACCTCCATCTCGGCCAGGGCCTGCATGTCGGCGTCGGCGGCGTCGCACTTGGTGAGGGCGACCAGGCCGCGCGGGATCCCGAGCAGCCGGCAGATGTGGAAGTGCTCGCGCGTCTGCGGCATCACCGACTCGTCCGCCGCCACCACGAGCAGGACGGCGTCGATGCCGTGCGCGCCCGCCAGCATGTTGCGGACGAAGCGCTCGTGGCCGGGCACGTCGATGAAGGAGGCCACCAGGCCCTGCCCCAGGTCCAGGTGCGCGAACCCGAGGTCAATGGTGATGCCCCGCTCCTTCTCCTCCTTCAGGCGGTCGGGGTCGGTGCCGGTCAGGGCCTGCACGAGGGCGCTCTTGCCGTGATCGATGTGGCCGGCGGTGCCGACGATCAGGGAGCGCATCGGGGCCAGCATAGCAGGCCGTCCGCGCACGGCTTGGCCGAGAGCCCGGCCTCTAGCTCACTCCTCGCGCGTCGTCACCCCGAACACCGCCTCCGCCGTCTTGTGCAGCTTGGCGGCCAGGGCCAGGCGGGCCTCCTTCTCCGTCCTCACGATGAAGGAGTAGTTCTCGCGCGCGACCTTGATGAGGAACAGCAGCTCGTCGCGCGTCAGGTTCAGCACGATCCGGTTCTCGTTCTGGTCGAAGAACCCCTCGAGGAGCTTGTCCCGGAGCCGCAGCCGCGCCTCCTGCTCTTCGTCCGTGATGAAGTGGTACTCCTGGCGGGTGACCTTCTGGAGGAAGATCAGCTCCTTGCTGTTGAGGTTGAGGGCTACGCTGCGGACGTCGGACACCATCGCTCGATCCTCCCTCAGACGGGTCCAATCGCCACCCCGGGACCCGCACGGTTGGCATGTGGAGACCGGCCGATTCTAGCCGCAACCGCCATTGGGCCGCCAACCTGCCGGGCAAAGATGTGCGCGGCGACACGCCGCCAGGCGGCCGTCAGATGACGGGGAGCGTGATCGACCTCGTGGCGACGCTCCCACCGAAGGTCGCCGTCGCCGTCACGGTGATGGGCACGACCTGCGTGGGGCTGGCCGTCAGCTGGGACCCGATGGCGGGGCCCGTCCCCGACGTCACGGACAGGGTGCCGAATCCGGAGGTCACCTGGAGCGTCCAGGTGGCGCCGGCGGGCGAGACTCTTCCGCTGATGAACGCCACCTGGCCCGGGAAGAGCGTCCCCGGGTCGGCGCCGAGGCTGGTGATCATCACGTCGCCCGGGGAGCTGGGAGAGCCTGAAGGCGAGGCGGACGGCGAGGGAGCCTCGATCTGGACGGCGACGTCGGTGCAGATCCCGCCGTGGCCGTGCTGATCGTCGCAACAGGCGTCCGCCGTGAACCCGCCGGGAGCGGAATACCGGCATTCGGCGGTGCAGCCCTGCGTGATCGGCTGGCCGTTGCCGCAATCGATCGCGATGCGGATCGGGTCGCCGTCCGCGTCGGTGCTCCCGCAGGCGTTGAGCCTGATGGTGTCCCCCACCGCCGCTCGCGGGGGGTCGGGGTTGGTGCGCAGCGAGCAGACCGGGGCCACGTTGCCCGAGGGCGCGCTCGGACCGAGGTCCGCGGGCGCGGCCAGGAGGTCCGCGGGCGGGCGGACGTCCGACAGCGCCGGCCCCACGTCCGTGAAGCCCGAGTCGATGGAGCTGGTGTCGCATCCGGGAACGATCGCGGCCAGGACGGCCCAGATCGCGGCCTGCACCGCCAACAGGACCACGACGGTGCGGAGGATCCGCATGCCTCTCCTCCCGCCGGCCGCCGGTGACGGCGCCGGTCACGCCCGGGTCGAGCTCGCGCGCGCGACGGCGGCGCCGCGGAGGGCAGCGGCGCGCCACGCTTCGTCCTGATGGGTTGGCCCTGAGCCTACGCCTGCGGTCGGCGCGAGGTCAAGGCCGCGCCGCGGGTCAACGACGGCGCCGCCGCGGGCTCGGCCGGCGCGAGGGGCGGGCGGAGGCCTCGCGCCCGCGCGGCTCCCGCCCGGAAGGCCGCGCGGCCCCGGGCGTCCGGGAGGACGGTGACGAGCGCTCCCCGCGGGGCGGCCGCGACGGGGGCGGGCCGGGAGTGCGCGCCGCCGCCCGCTCGAGTACGTCCATCAGCGCGAAGTCGATCTTGCGCTCCTCCAGCTTGACCGCCGCCACCTGGACCTCGACGCGGTCGCCCAGCCGGTAGACGTTGCCGGTGTTCTCGCCCTTGAGCAGGTGCGCGCGCTCGTCGAATCTGTAGTAGTCGTCCGTCATCGACGAGACGTGCACCAGGCCCTGGACGTAGACCCCCTCCAGCTCGACGAAGAGGCCGAAGGCCTGCACGCCGGTGACGTAGCCGGTGAAGACCTCGCCCCGCTTGTCCGCCATGTAGCGGACCTTCTTCCACTCGACGAGCTCCCGCTCGGCGTCGCTGGCGCGGCGCTCCATGTCCGACAGGTGCAGGGCCATCTCGGGAAGAGGCGCCGGGGGGGCGGCAGCCGCCGCCCCCGGCCCGCGCAGCCCGCGGAGGGCGCGGTGGACGACGAGGTCGGGATAGCGGCGGATGGGGCTCGTGAAGTGGGTGTACATGCCGGTGGCGAGGCCGAAGTGACCGAGGTTCTCCTCGTGGTAGCGCGCCAGGCGCATCGTGCGCAGGAGCAGGTACGAGACGAGCTTCTCCTCGGGCTTGCCTTCGATCTGGCGGAGGATGAGCTGGAAGTCCTGGGGGCGGATCTCCTCCAGGCTCGGGGGGACGCGGTATCCGAAGGACGACACCAGCTCCGCGAACTCCTCCACCCGCTGCGGGTCGGGACGCTCGTGGATCCGGTAGAGGGCGGGCGCGCCCGGCCCCGCCAGCTTCTCGGCGACCGCCTCGTTGGCGGCGAGCATGAACTCCTCGATCGAGCGCATGCTGTCCAGGCGCTCGCTGGCCACGATGCCCGTCATCTGCCCGCCCTCGTCGAGGACGAGGCGGGGCTCGGGCAGGTCGAAGTCCAGCGATCCGCGCTCGTACCGGCGCCGGCGCATCAGCTTGGCCAGCTCGTCCATGCGCTCGAACAGGGGCACCAGGGGCGCGAACTGCCGCCGTAGCTCCGCCTCGCCGTCCACGATGCGCTGGACCTGCTGATAGCTCATCCGCGCCCGGCTCTTGATGACCCCGTCGTGGAACTCGGCCTTGCGGACCTTGCC
This sequence comes from Vicinamibacteria bacterium, assembly GCA_041481445.1. Lineage (GTDB taxonomy): Bacteria > Acidobacteriota > Vicinamibacteria > Fen-336 > Fen-336 > AA29. The sequence goes on from JBGPBV010000008.1 coordinate 5,800, forward strand.
CTTGGCGTCGAGCTCGAGGACCACGGTCTGGGTCAGGCGGTCCTGTCCGTCGACCAGGCTGCAGATGTGGCTCGACAGGGCATGGGGCAGCATCGGGACCACGCGGTCGGGGAAGTAGACCGAGGTTCCGCGGAGATAGGCCTCCTGGTCGAGGGCGGAGCCGGGGCGGACGTAGTGCGCCACGTCGGCGATGTGCACGGCCAGCTTCCAGCCCCCCCCGGGGAGCCGGTCGAGGCTGATCGCGTCGTCGTGGTCGCGCGCGGTCTCCGGGTCCACGGTCACGGTGTCCCAGCCCCGGAAGTCCGTGCGTCCGGCCACGTCCTCCGGGCGCACCGTCGTCGGCACGCGCGCGGCCTCCGCCTCGACCTCGTCCGGGAAGGCGTCGGGAAGGCCGTACTTCACCATGATGACCTTGAGGTCGGTGCCGGGGTCCTCGAGCCGGCCGAGGACCTGCAGGACGCGGCCGGAGGGATTGCGGGTGGCCGTGGGCGGCCGCGTGATCTCGGCCTGGACCATCTCGCCCGGCCGGGCGTCGCCCTTGTCGCCGGCGGGCACGAAGATCTCGTGCAGGACGCGCTTGTCGAAGGGGATCACGTGGCCGCCGAAGCGTCCGTCCTCCTCGTAGCGGCCCACGATCCTCTGCTGCGCCCGCTCGAGGACGCGGATGATCCGGCCCTCGGGTCCCTTGGGCGTATGGCGCTCGACGCGGGCGATCACGCGGTCGCCGTGCAGCGCCTCCTTCATGTTGACGGCGGACACGTAGACGTCGCCCTCCCGGGTGCGCGGGGCCCCGGCCGTCCTCTCCGGGGCCACGAAGCCGAACCCGCCCGCGTTCGCGCTCAGGCGGCCGACGACGAGGTTCATCCGTGAGGGCAGGCCGACGCGCGCGCCGTGGATCTGCACCAGCAGGCCGCCCGCGATCAGCCGGCGCAGCGCGTCCTTGAGCTCGCGGCGGCCCTCGGCGTCGAGCTTCAGGCGGCGCACGAGGTCGCGCACGCCCATGGGCTTGCCGTGGCCGGACAGGAGGTCGAGCACCGAGGCGGCCAGGTCGCGCGGGGCGGCGGGAGCGGAGGGGTCACCGGAAGTCATTCGGGCTCATTTCCAGGATCGGCGTGCTAAGCTCACGGGCTTTGCCACGTCACGAAATGGCCCGCCCGGCGATCTCCCTCGTCCTGCCAGCCTACAACGAGGCCGACAACATCGAGCGTGCGGTCCGCGACGCCGCCGCCGCCGGGGCGCGGGCCGGGTCCTACGAGGTCGTCGTGGTGGACGACGGCAGCCGCGACGCCACCTCGGACCGCCTGGCCGCGCTGGAGGCCCGGATGGGACCGGCCTTGAGGGTCATCCGGCACGGCCGCAACCGGGGTTACGGGGCCGCCCTCCGGACGGGCTTCGCGGCCGCGCAAGGCGACCTCGTCTTCTACACCGACTCCGACAACCAATTCGATCTCTCCGAGCTGGCAGGCTTCCTGCCCCTGATGGGCGAGTGGGACGCCATCCTAGGCTATCGCATCGCGCGCAAGGACGCGCGGCGGCGGCGGCTGACGTCGTGGGTCTTCAACCGGCTCTCCTGCACGCTCTTCGGCCTGGCCGTCCGCGACCTCAACTGCTCGTTCAAGCTCTTCCGCCGCGAGGTGCTGCAGTCCCTGCCCCTGGCCTCGGACGACTTCTTCATCGACACCGAGCTGGTGGTGCGGCTGCACCGTGGCGGCCATCGCTACGTCGAGCGCGGCGTGCAGCACCTGCCGCGCCTGGCCGGCCGCTCGACGGTGCGCCTCTCCGACATCCCGCGGACGCTGGCCGCGGTGGCGCGCATGCGCTCCACCCTGGCCGCCGAGGAGTCGGCCGCGAGGTCGGGACAGCCGCGTTGACGGAAGGGCCGCCGCGCTCGAGCCAGGGGCCGCTCGCGGACCTGCGCGCCGGCTGGGCCTCCACGCTCGCCCTCTCGGCCGTCACGGCCGCCGCGGTGGCCATCGCGTCCCAGGTGCTGCTGCCGGCGAATGTGCCGCTCGGCTCCTCGCTTCCCGCGCCCGTGTCGAGCCGGGGTCTCTACCCCGCCGAGAACGGCTTCCGCTGGACCGAAGGCGGGAGCGCGATCGTGCTGCCCGCGGTCGGCCGCGGCCGGCCGGTCGAGATCGCCGTCGTCGTCTCCGCCTGGCGGCCGCGGGGTGCCGCGCTCCCCGCGCTCCGGATCGCCGCCGGAGGGGCGAGCGCCGTGGCCCAGCCGGGCGCCATTCCGGCCGAGGTCGTGGTCGGCCCCGTGACCAGCGACTCCTGGCGCGGAGACGTGGAGCTGCGGCTCGACTCCGAGACCTTCGCGCCCGGCCGCGGCGATCCGCGCACGCTCGGCGTCCGCGTGCACGCGCTGCGCGTGCGGCCGGCGGGCCGCGCTCTCACCCTCGGAGCGCCGCCGCTCCTGGCCCTGCTGTGGGCGGTTGCGATGGTGAGCCTCGCGTTCTGGATCGCGGTCGCGGCGGGGAGCCCGCCGCGAGCGGCCTTCCGCTTCGGGCTCGGCGCCGCCATTGTCGTCACGGCCGCGATGATCGGGGCACGCTTCTGGGTGGCGCGGCTCCTCCCCGCCACCGTCTCCGTCGAGGCCGTCCTCTTGTCGGCGATCCTCTTCATGCCCGGTCGATTCCAGGCGGGGAGAGCCCTGGTCCGGGAGGCCCTGGGCCGCCTCGGCACCGGCGGGCGTGCGCTCCTCCGTCCGATGCCGCTGGCCGCGCTCGCTCTCCTCGCCTCGGCCGGCACGACCGCCGCCTACCGATCGAGGCCCGTCCTGGTCATCCCGATGGGCAGCGGGCGCGAGGCCGCGTTCGAGGAGGGCCTCGGGAGCTTCGATTCCGCCGAGGGCGTGCGCTTCCGTCACGTGGCGACCCGCGCCGTCCTCGACCTCGGCGACCTCGGCAGCGGCGAGTGGCGCCTCACCGTCACCGCGGCCGCGCCCGGGAGCGAGCGGGCGCTGCCGCTGGCCGACGTCGGGACGGGGCCGATCGAGGCGCCCCTCGGACCCGCGTGGTCCGAGCACGTCCTGACCGCGCACGCTCCCTTCGGGTGGCGCTCGGGGCTCGACCTCACGTTCCCCGGCTCACGTCGCGACGACATCTGGGTGCGCGACGTCCGCATCGATCGGGATCGCGCCTGGCCGCCGGTCCGGATCGCGGCCGGGATCCTCGCCGCCGGCCTGGGCGTCGCCCTCGCGATCCTCGCCGCCGGAGTGGCGACAGGGCCGGCACGGCTCGCCGCGGGCGCCGCCATCGCGCTGCTCACCCTCGGGCTGGCCGTGGATCCCGTCGCCGCCATCCCCGCAGTGCCCCGGCTGGCCGTGATTGCCGCCGCCGGGGCCCTGCTCAGCGCCGTGGCCGCCGCAATCGCGCGTGAGGGCCTCCCGGCGGCGGCCGTCGCCGCCGGCGGGCTGGGCTTCATGGGCTGGCTGGCCGCGACGACCACGTCGCTCTACCGAGGGGGCCACTTCGTCTTCCACTCCTCGATCGCCGAGGAGATCTGGAAGGGACGCTTCCTGCTGTACTACCTGCCCTATCCGGGCAGCATGCTCAGCCAGCAGGCGCAATGGGGCAACGTCGTGGTCCCGCACCCGTGCCTCTACCACACGCTCGTGGCGCCCCTGGCCGCCCTTCCCCGCCCCGCGTTCTTCGCCGCGGAGAAGGTCCTGCTCGCCCTGCTCCTGGCCGCGATGGCCTGGGCCTCCGCCGCCCTCGCCGCGCGCCTCGGGCCGCCAGGGTCGGCGGCGGCCGCCGCCGTGCTGATGGCGAGCATGCCGGCCTCGTACCAGCTCCTGGGCCTCGGCCACCTGATGACGATCCTCGGCTGCTGGGCGATGACGATGGCGGTCTCGTCCCTGGCGCTCAACTCGCATCGGCTCCACGAGCGCCGCTGGTGGTGGCAGGCGGTGATGCTCCTGGCCCTGTGCTTCCTCGCCTATTTCGCGGGCCTGCTGTTCATGGGGATCGTCGTCGCGATCACGTGCGCGGCGCTCTGGCGGCGAGACCCGACCTTCACGCGGGCGCTCCTCGGGGCCTCGGCGGCGGCGGCGGGCGTGGCCTTCGCGCTCTACTACGTCCATTGGACCTGGCCGTTCCTGTCCGAATCGGTCCCCCGGCTCCTTGGCGGCTCCGGGGCGCAGACCGGCGCCAACGCGGGCGCGCTGCCTTCACGCCTGGCCGCGGTGCCGCACAAGCTCGCCTACACCTTCGGATCGACGCTGGTGCCGGTGCTGGGCCTGGCCGGCCTCGTCCTCGCGCGGCGCGGAGCACCGAGGGTCCTCCTGCTGGCCTGGGCGGCGATCCTCCCCCTCTTCACGGCGCTCGACCTGTCCTTCAATTTCCTCCTCAAGCATCACTACTTCACGATCGCACCGGTCGCGGTCGGCGGCGGCGTGCTGCTCGCGCGGCTGGCCGAGCGTGGGCGATGGGGTCGGGCAATGGCGGCGGCCGCGATGATCCTCTTCGCGTTCCTCGGCGCGCGCGTGGGCCTCGACGCGGCGACGGGGCGCATCCCGTAGCCGGTGGCTTGCCGGCACGGCGCGCTGCCGTATAATGGCCGTTCCTACCGCTGCCGGAGTGGCGGAATTGGCAGACGCGCACGGTTCAGGGCCGTGTTGGCTTCGGCTAGTGTGGGTTCAAGTCCCACCTCCGGCACCACCACCGTAAGAGCGCCGATGCATCCCCGTGGGCTGCGTTGCTCGTCGTCGCCCAAGACCGCGCCTGGGTCCTCATGGATGCGGCAACGGACGATCCGCCGCGGTCCTGGCCTGACCGGGGAGCATGCGATAAACTCGGCGGTTTCGCATGTAGCGGAGGGAGCCTGATCGATGAAGCAGACCTGGTCGCGCCGCGCCGCCGCCGTTGCCGTCGTCGTCCTCGCCGCCGCCTGCGGCAAGAGCAGCTCGACCCCGGCCGCCGCCCCGACGCCCGCCCCCACTCCGGTTCCCGCGCCCCTCCCCGCCGCGACCCCCCGTGCCTTCGTGTGCCCGCTCCCGTCCCTGCCCGACCTCCACATCAACTGTCCCAAGCTCACGCCGCAGCTCAGCGGCTACGTGAACACGGCCATCGAGACCGTGGTCGCGCAGAAGCCGCAGCTCTTCGACTTCAGCAACAACTTCGGGGTGGGTAGCTGGAAGGTGCTGGACCGGCAGGCCTACGTCACTGCGGTGGTGGAGGCCATCCACGCCCAGGGCGTCTGCGCGAAGGACGACAACGAGGAGATCGCGGTCAAGACCACCAACCAGTACAACGAGCAGTACAACATCTGGACGTCCGGCGGCTACGTCCGCCGCGCCTACATCACCACCTGCGTCCCCGCCCAGTTCTGAAGACGGGCGGTTGAAACGCGGCCCCGACCGCGATAGAATCATCCTTTTTCGTCGGGGTCGAGAGACGCTCAGGAGGGATGTACATGAGTAGTCGTACGTTCAGTCGAATCATTCTCATCGCGTCGGTGGCCGGGTCGGTTCCGTCCTGCGGAGGCAAGGGCGGCACTTCTTCGCCGACGACCATGCCGTCCACTCCGGCACAGGCCGTCCACGTCGTGCTCGGGACCACGGGTTTCACGCTGAGCGCCGGCACCGCGACGTTCAAGAGCATCGACAACCCGCCGCTCGGCACGATGGATGCAACCATCGACTGGGGAAATCCGGCGAACCCCATCGACTTCTACGCCACCGACGGCCGTTGCCCGGGCTTCGTCCAGCTGCAAGCCGGCGGCTGCACCGTGCTCGCGCGAGCGGAGGGGGCGGCCAAGCCCAAGACGGTCTCGTTCAGCAACACGACGGCCAACGCCGTGTACAACTTCTGGATCTACAACCGGGGCACCAGCACGGAGTCGGGTCAAGTGGAGATCGGGGTGACGACCACCCAGCCCATCAACCAGCCCGGCCAGAGCTCGCCCACGCCGGCGCCGAGCGGCGGCACGACCGACCCGCGCGTGGGCCTGCCGCCGGGCCCGGTGACGCAGGCCAAGGTCGCGGTCCGCTCGATCGACCAGGGCGGCTTCGACTACCGCGACCCCCAGCAGGACTCGGCCGGGAACTGGATCGTGCATCCCGGCGAGTTCGTGGTGTTCGACATCTCGCAGCGCAACGGCGCCGGCGAGAAGTGCCAGTGGATCAAGGACCCCGTGTGGGACATCTCGGACGACGACGAGATCCTGGACGTCCGCGGCAGCAGCCAGCCGTTCCTGCTGCGAGTGGACGTGCTGCACAAGGGATATTTCGAGGTGACGGCGGAGATCGACGGGATCCAGGCCAACGTCCTGTCCATGCTTTCCGTCTCGCGCGGCGAGTAGCCGCGCCGGCATGGGTCCCCTTCGCTCCATCCTTCTCGCCGCCGCGCTCCTGTCGCCGGCCCTTGCCCTCGCCGACGTGCCCGCCCCCTCCGCGCGCCCGGCCGCGCCCGCGGAGGCGCGCATCAGCGTCGACTTCAAGGACGCCGAGATCGTCGACATCGTCCGGCTGCTGGCCGAGGTCGGCAACTTCCAGGTCGTCATCGACCCTGGCGTCGCCTGCAAGCTGACCCTCAAGCTCAAGGAAGTGCCCTGGGACCAGGCCCTGGAGGTCTCCCTCCGCGTGTGCGGCCTGGGATCCGAGTCCGACAACGGCATCGTCCGCGTGGCTCCGGTCGCCAAGCTCACGGCCGAGCACGTCGAGCGGCGGCGGCTGGCCGAGGAGAAGCAGCTCGACCGGCCGCTGCGGACGGTCCGCTACACGCTCTCCTACGCGCGGGCGGCGGAGCTGGCGCCGGTCATCAAGAAGTTCCTCTCGCCCGGCGGCGACGTGGTGTTCGACACGCGCACCAACACCCTGATCATCACCGACGTCGACTGATCGTCCGGCGCCTCCCGCGCGCAGGCTCCTCCCTCAGGACACCTGCCCTCGCACCAGGACACAACGTGGCCGTGTGCCTCGAGCGCAATCCTCGTATCATCAATGAATTACACCTGCATGACCCGGGGCACGGATATTGCTCGACGGCCAGTCGGGGGACGAACAAGGACACGCCATGATCAAATCGCTCCTCGCGGCCGCTCTCTGGGCCCTCCTCGGATTCATGCGTACCTTGACGCTCAGAAGCGAGCCGGAGCCGCCCGCCGCGGGCACGGGCGGCGCGATCGGGTGAGCCGGGGTGAGAGCCGTGGGATGCGGTAACGTCACAGGGGGGAGGTAGGGCGATGCGCCGCCTTGGGGTCCTGACCGTTCTCATGCTGGCGACGTCCTCGGTGGCATTCGCGGAGTCGTATCGGGACGGGCGGATCCGTCACATCGAGGAGGGCGTGAGCATCCAGCGCGCCACCGAGACGGGATCCGAGGAAGCCGCCGCGAACCTGCCGTTCCTCCCCGGCGACCGCGTCTGGACGGACGGCTCCGGCCGCGCCGAGTTCCAGTTCGCGGGCGGCTCCATCCTGCGCCTCGACCGCGCGAGCAAGCTCGACTACGTCGCCCGCGAGGACGGCCGCGACGAGCGCATCGTCCTCCGCATGTGGTCGGGCGCGATCTACCTCCACCTCCGCGACCGCCGCGACGGCCCCTTCGAGATCGAGACGCCCGGCGGCATCGTGACCTCCGACGCCCGCGGCGTCCTCCGCATCGACGTCGAGTCGGGTGAGACCCGCCTGTCCGTCTACGAAGGCGAGGCCACCCTCGAGGCGGGCCAGTCCGTCCGGGTGCGGGCCGGCGAGCGCGTCTACGCGCAGCGGGGCGAGGTCGGGGAAGGGCCCACGTCGTTCGACCGCGGGGAAGGCGACGAGTTCGCCGAGTGGGACGGAGGGCGCGAAGAGCAGACGGCCTATGCCGCGAACCAGTCCCAGCCCCTGCCCGAAGACGTCGCGCCCTACGAGGGCGAGCTGGACCGTCACGGTGCCTGGTACTACGAGACCGAGGTCGGCCACGTGTGGCGCCCCTACGTCGGCGCCGGATGGCAGCCCTACTCGAACGGCCGATGGGTCTGGACGGTGTTCGGATGGACCTGGGTGCCGTACGAGTCGTGGGGCTGGGCTACGTCGCACTACGGGCGCTGGGGGTTCTCGGGCGCGCTGGGCTGGTACTGGATCCCGGGGGCGACGTGGTCGCCGGCCTGGGTGTCCTGGGCGTCGGGCGGCAACTACGTCGGCTGGTGCCCTCTCGGATACCGCGATCGGCCCGTCCTCGTGTACGACCGCCTCGGGCGCGGCACCAACGGCGCCTCGGGCTTCTCTATCCCGCGCGGCGTGGCCACCGTGGCCTCGCCCTGGACCTACCTGCGTCGCGGTGACATGGGGTCGCACGACGTCCTTCGTCGGCGCGTCACCCTCGATGCCGGCGCGGTGCAGCAGGTCAGGGTGCTCGAGACCCCGCAGGCGCGGCTCACCCGCAACCTGGCCGTGACGGAGGCGCCGCCGCCGGTGGCGCGCGCCGTCCCCCGCGATGCGTCCCGGCGGCCCGGCATGGCCGACACCGTCCCCGAGATGCGCGGTGATGCGATGACGACGATTGGCGTCGCGCGCCACCGTGGCCGCACGATGCCGGCGGGTACCGAGCGGGAGGCGCCCGGAGAGGCCGCCCCGGGCAACGCGAGCGCGGCTCCGGCGGGAGCGCCCGTGCGTTACCGCGGCGCCTTCGGCCAGACCGAGGCCTCTGACCATCCGAGCACGACTCCCGCGACGCCGCTCCCGCCGGTGGGGACGCCGCGGGGCGCACATCCGACCGACGTGCGGAGCGGCCAGCGCCAGGCCGAGGAGGTTCCGGACGCCGCCGCGGTGCCGCGCCACGGCCGCAGCGCGGACGTGGAGGCGCGGGCTCCGGATCGCCCGGTGCGCCAGCGCGACGGCGCGTCCGAGGCCGACCGCGAGGTGCTGCGGCCGATGTTCCGGCCGCTCGGCCGGTCACGCGAGGCCGGCGACGGCGAGACGCGGACGGGCGGAGACAACGGCCGCGGGACCGGGACCGGGACCGCGGTGCGGCGCGGCGACGACGGCGACAGCCGTCGCGGCGGCGCCGAGGGCCGGCAGGGCGGCGGCGAAGCGCGCCCGGCCGGCGGCACCTCGCGCGAGCGCGAGGCGGCTCCCCGCCAGAGCGCTCCTCCGCCGCAGCCGCAGGCGCAGCCCCAGGCACAGCCCCAGCCCCAGCCGCGGCGCGAGAAGGCGGCCCCGTCTCAAGGCTCGTCCCGGCACCGGGACCAGTAGCCGGCCGGGGACCGGCGGGCCGCCGCCCTCCCCGTCGGGATTCGTCCGCGACGCCGCGCGCGCTATAGTCGACTCATGACCTCGCCCGGGTTCGCCCGCCGCGCCCCGGCCGTTCGGTTCCTTGCCCTCCGCATGGTGCTGCGGCGCGCCGGCGTCACCCTGCTGTTCGTGATCGCGATCTTCCTGGGCGCGCTCTCCGGGATCTTCCTCGCCTACGAGAAGGACCTGCCCCAGGTCTCGTCCCTCGAGGACTTCGAGCCCAACATCATCACCCAGGTCTACACCGCCGACGGGAAGCTCCTGGGCGAGTTCGCGATCGAGCGGCGCGTCGTGGTCGGCTTCAAGGACATCCCGCCCGTCCTGCGCAACGCGACCATCGCGGTGGAGGACGCCGACTTCTGGAAGCACCTCGGCGTGAACCCGTGGCGCATCCCGGGCGCGCTGCTCGCCAACTTCCGCTCCGGCAAGCGCACGCAGGGCTCCTCCACCCTGACCATGCAGCTCGTGCGCCAGCCCGGTCTCTTCCTGACCCCCGAGAAGACCTACGAGCGGAAGATCAAGGAGGCCATCCTCGCCTTCGAGCTCGAGAAGCAGTTCACGAAGGAAGAGATCTTCACCTACTACTGCAACCAGGTGTACTTCGGCCACGGCAACTACGGGGTGGAGGCGGCCAGCGAGTTCCTCTTCAGCAAGCCCATCAAGGACCTGACCCTCCCGGAGGCGGCGCTCCTGGCCGGGCTGCCCCAGAGCCCCGCGCGCCTCTCTCCGGTCGAGCATCCCGACCGCGCGCTGCAGAGGCGCAACCACGTCCTGCAGCGCATGCTCGAGGAGAAGTACGTCACGGACGAGGAGTTCGCGCGCGCCCAGGCGGAGCCGCTGCACCTCAACCTCAAGCGCGAGCCCGCCTCCATCGCCCCCTACTTCCTGGAGGAGGTGCGCAAGTACCTGGAGAAGGAGTACGGCTCCCAGCGGATCTACCAGGGCGGCCTGCGCGTGTACACCACGCTCGACTCCGCGATGCAGGTCTCGGCCAACGCGTCCGTGCGCGACTGGCTGCGCGTCATGGACAAGCGCTCGCGCGGGTTCGTCCCCCCCACGGAGTCCGTCCTCAAGGACGGCAAGTTCCCCGACCGGCTCCACCTCGACGACTGGGAGGCCCCCATCGTCGCCGGCGACGTCGTGCGCGGCGTGGTGCTGGCCTCGGAGCGGACCCTGGCCGTGGCGCGGATCGGCGAATACGAGGCGCGGGTGGGGCCGGCGGAGATCGCCTGGACCCGTCGCACGAACGTGGCGGAGGTCCTCAAGCCGGGCACCATCGCGCCCTTCCGCATCGAGGCCCTGCCCGAGCCGGGCGGCAAGGACCTCCGCGTCACCCTCGAGCAGGAGCCGGAGGTCCAGGGCGCCCTGCTCGCCCTCGAGACCAGGACGGGGGCGGTGCGCGCGATGGTCGGGGGGTACGACTTCGAGAGGAGCAAGTTCAACCGGGCGACCCAGGCCTGGCGGCAAGTCGGCTCCGCCTTCAAGCCCTTCGTCTACGCCGCCGCCATCGAGAAGGCGGGCTACACGCCCGCGACCATCATCGTCGACGCCCCCATCTCCTTCCCCGACAACAACGGCATCTGGACTCCGCACAACTTCGACTTCAGGTTCGAGGGTCCGATCCCGCTCCGGCACGCGCTGGAGGACAGCCGGAACGTGCCCGCGATCAAGACCCTGGAGGCGGTGGGCATCAAGACCGCCATCGACTACGCGCACAAGCTCGGCCTCACCGGCGAACTGCCGCCCTACCTGCCCCTGGCCCTGGGCGCCGGAGAGGCCACCCTCCTGGAGATGACGTCGGCCTACGCCGCCTTCGGAAACGAGGGGCTCCGCATGAAGCCCTTCTCCATCACCCGCATCACGGACCGCGACGGCAACGTCATCGAGGAGGCGCGCCCGGCCGCGCGCGACGCCATCCGCGCCGACACCGCCTACCTGATGACGAGCCTCCTCAAGGGCGTGGTGGAGCGCGGGACGGCCACGAAGGCGAGATCGCTCAAGCGGCCGATCGCGGGCAAGACGGGCACGACCAACGACTTCACCGACGCCTGGTTCCTCGGCTTCGAGCCCGCCCTGGCCGCCGGGGTCTGGGTCGGCTACGACGACAAGCGCAAGACCCTCGGCGAGCACGAGGAGGGCGCGCGCGCCGCCCTGCCCATGTGGATCGACTTCTGGGGGCGGGTGATGAAGGACAAGCCCATCCAGGACTTCCCCATCCCCGGCAACATCGTGTTCGTGCCGGTGGACCTGGAAGGCCGGCTGGCCCAGCCGGGCGAGGAGGGCGTGCACATGGAGGCCTTCATCGCGGGCACGGAGCCCCGGGCGGGGACCTGGATGAGCGCGGGGGGCGGCGGGTCCTGACCGCCGTCCCTACCGGTAGTCCGGATACCGCGCGTCCCCCTTGCCGTAGCTCACCCTCCACGACCGTCCGTCGGCCAGGCGCTGCCGGTAGATGGCGTACTCGCCCGTGATGTTGGAGGCGAACGCGATCTCGCTTCCGTCCGGCGAATACGCGGGGTCGTAGTTGAGGGCGGCCCAGTCGACGACGGTCTTCCGCTCGCCCGAGGCGAGGTCGATCTCGGTGAGCCGGCTCGTCTCCCCCAGGTGGCCGCGGTCGACGTAGATCACGCGGCGGCCGTCGGGGCGGAAGCGCGGCTCGCAGCCGCCGCGGTGCAGCGGCGAGAGGCGGCTGGTCTCGCCGGTGGCGACAAGGGCGACGTAGATCTGGTGGCCGACCCTCCAGTTCGAGGAGAACGTGATGCGGGTCCCGTCGGCGCTCCAGTCGGGGTTGCCCATGATGGTGTGTGCCCCATGGCGGACGAGCAGGCGCAGGTCCCCGCCCGCCCGCGGCATCAGGAAGAGGGACTCCGGACCGCCGTCGTTGGACAGGAAGGCGAGCGTGCGGCCGTCCGGGGACTCGTCCACCTGGTACTCGGTGAAGCCGTTCGCGCGCAGGCGGCGGGCCACCCCCCCCTCCGCCCCCACCTCCCAGATCTGCCAGGTGCCCGTCCGGTCCGACGCGAACAGCACGGCCCGCCCGTCGTGGGTGAATCGCGGCAGCATGTCGTGTCCGGGATCGTCGGTCAGACGACGGGGGACGCCGCCGGTGGCGGGGACCAGGTAGAGGTCCTGGTTGCCGTCGACCACCTGGTCGTAGACGAGCGTCCAGGGCGCCGCACCCGCCGCCGCACCCGCCGCCGCTGCCGCGGGCGCCGGCCCCGCGGCCGTCGCACGCTCGCGCGCGGCCGTGCGCCGGCAGGCCGGCACGGCCGAGGCCGCCAGCATGACGAGCGCGGGCCACCACCGCCGGGCCGGGGAGGGCGGACCCGGCCGGCGAGGGCTCAGCGCTCCTCCTCCGCGGCGGCCTCGGCCGCCCCCAGGGTCCCCTTGGCCCGGGCCACCAGGGTGGTCTTGATCAGGTCGTCGAGGTCGCCGTCGAGCACGCGGTCCACGTCGCCCACCTCGAACTTCGTGCGGTGGTCCTTCACCAGGCGGTAGGGGTGGAGGACGTAGGAGCGGATCTGGCTGCCGAACGCGATGTCCTTCTTCGCGTTCTCGACCGCGTCGAGCTTGGCCCGCTGCTTCTGCAGCTCCAGGTCGTACAGGCGGGACTTGAGCACCTTCATCGCCACCTCGCGGTTGCGGATCTGGCTGCGCTCGTTCTGGCAGGAGACGACGATGCCCGTCGGCAGGTGCGTGATCCGCACCGCGGAGTCGGTGACGTTGACGTGCTGGCCCCCCGCCCCGCTGGACCGGTAGGTGTCCACGCGGAGGTCCTTGTCCTGGACCTCGATCTTGATGTCCTCGTCGATCTCCGGCCAGGCGAACACCGAGGCGAACGAGGTGTGGCGGCGGGCCGCGGAGTCGAAGGGGCTGATGCGGACGAGGCGGTGCACGCCGACCTCCGCGGAGAGGTACCCATAGGCGTACTCGCCGCTCACGAGCACGGTCGCGCTCTTGATCCCCGCCTCCTCGCCGGCCTGGAGGTCGGTGATGTCCCGCTTGTACCCGCGGCGGTCGCACCAGCGCAGGTACATGCGCAGGAGCATCTCCGCCCAGTCCTGGCTCTCGGTGCCGCCCGCCCCCGCGTTGATGGTGAGGATGGCGCTGGCGCGGTCGTGCTCGCCGCCCAGCATCTTCTGGAACTCGGCGGCGGAGATGGTCTCCTGGAGCCCGTCGAGGGCGGCGCGGAGGTCCTTCTCGACGTCCTCTCCCGCCTCCGCCCACTCCACGAGGACGCGCGTGTCGTCCTCCTGCCCGCGCAGGCGCTTCAGGTAGTCGAGGTCGCCCTCCAGGCGCTTCCGCCTCTGCAGGAGCCTCTGCGCTCCCGACTGGTCCTGCCAGAAGTCGGGGGCGGACATCCTCTCCTCGAGGCGCGCCATCTCCGTCCGGATCCGGCCTTCCTCAAAGGTAGCCGCGGATGTCCGCGGCCCTCGCGACCAGATCCTCGAAGCGCTGTGACAAGTCAGAGCTCAAACGCACCTCCAGCTGCGATTCTACCCGCACGGGCGCGGAGGCCGGAGGCTAGTGCCTTTCGCGATCGCCGCCGGTCACCGACCGGCTCACCTCGCGGTAGAGCGCTTCCGGCTCACAGGGCTTGATCAGCAGGGCCGCTCCCCGCGAGCGCGCCCGCGCCGAGCCGACCGCCCTGCGCGAGAGGCCGATCACCGGTATGGAGCGCGTCCCCTCGTCGGCACGGAGGCGATCGAGGAGGCTCCACCCCTGCAGGCGCGGCGTGTCCAGGTCGAGGATGATGACCGCCGGTTGCCGCTGCCGGGCATCGGCGAGCACGGCGTCGGGCTCGAGGCTCACCGAGACCCGGCAGCCGCGGTACTCGAGGTACTCCGCGAACAGCTCGCGGTCGGCCACGCTGCCGTCCGCGATGAGCACGCGCGGCCGAGCGAGGGCGGGGCGGGGCGCGACCGGACGGGGAAGAGCGAGGCTCCCGCCCTCGAGCACATCCTCGATCGCCATGGCAAGCTCGTCCGGAAAGCAGGGCTTGCGGAGGTAGGCCGCACACCCGGCGCGCAGCGCCCATTCGCGCGGCAGCTCGCCGTGGGCGGTGAGCGCGATGACGGGGATGCGGCGCGTCCGCTCGAGCACCTTGAGGCGCTCCGTCGCCTCGAAGCCGTCCAGGCCGGGCATGGCCAGGTCCATGACCACGACGTCCGGGCGCTCGCGCAGCGCGCGATCGATCCCCTCGAAGCCGTCGCGCGCCACCACCACCACGTAGCCGGCGAACTCCAGGTATTCGCGGTACATCTCGCGCTGGTCCTCCAGGTCGTCGACGAGGAGGACGAGGGTGTGCCGCCGGCGATCGAGGACCGGGTCGCCGTGGGGGGCGGGCACCTCCACCTTCGGGCTCGTACGCGCCCGGGGGAGGGCTCCCCCCGGGGCCTCCGAGGGAACGGCGGACGGCAGGCTGGCCATCGACGCACTCTCTCGCCCGGTCAAGTCGGGGCTCTCTATTCCAGGGTACACCGCGGTCAGGCTCCAGAAGAGGGCGGCCGCCGATTTCGCAGGCCGGCCAGGCTCACCGCCATCGCCGCCCCCAGGCAGGCCCAGGCGAAGACGTCCCCGTGGCGCGAGTAGAAAGTGGCGCCCGCCAGCAAGGGCACGTCGCGGACGATGACGTCGGGCTGGAACAGCTCCGTGCGCTCGAGGACGCGCCCGTGGGGGTCGACCACGGCCGTGATGCCGGTGTTGGCCGCGCGCACGAGGTAGCGCTCGTTCTCCACCGCGCGGAACACCGCCATCGCGAAGTGCTGGTAGGGAGCGGACGTGCGCCCGTACCAGGCGTCGTTCGTGATGTTGACCAGGAGCTGGGCGCCGCGGTCGGCGAAGACGCGCGCGAGGTCGGGGAAGATCGCCTCGTAGCAGATGAAGGCGGCGATCGGGTGGCCGTCCACCCGGCCCAACGCATAGTCGTCGCCGGGAGTGAACTCCCCCACCGCCTGGACCAGGCGCGCCGAGTATCGGCCGCCGAGGGTGAGCAGCGACTCCATCGGCACGTACTCGCCGAAGGGCACCAGCCGCATCTTGTGGTAGCGGAGGACGACGCTGCCGGCGGGATCGACCATCTTCGCCCCGACCCAGATCCGGCCGCCCCGCTCGTCCGCGCCCGGCTCCCGGTCGTCGTTGCCGAACAGGAGGTAGAGGTCGAGCTGGCTGGTCACCCGCCGGAGGAGCTGGGCGACCACCGGCGTGCGGTCGAACAGGAACGGGAGGGCCGACTCCGGCCACACGACGAGCCTCGCCCCCGCCACGTGCGCGCGTCGGGTCAGGGCCAGGTGGCGCTCGACGTTGGCCCAGGCCTGCCCGGCGTCCCACTTCTCGTCCTGGAGGATGGAGGCCTGGACGAGCCCCACGCGCAGCCGTCCCACCTCGGGCAGGGCCTGGCCCAGGCGCCAGGCGCCGTGGATCCACACCGTGGCGAGGACGACTCCGGCCGCGAGCAGGGCGGCCGCGCGCGGCGCACGACGCCGCTCCAGGACCAGGAAGGCGAGCACCCCCGAGACGCCCGCCACCAGGAACGAGACCGCGTAGACCGCGCCGTAGCGCGCGATCTGGATCACGGGCAGGTTCGCGTGCTGCGAGTACCCGAGGAGGCACCAGGAGAAGTTGAACAGGGTGTGCGCGCGCAGGATCTCCGTGGCCACCCAGGCCAGGGGCGCGAGCAGGGCCGCCGTCGGACCGAGCGCGCGCGCCCAGCGCGCCACCACCCAGCCGAACAGGGACGGGAAGAGGGCGAGGGCGAGGCAGAGGAGGCCCATCACCGCGATGCCCACCGGCCGGGAGAGGCCGCCGTACTGGACGACGACCAGCGACGTCCAGTAGACGATCCCCAGGGCGGACAGGGCGCCGGTCACGTAGCCGAGCCGGAAGCCGTGGGCGGGGCTGGGCGCCTCCACCAGCGCGACGATGAGCGGCGTGAGGGCCACCCAGCCCACCACGCCGTACCCGAACTTCGGGAACGAGAGGGCGAGGAGGACGCCGGAGAGGGCGGCCAGTCCCTCCCTACGGACGTGCGGTCCCGTGGAAGACCTCGTCCGCGTTGAACGACGACCGTACGAACACCCCCGAGTAGACGGTCGGGAAGCCCAGCGCCCTCGCCTCCCGCGCCCAGCCCTCGAAGTCCTCGGGAGGCACGTAGCGCGCCACGGGGGCGTGCCGGCGCGTCGGCCGGAGGTACTGCCCGAGGGTCACGATGTCGACGCCGGCGGCGCGGAGGTCGGCGAGCACGCCGCGGACCTCGGGGTCGGTCTCCCCCAGCCCCAGCATGAGGCCGCTCTTCGTGACCTGGCCCGGCCGGAGAACGCGCGCCTCGCGCAGGAGGGCGAGGCTGCGCGCGTAGTCGCCCTGGGGACGCAGGGACGGGAAGAGGCGCGGCGCCATCTCGACGTTGTGGTTGAAGACGTCGGGAGCGGCGGAGAGGACGGTCGCCAGCGCGGCGCGGTCTCCCTTGAAGTCGGGCGTGAGCACCTCCACCCGCGTGCCCGGCCGGCGGGCCCGGATCGCCTGCACGGCCTCCGCGAACTGCCCGGCTCCGCCGTCGGCGAGGTCGTCGCGCGCCACCGCGGTGAGCACGACGTAGCGCAGCCGCAGCCCGGCGGCGGCCTCCGCCACCCGCGCCGGCTCGCCGGGATCGGGCGGCTGCGGGCGGCCGGTCTCGACGGAGCAGTACCCGCAGCGCCGCGTGCAGCGAGAGCCGAGGAGCATGAAGGTGGCCGTCCCCCGCGCGAAGCACTCCGCGAGGTTGGGGCAGCGCGCCTCCTCGCAGACGGTGACGAGGCGCTCGGCACGGAACAGGACGCGAAGGGGGCGCGCCGCGGGGTCGAGCGGGCTGCCCTTCCGCGCCCAGGCGGGCAGGCGCGGGAGAGGATCGGGACCGGCGGCGTTCACGGCTTGACGATGAACGGCTTGAACTTCTCCTCGTCGCGCAGCCGGCCCTGGATCCGCTCGGCGTCGGCGCGGCCCGGGAAGTTGCCGACCCTCACGTTGAAGAGCCCCTCCCCTTCGGGGGCGAGGACGTAGGCCGCGAACCCCTTGGCCTTGAGGCGCGCGACCACGGAGTCGGCGGTGGCCTTGTCCTTGAACGCGCCCACCTGGATCGTGAAGTTGCCGCTGCCGGCCGCGGGGCCGCCCTTCGCAGGCTTCACCGCGGGCGCGACGGGCTTGACCGCGGGAGTGCCCCGGGGCGGGGTGGTCGTGGCCGTGGCGGCGGGGGCGTTGGTGGACGGCGGCGCGGGTCGTGCGGCGGCGGTGGTGGCCGGAGCCGCGGCCATCGACGTGGCGGGAGCGGCGGCCGCGCCCGCGGGGGCCGTGGCTCCGGCACCGGCCCTGGCCGACCCGGCGGGAGCGCCCTTCCCTGCCGGCGCGCCGGCCTTCGCGCGCTCGAGGCCCTCGTCGGCCTTGTCGCTCTCGAGCCGCTGCGCATAGGTGAGGTCTTCCGCGGGCGGGACCGGCTTCGGCGTCTCCTCGGTCACCACGCGCTCTTCGGCCGCCGGCCGCGCCGCCTGCACTTCCCCGGCGCTCTGGTCCACTCCCCGGCCGACCATCACGCCGGCCAGGAAGCTCAGGATGAGGCCCGTCGCGCCCGCCAGGAAATAGAAGACGAGCTGCTTGTTCGTGAGCTGGATCTCGTAGTAGTAGTCGTCCTGGGCCAAATCGCTCCTTCCCCGCGCGTGCGGCGGGCCGGCTGTTCCTACCACCCTACCACCGACCCCGGCGTACGGCGTCCATCCTCAACCCGCCCCCAGCCGGCGCAGCCCGTCCTTGATGATGCCGGAGACCACCGCCTCTTCCTGCGCCCCGTGCTGGGTCCGCACCGCGAGCTGGATGACGTAGACGAGCTCGTTGAGCGCGGAGACGATCAGGCTCTTGCGCTGCTCGGCCGGGAGATCCGCCACGTTGGCGAGCATCTGCTCGAAGTCGGCCCGCCCGTACTGCTTGAGGTCCACCCCGTCGAAGAGCGCGCCGTACTGGCGCGAGACCTCCTCGAGGCAGCCGTCCATGAACGCGTCCACCGAGTCGCCCATGCGGCCGCGCAGGAACCCGTAGATGCGGCTGAACATCTGGTTGAACTTCTCGACGATGCCCTCGAGGTCCAGCTCGCGCTCCCGCTCGCGCGCGCCCTCGCCCAGGGCCGCCGTCTCTCCGGCCTGGCCCCGGCGGATGATCCCGAGCACCAGGAGGGCCCAGAGGATCCGGCAGGTGTCGAAGCTGGAGAGGTAGCTCATGTCGCAGATCTGCTCCACGGTGGCGCGGCCGTTCACGTGGGCCAGGATCTCCTGCTCGTCCTCCGTGAGGTCGATGCGGTAGTGCGTCTCCGGGCTGGTGGTGGGCACGAAGACGGACTCCACGTCGCCCAGGGCCCGGATCACCTGCTGCCAGGAGTGCGTGTTCCGGATGCCCTCCATGATGAGGTTCTCGGTGGACATGTTCAGGGTGGCCACGCTGTCGCGCTGCTCGAGCTCCTTGATGACGAACGTGTACTCGCCGCGGATCCACGTGAAGAGGTCCATCAGGATGCTCTTGACGTGGACCTCCACCGCCGGGCTCAGCTCCTCCGGCTCCAGGGCCCCCAGCTCGACCAGGATCGAGCCCAGGCGCAGGCCGGGCCGGATGCGCTTGCTCGCCTCCACGAAGTTGCGCACGGTGATCTTGCCGCGGACGAGGAGGATCTCGCCCATGCGCTCGTCCGGGTTGTTGCTGGACGCGTAGGCCACGCGGCCGTTGAGGACGTAGATGCTCTTGACCGCCTTCCCCTCGCGCACGGTGAGCACGCCCGTCTCCCCGCTGGTCAGGATCGAGCGCAGCAGCTCGGGGACGCCGGTGGTCTCGATCTCGCCGCGGATGACGAGGGAGTCGTCTTCGCCCGGCCGCTCGAGGTCCTGGCTCATGGCGTGGAGCGGCCGCGCGGCGGCGCACCCGACTCGTCCTCGTGGCCGAAGAAGGCCCGGAGCCAGTCGATGGGCACCGGGAAGATGATGGTGGAGTTCTTCTCCGCCGCGATCTCGGTCAGGGTCTGGAGGTAGCGCAGGTGGAGGGACATGGGCTGGCTCTGCAGGGCGCGCGCCGCTTCCGTGAGCTGCTGGCTCGCCTCCAGCTCGCCGCTGGCGTGGATGATCTTGGCCCGCTTCTCCCGCTCCGATTCCGCCTGCTTGGCCATGGCGCGCTGCATCTCGTGGGGCAGGTCCACGCCCTTCACCGCCACCTGCGCGACCTTCACCCCCCAGGGCGCGGTGTGCTCGTCGATGACCTGCTGCAGGACGGCGGCCAGCCGCTCGCGCTCGGAGAGCAGCTCGTCGAGATGGGCCTGGCCCAGGATGCTGCGCAGCGTGGTCTGCGCCTCCTGGCTCGTGGCGTAGAGGTAGTTCTCGACGTCCACCACCGCCTTGGTGGGATGGATCACGCGGAAATACACGACCGCGTTCACCTTGACGCTCACGTTGTCCCTGGTGATGACGTCCTGGGGTGGCACGTCGAGCACGACGGTGCGGAGGCTGACGCGCACCATGCGGTCGATGGGAAAGGCCACGATGACGAGGCCCGGCCCCTTGGGGAGCGGCAGCAGCTTGCCGAGGCGGAACACCACGCCCCGCTCGTACTCGTTGAGCACCTTGACCGAGAGCAGGAGCCAGAAGACGAACAGGAAACCGATGACACCGTACTCCATCACGCCCCCTTCCGGACCTTCAGGGTGAGGCCCTCCACGCCGACCACCGTCACCTTCTCCCCGCTCGTCACCGGGGCCTCCGCCAGCGCGTGCCAGCGCTCGCCCACCACGCGGATCCAGCCCTCGGGCAGGAGGTCGGTGTCGGCCACACCGCGCTGGCCGAGCAGGGCCACGTCACCCGTCGTGGGCCGCCGGCGCTGGGCCTGGATGACCAGGCGCACGAGCGCGATGGTGCCCGCGGCCATGAAGAGCGCGGCGGGGAGGAGCGTTCCGAGCGGCACCCGCATCTCCTTGACGGGCGAGTCGACGAGCATGAAGGCGCCCAGCATCATCGCGACCAGGCCGGAGACGGTGAGCAGGCCGTAGGAGTGGACCTTGGCCTCCGCCGCGAAGAGGCCCACCGCGAGCACGATGAGCAGCACGCCCGCCCCGTTCACGGGGATGATCTGGGCCGCGAACAGGAAGAGGATCAGGCAGAAGACGCCGACGATCCCCGGGAACAGCATGCCGGGGTGGCTCAGCTCGGCCCCGAGGCCGGCCATGGCGCCGAGGAGGAGCAGGAACAGCACCTCCGGGCTGGCCACCGCGGCCAGGATGGCCTGGCGCCAGTTCATGCGCTCGACCACGAGGGCCTGCCCGGCCAGGTGGAGGGTGACCTTCGTGCCGTCGAAGCGCGTCACCTCGCGCCCTTCGATGGCGGAGACGAGCGCGGGCACGTCGTTCACCACCAGGTCGATCAGGTGCCCCTCGAGCGCCTCGCGCTCCGTGAACGACTTGCTCTCCACGACCGCCTTCTCCGCCAGGTCGACGTTGCGCCCGCGTCTCTCCGCCTTCCCCCGGATGTAGGCGGCGGCGTCCGAGGTGACCTTCTTCGCCATCACCTCGTCCATGGCTCCACCCAGGCCGGACACGGGGTGGGCGGCGCCGATGTTGGTGCCGGGGGCCATGGCCGCGATGTCCGCCACCACCGTGATCACGAAGCCCGCGGAGGCGGCGCGCGCGCCGGAGGGTCCCACGAAGACGGCCACCGGGACCGGCGAGCGGAGCATGGCGTCGATGATCTGGCGCATCGACGTGTCGAGCCCGCCGGGCGTGTCGAGCCGCAGGACGACCAGCGGCGCGTGCGCGGCCGCGGCACGATCCAGCGCGGCGGTGACGTGGGCGGCGCTGATCGCGTGCACGACGCCCGTGAGCTCCACGACGGGGATGTCCGCTCGCGCCGGGATCGTGTTGAAGGCGGAGGTGGCCAGGACGAGCCCGACGAGGCCACTCCGGATTCCGACAGACACGCGGAAGTGTAACGAGGCCAAAGGGTTCCTGTCAATGGTACGAGCGCTCTGGTTTCCGTCGCGTTGCCGGAGCAGCGTAGAATCGAACCCATGTTTGGAACGCTAGGCGGACCCGAAGTCATATTGATCCTGGTCGTGGCCCTGATCGTGTTCGGCCCGCGCCGGCTGCCCGAGATCGGCAAGAGCATGGGCAAGATGCTGGCCGAGTTCCGGAAGGCGTCGAACGACTTCAAGCGCACCATCGAAGACGAGCTCGAAGCGGAGAAGGCCAGGGAAGTCAAGCCCATCGAGCCGGCGCCGCCGCCGGCCGACACGTCCCCCCCGGTGACCCCGGCCCCCGAGGCGTCATCCGAAGGCCCTCCCGCGGGCGTCACTCCCGCCGAGCCCCACATCGAGCCCCCCGCGGAGACCGTGGTCAGTCGCGGGCCTTCCGCGGACGAGAAGTAGCTCCCGGACCGGATGGCCAAGCCCAGCCCGGACCGGATGACTTTCCTGGAGCACCTGGACGAGCTACGGGTGCGGCTGATGCATTCCCTCGCCGCCCTCGTGGTCGGCACCATCGTCTGCTGGAGCTTCCACGAGCGCATCTTCCACTTCCTGACCCAGCCCCTGCGCAACGCCTATCCGGAGGTCAAGTTCATCTTCACCGGCCCCACCGAGGCCTTCATGATGTACATGAAGATGTCGTTCTTCGTGGGCATCTTCGTGGTGGCGCCCTACATCCTGTACCAGGTCTGGGCCTTCATCGCCCCCGGCCTCTACGCGCACGAGAAGGCCTACGCGGTGCCGTTCATCATGATGGGCTCGTTCTTCTTCATCCTCGGCGGCGCCTTCGGCCACTTCTACCTCTTCCCCCCCACATTCAAGTTCCTCTTCGAGTTCGCGGGGAAGGACATGCAGTTCCTGCCCAAGGTGGACGAGTACTACTCGTTCTACTCGTGGTTCCTGCTCGGCCTGGGGCTCGTGTTCCAGATTCCGGTCGTGATCTTCGTGCTCGCGCGCATCGGGCTCGTCACCCCGAAGCTGCTGCTGCGCTGGTGGAAGTTCGCGATCCTGGCCGCGTTCGTCCTCGCGGCCATCGTCACCCCCACCGCCGACCCCGTGAACCAGACGCTGCTCGCCCTCCCGATGATCGGGCTCTACCTGCTGGGCGTGCTCGTGGCGTGGATGTTCGGCCGCGCCCGGAAGCCGCCGGACCCGCCCACACCGCCCTCCGCTTAGTTCGGGAGCGTGAAGGTGACGGTCGAGCCGACCAGGGCCTTTTCGTGGCGGGCCTGGCCCGCGCTGAGCTCGACCACGTAGGACCCGCGGCGCAGCGGCGAGTACACCGGGCACGAGCCGTCCTTGGCCGTGCAGGGGGGGACCTTCTCCGCCAGGTGCACGACCTTGTGCGCCTCGTCCAGCCACAGGATGTCGATCGGGAACTTGCAGTTCTTCATCCAGATCCCGTGGAAGTCGGACCGCTCGAAGAGGAACAGCATCCCGCGGTCCAGGGGCAGCGAGGGCCGGAACATCAGCCCCATCGCGCGGTCCTCGTCCTTCACCATCACCTCGACCTGCAGGACCCTGCCCGAAGGCAGGGTGAGGGGGATGACCGCGGGGCCGTCCGCGGCGCGGGCCGACGCCGCGGCCAGGAGGACGAGGGCGAGGGGGCCGGCGAGTCGCATCGACGCGATCGTATCACCGGCGGCGCGTCGCGTCGGGCGGCTCAGGCGGCCGCCCGGAGGGCGCGCCAGGTGAGAGCGCCCAGGGCCGCCACCACCGCCACCAGCCCCACCCACAGCAGGGCCGGGTTGCGCTCGGTCCAGGGCGGGGGCGCCGGAGGCGCCACGGGCAGGGCCTGGGCGGCCAGGAGCGGCGCCTCCTGCGCGCGGGCCGCGTAGAGCGCGGGATCCCCCGCCGTGCGCGCCAGGTCGTAGCTCGGCGCGTGCAGGCGCGGATCGCCGTAGCGGAGGCGGTACTGTGCGCCGGGAAGGGCGTCGAAGGCGAGGCGCTCGACGGGGACGAGCACGGTCACGCCCGAGATCCCCAGCGGCCGGTCGTCCCGGTTGCGGATGCGCAGGCGCAGGACGCGCTCGCGGCCGGCCAGGTCGAGGCGCAGGCACTCGCGCCGCTCGCCCGCTTCGTCGTAACGGTAGATCGCGCCCTCGCCCAGGGACCTCCAGGAGAGCGGCACCGCCGGCTGGCCCTCGACGCCGGGGAGTGGATCCATGCGGGCCTCCACCGCGACCCCTCGGAAGAAGGACGCATCGGACGCCTCCACGAGAAGGCCATGGAAGGGCTGGTGCCGCGCGCCCAGGTCCAGGGTGAGGATCGTCTCGTGCGCGGGGGCGTCCTCCGTGCGGGTGAGGCGCGGGAAGAGGGGCACCTCGCGCGCGCGCCGGCGCGGCGCCGGCCGCGTGAAGGCGTCGAGGATCTCGATCGTCTCGGGGTCGTCGGGGCCGTGGTAGACGGTGACCCGGAGCAAGGGGAAGTTGTTCTCGGGGAGGGGCACCGTCTCGTAGCGCGCGGCGAAGGGCGGCGGGACCGCGAACACGTACGCGGAGTCGGTGAGGGTGGACCAATCCGGCTCCGGGCGCGCCCGCCCCTCCACCTTCACGCGCCGGCGGAAGTTGTCCCCGCTGAGGCCCAGCACGAGCTGCGACTTCAGGACGGGCGCGCCGAAGTCGAGGGTGACCTCGGCCTGCTGTCCACGGCTGAACGTCCGGTTCCGGACCTGCGGCCTCTGCATCGGTGACGGCTCCTCCTCGTGCGCGCGCTCGAGGAGGTAGGGGACCTCCGTCCCCGGGGCGTCGAGGACGCGCAGGTCCCCGAGGTCCTCCCGGGCTCCCTCGTACACCTCCCGGTCGAGGGTCACGGCCAGGCGGCCGGGGGCGGGCACGGCGATCCCGCGGTCCACGATCCCCGCCGATGCCGAGACCGCCGCCGTCGCGAGGAGGACCGCCCCCGGGAGGCGCCCGATCGTCATGCCGCGACCCGCCGCGTCAGCCGCTCGCGGAAGCGGAGGTTGAGGTAGGCCCCGGCGGCGAGCAGGAGGGCGAGGGCGAGGAACGAGAGCATCCGGTACGGGAGCGAGAAGCTCTGCAGGTCCCAGAACACCACCTTGCCCGCGGTGAGCGCGAACAGGCCGTACGCCGTGTAGAAGAGCGGGTGGCTCCTCATGGCGAGGCCGCCCGCGAGCAGGCCGGTGGCGAACACCGTCCAGAGGACGGAGACGGCCAGACCGGCGGTGCGCATCGCGTCCTGGGCGGCGCCGGTGTCACCCGCGGCGGCGGCCCGGGCCGCCTGCTGGTGGAACGTCCCGCTGGTCTCGGCGGTGAGGAGGCCGAAGAGCAGGAGCAGGGCCACTCCGGCCAGGATCGGCCGCAGCGCGTGATCGGGCGCGCCGGCGTCGGCGGCGATCCGCCGGGAGATCAGGACGGCCACACCGAGCGACGCGATCACGAACATCCAGGTACCGAAGCCGGAGTTGAAGACGGGATCGAACGGCCGCGGATGGAGCGGCAAGTGCCGGGCGAAGAGGCGCAGGGTGGCCAGGGCGAGGACAAAGTAGCCGCCCAGGCGGGCCAGCACCGCCTCGAAGCGCAGGCCGAGCCACAGGAGCAGCACGCCCTCGACCGCCCACGCCAGCGTGATGCCGTGGAGCCCGAGCTGGACGGGGATGGCGACGGTCAGGAAGCTCGCGGCCAGGCCCAGGACCACGCGCGCCTGGCGCAGGTCGCGCGGCTCCGCCTGCAACGCGGCCAGGCCGATCAGGAGGTAGAGGACGGCCAGGCCGACGGAGGCCAGGCCGAGCGCCCGGGGGTCGGTCGCGTAGAGGACGCGATAGAGCACGGTCCAGGTGAAGAGCGCGGTGACGAGGTGGGCGACCACGTCGCCCACCCCCAGCGGGGCCCGCCGCACCAGGCCGCGGACGACGAGCGCGACGAGGTAGAGGCCCGCCACCGGCAGCGCGATGAGGTAGGCGTCGCCCGCCCGCTCCGGCCGGAAGAACGCGTCCATCCAGGCCAGGATCGCCAGCCCCGCCCCCGCCGCTCCCACCGCTTCCGCGCCCTCCCAGCGCCGGCGCACGAGGATGGCCACCGCCGCCTGCGCGAGCAGGAACCCGAGCACGGCACGTGGGTTGTCGGTGGCGTGGCACAAGGCGATCGAGGCCACCGCGGCGCCGACGAGTACCCCGCCCTCCAGCGCGACCGGCGGCGTGAACGCGCCTCCGACCCACGGCACGGTCAGGACGAGGACGGCTCCGACCACCCAGAACGCGGCGATCCCGAAGGCCTCCGGGCGATAGAACTGCTCGCACCAGGCCAGGAACGGCAGGGCCATCGCGAACGCGGCGAGCAGCGCGAAAGCCCAGTGGCGGCGGGCCGCCTCGCGCACGGCCGCCGCCCCCAGCGCGAGGGCGAGCAGGCCGAGGATCTCCGGCCGATTCGCGCCCGCCGCGAGCAGGGTCAATCCGAGCCCGGACAGGGCGAAGACGGCTCCCAGCGCGGCCCCGCGCTCCTTGGAGGCCATGCCGAGGGCGAAGAGCGCGGTGAAGAGGACCATCCCGAAGGCGGCGGTCACGAAGCGCTCGGGGGTGAAGAACCGCGAGTACCAGCCGCCGTAGAGGAGGACCGTCCCGAGCATCGCCAGCGGCACCGTCTCCGGCCACGGCTTGCGATGGTCGAGGACGAGCGCGCCCGCGTCGAGGACGGCCAGGAACAGGAACAGGGCGATGGCCTTGTCCTCGCCCGTCGAGACGAGGAGCGGCGTCATGTAGCCGCCGACCCAGGCCAGCGCGGCCAGGATCCGCGCGTCCAGCCGCGCCGCCAGCACGACCGCGCTCCCCGTGATGAGGACCATCAGCGTCCCCGAGGCCTCGCGAGGAATCAGGTGGTAGTAGGCGTGCGCGGCGAAGGCCGACGTGTAGAGCCCGGCCAGGCCGGCCCCGGCGAGGGCCTGGCCCAGCGGCCGGTACTCGCGGCCCATCAGGCGCACGCCGAGCGCGAGGAGCCCGAGGCCGAAGACGGCCCCGCTGAGCACGCGTCCGGTGGGGCCGATCCAGTTGTTGTCCCAGGCCAGCTTCACGAAGAGGCCCAGGGTCACCACGAAGGCGAGGCCGGCTCCCGCGGCGAGGATCTTGGGCCCGAGGTTCGACGCGAAGTCTCCGGAGGGCGGACGCGGCACCTCACCCTGGGGCACGCGGGGTCGGGCCGGGACGGGCGGCGCCGGCGGCATCGGCGGCACGGGAGCAGGAGCGGCCGCGACCGCGGGAACCGGAGGAGGCATGGGCATGGGCATGGAAACGGCCGGCGGCATCGGAGCGGCGGCGGGCGGCGCGACGTCGGCGGCCGCCGGGGCCACCCGGCCGAGTCGCTCCACGCGCCCGCGGAGGGCGGCGACCTCGACGCGCACGTCCGCGAGGTCGCGGGTCAGCCGCTGGAGACGGATCAACGCGAACACGGCGATGAAGGGCGCGACGAGAATCACCGCCGCGATCGCCAGTGCGAGGCCGATCAGGGGTTCCATGGGCCCTCCCGGCGGCGGAGCGACGGCCGCCGCGCTCTCACCACACCTTACGAGCCCGACCCCCCCGGGGATCATCGCCCTTGTGATGCTTCCCGAACCGTCCGATGGGCTCTTGCGCCGGAGTCCCGAGCGACCGGGCCGTATGTTACCGCGGGGTCGGCGACACCGCCGGTGCCGGCGGCTCCGCGGCCAGGTACGCCTGGAGGTCCGCCGCCGCCGCCCGCGCGCGCGGATCGCGGGTGTGCTCGTAGCACTCCGCCCGGTATCGCAGCATGTCGGGGCGCCAGGGGACGCTCGGCTCGATCGCGCCGAAGGCTTCCTGGCACCTGTCCCACAACCCGGCCGACCTGGCGATGAAGACCCGCGAGAGGAGCCGCTCCTGATCGAGCGCGCGCACCGCGAACGGAGGCCCGAGGAGGTCGTACACGCGCGAGGCGGTCTCGGGGTGCGCCCCCGCGATCTCCCGCGCGAGGGCGAGGCCGCGGCCCATGGGAGGCTGCGCCGGCCAGGGGTCGCCGCGGTAATGCGTGAACGCGGAGGTGAGCGCGTCGAGCGCGATGTCCGTTCGCCCTCGGCGGTAGGCGAGGCGGGCGGTGACGGCCTCCGCCTCCGCGGGCATCGCCGCCCCCACCGCCGCGATGTAGGGCGTGGCCTCGACGAGCCCGCGCTCGGCCAGGCCCTCCGCGAAGAGCCCCATCTCCAGGAGGCCGGAGGGGGGCCGGGGCTGGCTCCGGAACGCGTCGAGGGCGGCGGTGAGACGGCCGGCCGCGTAGTGCCCGTGGGCGGCCACGCGCTGGCGGTCCGCCTCGGAGGCTCCCGGAGGCACCGGGGCCCGGTCGCCGGCGATGGTGTAGATCTCGACCCGGCTCCGCGTGACGCGGTCCCAGTCGATCTCCCCGGTCACGTCCGGCCGGTCGGCCCCGAGCGCGGCCGCCGTCGCGCGCAGGCGCTCGAGGTCGAACGCGCCCCTCTGGGCGACCATCCGCGCGAACGAGAACTCGATGGGGTTGAGGTCGTCGGTGTTCACGTCCTCCCCCATGGCCAGGACGTGCCGGGCCAGCCGCGGTCCGGCCACGAACGCGGCCAGGAGCTCGTGGACGTCGGTGACGCGCCAGGCGTCGCGCAGCGCGCTCGCGAACGGCTCCCGGGCCAGACGCTCCTGGAGATCGCGCGCGTCGTGATGGAACGGGCGCCGCGAGGCCACGAAGACGAGGTCGACGTTGTGGACCTGCCAGACCTCGACCTCCGGCCACACCGAGGCCAGGGTGGCCAGGATGGTCGTGATCGTCCGCTCGTCGACCTCGTAGGCCTGCACCCATTGCAGGAAGACGCCGTCGGGGGAGAGGCGGGAATCGACCGCCCGGTAGAACTCGCGCGTGAAGAGGCTGGCGATGCCCGCGCGGTACGGGTTCGACGGCTCCGAGAACACGAGGTCGTAGGATCCCCGGCCGGTCATGAGCGCTTCCCGCGCGTCGCCGGTGGTGACGTGGAGGCGCGGGTTGTCGAGGGCGCGCCGGTTGACGGGCGCGCACATCCGCGCCACCTGCAGGATGGCCGGCTCCAGCTCCACCACGTCGGTGCGCTCCATCCCGGGGACGTCCGCCAGCCAGCCCGCCGTGCTGCCCGTGCCCAGGCCGACGACCAGCGAGCGATGGACGCCCGGCCGCAGCAGGCAGCCGAGCAGCCCTCCGAGCACCTGGGTCGGAGCGTCGTCACGCGCGTTGCCGTCGATCTTCCCATTGACGACGAAGGCGAGGCCGCTGAGCGCCTGCACGGCCACGCTGCTCTCGACCCCTTCGCGCTCCCACAGCACGAACCGCTGGGAGTCGCGGCGCCAGGCCTCGGCGCCGTTGGGCCCGCTCAGCGGCCCGGGGCCGAAGGTCATGATGCGTCCCACCCCCACGCCGCTGTGGCGCCAGGCCGCCGTAGGACCAGGTGTCGCGACCAGGGCGATCGCGAGGGTGGCCGATCCGGCGAGCGCGATCGCGATCGCGGGCACCGGCCGCCCGGGCACGGCCAGGAGAGCGGCCAGGGCGAGGCCGGCCAGGACCAGGGCGGCCGCCCGCCAGCATCCCGGCGCGGTCAGGAGCGGGAGGAGCCCGAATCCACCGGCGAGCGCCCCCGCGATGCCGCCCACGGTGTTCCAGAAGTAGGTCAGGCCCACGTGCCGGGCGACGCTCTCGCGGCCACGGCCCAGGAGCGCGATGAGGAGGGGGAACTGGGCGCCCGCCACCGCGGCCGCGGGGAGCACGACGATCGCAGTGACCACGGACCAGCCCTGGACGTACGCCCACAGGCCCGCCCCTGGGGTCGGACGGAGGCGCAGCGCGAGCAGGGCCAGCCGGTCCCCGAGCACGTACGGGATGGCGAGGCACGCCGCCTCGGCCAGGCAGGTGGCGGCGAAGGCGACCAGCCCCGGCGCGCGCCGGCCGACCACGAGCGGATACGCGATCCCGCCCAGCGCGATCCCGCCCAGGGCCACCGCCAGCACGAGGCCGAACGTGTAGACCGTGCCCCCCAGGATCGGACCCAGCATGCGATACCAGACGAGCTCCATCAGGAAGAACGCGAACCCCACGACGGCGGCGGCGGTGAGGACGAAACCCGGTGGAGCCGACGGGCCCGCCAGCATCGCGTCGGGCTCGGAGACGGCGACGGGCACCGGCACCACCGCGCGCGAGCGCGCCAGCATGGCCGCGATCACGGCCACGAGCAGGTTCGCCAGGCACGCCAGCCAGAGCGTCCGCCGGGTGCCGAAGGTCTCCAGCATGAAGAACGTCGTGGCCAGGCATCCCGCCACCGCCCCCAGCGTGTTGACGCCGTAGAGGAGGGCGGTGGCGCGGCGGCGGGTGTCCCCTTCCGGCTCGACCGCGCGCGCGGCCGCGCCCAGGGTGCCGCCCGCGAGCACGGTCGGCGGCAGCAGGACGAGTCCGGCCAGGACCAGGCGGGTGGCGGTGGCGAGCCCCGGACCCATGGTGCCCGCTCCGCCCAGGCCGATGTACACCTCGCGCACGAGGGCGAGGAGCCAGGGCGTGGCCGCAGCCGTGATCGCGACCAGCGCCTCCAGCCGCGCGTAGAACGCGAGCGGGTTCGCGTGCCGGTCCGCGCGCGGGCCGATCAGCCGGCCGCCCAGCCCGAGGCCCCCCATGAACACCGCGACCACGGCCGCGGAGGCGGCGGTGGAGGCGCCGAAGATGAGCCGGAACTCCCGCGTCCACGCCGTCTGGTAGGCGAGGGCGCAGGCCCCGGAGGCCAGGAGGAGCGGCGCGACACCCGCCACGGGAGCGGCGGCGCCGCGCGCGCTCACATCAATAGGCCTGGGCGAAATAGACCTCGCCGGGCGACGGCTGGCGGCAGCGCACGCAGGCGCCGGCCGCGGGCGCTCCTTCGATCGGGATCACGCGGACGGTGGCGCGCGTCTCCTCCTTGATCTTCGCCTCGCACCCCGCTGACTCGCACCAGCCGGCCACGATGAAGCCCCGCTTGTCGGCCATCACCCGCTTGAACTCGTCGTAGGAGCCGACGTGGCTCGTATTGTCGGCCACGAACCGGCGCGCCCGGTCCAGCAGCTCGCGCTGGAAGGCGTCCAGGATCTCGCGGGCGCGCTCGGCCACCGAGGCGAGGGGCACGAACGCCTTCTCGCGGGTGTCGCGCCGGACGAGCACGCACTGGTCCTTCTCGACGTCCCTGGGCCCGACCTCCAGGCGCAGCGGCACCCCGCGCATCTCCCAGTCCGCGTACTTGAAGCCGGGCTGCTGGGTGTCGCGGTCGTCGAGGTGCACGCGCAGGCCCGCCTTGCGCAGGGTGGCCATGACCTCGCGCGCCTTGGGCAGGACGGACTCGTTCCAGTCCCCCTTGCGCGGCGGGATGGGGACGATCACGACCTGGTAGGGGGCGACGCGCGGAGGCAGGATCAGCCCGGCGTCGTCGCCGTGCGTCATGATCAGCCCCCCGATCATCCGCGTGGACGTGCCCCACGAGGTGGACCAGGGCAGCACGCGCTGCTGGTCCTTGTCCAGGAACTCGATCCCGTAGGCGGTCGAGAAGTGCTGGCCGAGGTTGTGGCTGGTCCCTGCCTGCAGGGCCCGGCCGTCGCCCATGAGGGCCTCGATCGAGTACGTGCGCAGCGCGCCCGCGAACTTCTCGCTCTCCGACTTGCGGCCCCACACCACGGGCATGGCCAGGACCTCCTCCGAGAAGCTCCGGTAGACCTGGAGCATCTTGAGGGTCTCCTCCTCCGCCTCCGCTTCCGTCGCGTGCAGGGTGTGGCCCTCCTGCCAGAGGAACTCCGTGGTGCGGAGGAACGGCCGCGTGACCTTCTCCCAGCGCACGATGTTGGCCCACTGGTTGATGAGGACGGGCAGGTCGCGCCAGGACCGGACCCACTTCGCGTACATCGAGCAGATCATGGCCTCCGAGGTGGGCCGGATGGCCAGCGGCTCCTCCAGCTCCTCTCCCCCGCCGATGGTCACCCAGGCGCACTCCGGGGAGAACCCCTCGACGTGCTCCTTCTCCTTCTCCAGGTAGCTCTTGGGGATGAACAGCGGGAAGTAGGCGTTGACGTGGCCGGTCTCCTTGATGCGCCGGTCCATGTCCGCCTGCATGTTCTCCCAGACCGCGTAGCCGTAGGGCCGGATGATCATGCACCCCTTCACCGGCCCGTAGTCCGCCATCTCGGTCTTGAGGACCACGTCGAGGTACCACTGCGAGAAGTCCTCGCCCCGGGGAGTGATCTCCTTGGAGACGTGTTGTCTATCCATGTTCATTCATCGACCCCCCACCCTATCCCTCCCCACGTAGGGGGAGGGGAAGTCCGGCGACTGCTTCGGTCGCCTCGCGTGTTCACTCATGTTTGTCCTCCGATGCCCCCGGGCCCGCCTTCTTCGGGAAGGCCAGCGAGAGCGCGACCGCGACGGCGATCACGCCCACGATGATGCCCAGGGACAGGGTGATGGGGAAATGCCCGCCGTAGAGCCGGTTGAGGAACGTCATCTTCGCGCCCACGAACATCAGGACGACGCCCAGGCCGTACTTCAGCAGGTGGAACTTGTCGATGGCCCCCCGCAGCAGGAAGTAGAGGTTGCGCAGGCCCAGGATGGCGAAGATGTTCGACGTGAACACGATCAGGGGCTCGCGGGTGAGCGCGAAGATGGCGGGCACGGAGTCCACCGCGAACACGATGTCGGTCATCTCCAGGAACAGGAGGGCGATGAACAGGGGCGTGGCGTGGAGCTTGCCGTCCCGCTTGAGGAAGAACTTGTGGCCCTGGAGCTCGGTGGTGACGGGCACGAACCGCCGGAAGACCCTGATGATCCGGTTGCTCTCGGGGTCCACCTCCCTCTCCCCCGCGAACATCATCTGGAACCCGGTGTAGATGAGGAACACGCCGAAGAGGAGGATGACCCACTCGACGCGGAGCAGGAGTGCGCCCAGCCCGATGAAGATGCCCCGGAAGACGAGCGCGCCGAGGATGCCGAAGAAGAGCACCCGGTGCTGGAGGCGCGTGGGGACGCCGAAGTAGTTCAGCACCACCACGAACACAAAGATGTTGTCGACGGAGAGCGAGTACTCCACCACGTAGCCGGCCAGGAACTCCAGGGCACCCAGGTGGGCGGCCTTGCCCGCGTCGAAGCCGGGGATCGCCTGCAGCCGCGGATCGTGGGGCAGGCGGTGGAGCATGAACAGGTAGAACCCGCCCAGGAAGGCCATGGCCAGGGCCACCCACACCACCGTCCAGGCCGCCGCTTCCTTGAGGGACACCACGTGGGCGCGGCGGTGGAAGATCCCGAGGTCCAGGGCCAGCAGCACGCAGACGAGGGCCAGGAAGGCGGCGTAGAACCACCAGTAGTCGCCGAACGGGAAGAGGAGGACGTGGGTGCTCACGCCGCTCGCCCCGGGACCTCGTCCACCGGGACCAGGCGCGGTCCGCCCGCGGAAAGCAGGGTGTGCCCCCGGAAGCGCGCGTCGTCCGTCTGCGGGAAGTCGAGGCGGAAATGGCCTCCGCGGCTCTCCTCCCGGAAGAGCGCCCCCACGGCCATGGCCTCCGCCACCGCAACGAGGTTGCGGGCCTCGGCCGCGGCACGGTCGCGAGGGTGGCCGGCCACGACGGCGCCGAGGCGCGAGATGTCCTCGAGGAGCGCGCGCAGCCCGGCGCCGTCCCGCTCGAGGCCGAGGCTTTCCCATGTCCGGCGACGGAGCGCCGCCACGATCTCATCCGGGCGGCGCTCCGGAGCCGAAGGCTCGGACGGATCCGTTGACGTCGGGCCGTTGCCGGCCGGAGCCGTGACCGCTCGATCCCCGGCCATCGCCTCCGCGGCCCTGGCCCCGAACACGAGCCCCTCCAGGAGCGAGTTGCTGGCCAGCCGGTTCGCGCCGTGCACTCCCGTGCCCGCGGTCTCGCCGGCCGCATAGAGGCCGGGCAGGGTCGAGCGGCCGAACAGGTCGGTGGCCACTCCGCCCATGACGTAGTGGGCGGCGGGCGTGACCGGCACGGGGT
This sequence comes from Vicinamibacteria bacterium, assembly GCA_041481445.1. GTDB lineage: Bacteria > Acidobacteriota > Vicinamibacteria > Fen-336 > Fen-336 > AA29. Next base: position 38,987 of record JBGPBV010000008.1, read on the forward strand.
CCCGCGTGAGGTCCAGGCCGTAGCGGGCGCAGGTGGCGACGATGCGCGGGAACCGGCTCCGCACGTGCTCGGGATCCAGGTGGCGGAGGTCGAGCGTGACCGGGCCGCGGCCCTCCCGGTCCTCGCGCGCGATCGCGCGCGCCACCTGGTCGCGCGCGGCCAGCTCCTCGGTGAAGCGCTGGCCCTGCGCGTTGCGGAGGTAGGCCCCCTCGCCGCGCACGGCCTCGGAGACGAGGAAGCGCGGCGCCCCGGGGACGGCAAGCGCGGTGGGGTGGAACTGCACGAACTCCATGTCGAGGAGGGCGGCGCCGGCGCGGCGGGCCATGGCCATGCCGTCGCCCGTCGCAACCGGGGGGTTCGTGGTCTCCGCGAACACCTGTCCGGCGCCGCCGGTGGCGAGGAGGGTGGCGCGGGCGAGGACGTCCGTCTCCTCGCCCTTCTCGGAGAGGAAGCGGCACCCCACCACGGCGCCGTCGGCGACCACGAGGTCGACGGAGCAGGCGAACGAGCGCACGGAGACACGGGGCGTCCGCTGCGCGCGGTCGAGCAGCGCGCGCACCATCTCCCAGCCCGTGGCGTCGCCCAGGGCATGGAGGACGCGGTTGCGCGAGTGGGCGCCCTCCCGTGTGAAGTGGAACTGGCCGCCCTCGCGGTCGAAGCGCGCGCCCCAGGCGGCCAGCTCGCGAATGCGCTCCGGGCCCTCCTCCACCAGCACGCGCGCGGCGGGCGCGGAGACGATGCCGGCCCCCGCCTTGAGGGTGTCGTCGAGGTGCAGGGCGGGCTCGTCGTCCGACCCCAGCGCCACCGCCACCCCGCCCTGCGCGTACCCGGTGTTGCTCTCGGTGGGCTGGTCCTTGGTCACCACCAGGACGTCCCCGTGGCGGGCGAGGCCGAGCGCGGCCCGCAGGCCGGCGATGCCGGAGCCCAGCACCAGGAAGTCGACGCGCGTGAGGTCATCAGCCATGTGGGGAGTGCGAGCGCTCAAAGGATCGATTCTATCAGCGCCGGATTCGGACCTGGCCTGCGCGCCCGACCGTGCTAAGATGCGCCCGGCCTCGCGGTCTCCCCCCTTCGCACCCCCGCTCTCCCGGAAAGGCATGTCATGTCGTGTCCGGGTCTGTGTCTGGGAGTGCTCCTCGCCGCCTCGGCGGCCGCGGGAGCGCCGAACGAGAAGAAGCCGGTCCCCCTCTACACGAACGAAGACCTCGAGCGCGTCGCGCCGCGGCGCGACCAGACGGGGGTGAACTCGACGGTGGCCGCCCCCCTGGAGCCGGCGCCGGCGTCACGCCGGTCCGCGGACGAGGGACGAGCCAAGGCCGAGGCGTACTGGCGGCGCCAGTCGGAGCGCGTCCACGACCGCCTGCAACGCGAGCGCGACCGGATCGAGGACCTGCGGGCCCGGATCGCCGAGCGCGAGGACAAGGCTCCCGGGCCCTCGCGCCGGGCCTCGAAAGGCCCGGACACCCAGCTCGAGGCCTGGCGCCGGCAGCTCGCGGCCCTGGAGGCGCGCGTCAAGGAGGCGGAAGCGCGGTTCGAGGACCGCGCCCGGCGCGAGGGCGCCCTGCCCGGCTGGCTGCGCTGAGGCGGCCGGCCGCTAGTAGCGGTTGAACCTCTCGAGCGCCCTGCCCATCGACTTCGTCTCCTTGATGAGCGGCACCATCTTGGCTTCCTTGTCGTCGTACTGGCCCAGGAGCGCGACGACCTGGGCGATGGATTCCTTCGGGACCACGACCACCCCCGTCTTGTCGGCGACGATCCAATCGTCGGGGCGGACGAGCACGCCTCCGCACGTCACGGGCACGTTGCGGGCCACGGGCACGTACCGGCCGACGGAGGTGGCGGGGGTCTGGCTGCGGCTCCACACCGGGAAGCCGATCTCCTCGATCTCCTCGACGTCGCGGGCGCCGCCGTCGATGACCATGCCGGCCAGGCCGCGCACCTTGGCCGTGGTCGCCATGAGGTTGCCGACCCCGGCCGTCTCCAGGCCGTCCTCCAGGACCTCCACCATCACGCTGCCGGGCGGCGCCTGGTCGAGGGTCTGGATCTGGAGGTTCGGCCAGTCGCGACGGTCGGTGCGCAGGGCGCGCCGCAGCAGGACGGTGACGGCGGGGCCGATGACCTTGGCCTTGAACACCGGCTTCATGTCGCTGGACATGAAGCCGCGTACACCGGTGGCTTCGTCCACGGCATCGGCCACGTTGCCGGTGCTCGCCTTCATGAAGGCCTCCATCACCTCGCCGGTCGAAGGCGCCGCCTCCGGAAAGGCGGCACGGGCCGCGGGGGCGCCGGACGGCACTGCCGCGCCGAGCCAGGCCATCGTCGCCACGACGGCGAGGCCATCTCTCGTCTTCATCAGGACCTCCGGGGTCGGACGCGGGCCGCTCGCGGACCCGCGCCCGGCACGTTACGCGCTGCCGCGGCGAGTCTCAACTCCACCGTGGTAGGCTCGCCCGCGCCATGCAGGAGATCCGCGTCCCCGTCCCCGGCCGGCCGTACTCGGTGCACCTCGGGCACGGCCTGTCCGGGGAGCTCGGCCGTCTCCTCTCTCCCCTCGGGCGGAAGAGGCTGGCCATCGTCTCGAGCCCGCTGATCTGGGAGCGGCACCGCCAGCGGATCGCGCCCGGCCTGGAGGGCCTCGACTGGACCGAGATGCTCGTGCCCGACGGCGAGCGGAGCAAGACCATGGCGTCGGTGCAGCGCCTCTACGACGCGTTCGTGGAGGCGAGCCTGGGGCGGGATGCGCTGGTGGTCGCCGTCGGCGGCGGCGTCATCGGGGACATGGCGGGCTTCGCCGCCGCGACCTACATGCGCGGCGTGGACTGGGTGCCGGTGCCCACGACCCTCCTGGCCATGGTGGACAGCGCGGTCGGCGGCAAGGTCGGCGTCAACCACCCGCGGGCCAAGAACATGATCGGCGCGTTCCACCAGCCGCGCGCGGTCGTCACCGACCCCGCGTTCCTGGACACCCTGCCTCCGCGCCAGCGCCAGTCGGGGGCCTACGAGGTCCTCAAGTGCGGAGTCATCGGCGACCCCGCCCTGTTCGAGGACGTACGCAAGGCGCCTCCCTCGCTCGAGGGCTGGAGCGCGAAGGCGCTGGACGAGGCCATCGCCGCCGCCGTCCGCCTCAAGGCGGACGTGGTGTCGCGCGACGAGAGAGAGGGCGACCTGCGGCGGGTGCTGAACCTCGGCCACACGCTCGGCCACGCCTTCGAGGCCCTCACGTCCTACCGGCGCTTCACCCACGGGGAGGCCGTGGGCTGGGGGCTCATCGGGGCCTCCGCGATCGCGCGGCGCCGGGGGCTGCTGCCGGCCGCGGAGTTCGAGGCGATCGCCTCCGCCGTCGACGGCCTCGGCCCCCGGCCCGGCCTGGGCCGCCTGCCCGCGGAGCGCCTGCTCGACGCCGTGGCCCACGACAAGAAGGCGCAGGAGGGCCGGGTGCCGTTCGTGCTGCCGGCGGGGATCGGCCGGGTCCAGATCGCGCGCGACGTGGCCACGGGAGAGATCCTGGCCGCCCTGGACGAGCTCAGGGGCCGCCGCGCGCCGGCGCGACGGCGCTCTCTCTAGCCCCGCTCAGACGCGCAGGAAGGCCGGCGGCTCGGCCCCGACGGAGCCGCCCATGAGCAGGATGAGGATGGCCTTCTGCACATGGAGGCGGTTCTCGACCTGGTCGAAGACGACGGACTGCGGGCCGTCGATCACCTCCGCCGCCACCTCTTCCCCGCGGTGGGCGGGCAGGCAGTGCATGAACAGGGCGTCGGGGGCCGCCACCGCCATCAGCTCCGGGCTCACCATGTATCCCTGGAAGGCCTGGTGCCGCGCGTCCGATTCCGCCTCCTGGCCCATCGAGGTCCAGACGTCGGTGTAGACGGCGTCCGCGCCCTGCGCCGCCTCGAACGGGTCGGCGGTCACGACCGGAGGCGGCGTCCGCAGCTTCTGCGCCTCCCGCACCGCGCTCTTGACGATGAGCTGGTTCGGCTCGTAACCCTGCGGGACGGCCACTCGAACGGCCACCCCCAGCTTGACCGCGGCCAGCATCAGGGCGTGGCACATGTTGTTGCCGTCGCCGACGTAGGCGAGGGTGAGGCCGTCGAGGCGGCCCTTCTTCTCGAGCAGGGTGAAGAAGTCGCACAGGGCCTGCACGGGGTGCAGGAGGTCGCTCAGCCCGTTGATGACGGGCACCGTCGCGTGGCGGCTCATCTCCACGAGGTCCTCGTGGGAGAACACGCGGGCCATGATGCCGTCCACGTAGCGGGAGAGCACGCGCGCGGTGTCGGCGATCGTCTCCCCGCGCCCGATCTGGATCTCGCTCGCGCCCAGGTACAGCGCGTGCCCGCCGAGCTGGAACATCCCGACCTCGAAGGAGACGCGCGTGCGCGTGGAGGGCTTCTGGAAGATCATGCCCAGGGACTTGCCCTGCAGGGCGTGGGCGTAGGCTCCGGGGTCGGCCTTGACCCGGCCCGCGAGGTCGAAGATCTCGTCGATCTCCGCCCGCGTGTGGTTGAGGGAGACGAGGTGCTTGAGCTTCATCGTGACCGCCCGATGATACCCGACGGCGCGCCGGACCGCGGGCGGCGCTGATGCGCATCGACGCGGTGGTGCTGGCGGCCGGGCGCGGCCAGCGCATGGGAGGGCCGAAGGCGCTCCTGGGTGTCGACGGCGAGACCTTCCTGGCCCGCTGCGCCCGCCTCCTGGGCCGGCCCGGGATCTCGCGGGTGGTAGCCGTGCTCGGGCACGACGCCCTTCGCGTGGCTGGCGAGGCGGCGCCGGCCGGCCTCGTCCTCGTCCTGAACCCGCGTCACGCGGAGGGGATGCTCACGTCGATCCTCGCCGGCCTGGAGGCGGCGGAGGCGGCGGGCGCGGACGCGGTGCTCGTCCACCCCGTCGACCATCCGCTGGTGGAGCCGGAGACGGTCGACGCCGTGGTGGACGCGCTCACGCGCGGCGCCCGCATCGCCGTCCCCAGCCACGAGGGCCGCCGCGGCCACCCCGCCGGATTCGCGCGCGCGGCGTGGAACGCGCTGCGGGAGGCGGACCCCCGGGACGGGGCGCGCGGCGTGCTCGCCCGCCATCCGGAATGGATCGAGCACGTCGCGGGTGGCCCCGGCTGCCGCGCCGGGGTCAACACGCCGGAGGACTACCGGCGGCTGATCGTGGAGCGCGGCCGCTCGCCCCGCTGAGGGCGGCCCGGGTCAGTACAGGCTCCGGATCCAGCCCCCGTCCACCGCGATCGACTGGCCCGTGATGTAGCCGGCGCGCTCGGAGGCCAGGAAGGCGGCCAGGGCCGCCAGCTCGCGCGGCTCGCCCAGGCGGTGGGCCGGGATCTCGCGCTCGAGCCGCGCGTAGAACTCCGCGGGCGAGATGCCCTGCCGTGTCCCCGAGGCCTCCGCCAGCTCGGTGAGGCGCTCCGTCCTCGTGTAGCCGGGGAGCAGGTTGTTGACGGTGATGCCGTGAGACGCCACCTCGCTGGCCAGCGTGCGCGCCATGCCGGTGACGGCGGCGCGCAGCGCGTTCGAGAGGATCAGGTTCTCGACCGGCTGCTTCACGGTGATGGAGGTGACGTTCAGGATGCGCCCGAAGCGGCGCTCCTTCATGCCGGGCAGGAGCGGACGGATCAGCTCGACCGCGCTCGCGAGCAGGACGTCGAAGGCGGCCTGCCATCCCTCGGGCCCCGTGCTCTCGAAGGTCCCGGGCGGCGGCCCCCCGGAGTTGGTCACCACCACGTCGACGCGCCCGAACGAGCCGAGGGCGATCTCGGCCAGCCGTTGGGCCTCCCCCTTCTTCGACACGTCCGCGGCGACGGCCCGCACCTCGGCTCCCGTGGCCGCCGCGACCTCGCGCGCCGCCTCGTTCAGGCGCGCCTCCTGGCGTGCGCACAGGACCACGCTCGCGCCCTCCCGCGCCAGCTCCTCGGCGATGGCGCGTCCGAGGCCCCGGCTGGAGGCGGCGACGAGCGCGACCCTTCCCCGCAGGCCGAGGTCCACGGTCAACGGCCCCGCAGGTAGGCGTCGGTGCCGTCCAGCCAGTCCTGGCGCGGCGGGGAGAAGACGTCGACGTCCAGGGTGTCCTCGAGGGCCAGCGCCTTGTGGGGCAGGTTCGAGGGAATGGTCAGCACCTCGCCCGCCCGCACCACGACCTCCTCCTTCTCGTCCTCGCCGAGCCAGAAGTGCAGCGCGCCCTCCAGGACGTAGGTGATCTGCTCGTTCTCGTGGAAGTGGCGCGGCACCAGGCAGCCCTTCTTCAGGTAGACGTGGGCCAGCATCATGCGGTTGCCGGTGATGAGGCGGCGGTCGAGCTGCTCGTTGAGCTTCTCCTTAGGGATGTCGTCCCACCGGAAGTGGCGCGCGCTCGTGGGCATGGGTCTCTCCTCCGACCGGTCGAGGCCGATGATGACACGGCGGACGACCTACCGCGACGCGAGCGCCGCTCGTCCGGGCGCCAGGCCGGGGGAGGTGGCTCTCACCGAGATGGGTCCGGGCTCGCCCCGCCGCGACCGCACGATCAGGAGGGCGAGGCCGTTGAAGGCTCGCCGATGGTCGGCCTGGAACGGCTCGATCGACGCGGCGTTGCCGTTGTCGACGCCGGCGATCGCGCCCGGACCCGTCACCTCGAAGCCGAGGAGGCCGTCCGCCCCGGGCACGAGCGTCCCGCGCTCGTCCTCGATGCGCACGGTGACGAAGGACAGGTCCTGGCCGTCGGCGGCGATGAGGTCGCGATCCGGCTGAAGGACGACGCGTGCCGGAGGACCGGCCGTCCTCACCTCGTCGGTGGCGACCGGCCGGCCGCCCGCGTAGGCGACCGCCTTCAGCGTCCCCGGCGCCCAGGGCACGTCCCAGACCAGCCGGTATCTCGACGTGAAGCGCCCGTCCTTGCTGATCTTCTCGTTCACCGGCATCGACCAGGGCTCGCCCTTCTTCTTGCGTCCGAGCGAGCGCCCGTCGAGGAACAGCTCGACCTCCTCCGCGCTCGTGTAGGCCATGACGGGGATGGGCCGGCCCTCGGCGCCCGCCCAGCTCCAATGCGGGAGCAGGTGGACCATCGGGGCGCGCGTCCACTGGCTCTGGTAGAGGTAGAAGCGGTCCTTGGGGAAGCCGGCGAGGTCGACGATCCCGAAGTACGAGCTGCGGGCCGGCCAATCGTTCTCGTCGCGAGGCCGGTCCCAGGCGAAATAGGGCGTGGGCTCGCCGAGGTAGTCGAAGCCCGTCCAGACGAACTCGCCGAGCACGGCGGGCGACTCCAAAAGCCCGGCGAACTCCACGTCCGGGCAGTAGGCCCAGCGCGGCGCGATGACGTCGTAGCTGGAGAGCTGTCGGGACGGGTGCTTCTCGTAGGTGGCGACGGGCAGGTGGTAGACGCCGCGCGAGCTGACGCAGGAGGCGGTCTCGCTGGCCACGATCGTCCAGGCCGGGTGCTCGGCCAGGATCCTCGCGTACTCGCGCACGCCGTAGTTGAACCCGGGGATGTCGACGGCGTCGGCGAGGCCGTTCCGGATCGCGCCGTCGATCTCGTTGAAGGCCGAGGTCACCGGGCGCGTCGGGTCCTCCTCGTGGGCGATGGCGGTCAGCCTCCGGGCGGTGAGAGCCCCGTCCGGCTCGCCCTGCTCCCGGACCTCGTTGCCGATGCTCCACATCACGACGCTCGGGTGGTTGCGGTCGCGGCGGATCATGTCGCGCAGGTCGCGGTCGCCCCACTCGGCGAAATACCTGCCGTGCCCGTTCTTCACCTTCGGCCGGCCCCACATGTCGAAGGCCTCGTCCATGACCAGGAAGCCCATGCGGTCGGCCAGCTCCAGGAGCTCGGGCGCGGGCGGGTTGTGGCTGGTCCGTATGGCGTTCGCGCCCATCCGGCGCAGGATCTCCAGCTGGCGCTCGATCGCGCGGCGGTGGACGGCGGTGCCGAGGGCCCCGAGGTCGTGGTGGTCGCACACGCCCTGGAAGCGCACGCGCCGGCCGTTGAGCAGGAACCCCTTCCCGGGGCCGTACTCGATCGTGCGGATCCCGAACGGGGTCAGGTAGCGATCGAGCACCACGCCCTCGCGGGCGACGACGCTCGTCGCCGTGTAGAGATACGGCCGGTCGAGCTCCCAGCGCGTCGGCCGGGCGATTCCGAGCTCGACCGCCACCACCTGGGTGGCGCCGGCCGCGACCGTCGCCTCGTCCGCTCGTCCCGCGACCTGCCGGCCCTCGGGGTCGAGGATCGCCGTCTCGAGCCGGATCTTCGCGGGCGCGCTCTCCCGGTTCCGCACCTCCGTCCGGATCGAGACCGTGGCCGCGGCCTCGGTCACGGCGGTCGTGGTGACGAAGGTGCCGTCGCGGGCGACGTGGACCGGCCCCGTGGCGTCGATCCAGACGTGGCGGTACAGGCCGGCCCCCGGGTACCAGCGCGAGGACTCGTCCTCGGGAGCGAGACGGACCGCGATCACGTTCTCGCCGCCGAAGACGAGGGCGGGCGTGAGGTCGAAGGCGAAGCCGATGTACCCGTAGGGGCGGCCCCCCAGCTCACGGCCGTTGAGGAAGACGGTCGCGTTCGACATCGCGCCGTCGATCTCGACGGCGTAGTACCGGCCCTCCGCCCCGGCGGGGACGGTGAAGTGCTTCCGGTACCAGGCCACGCCGAACGAGCGGAGGGCGGCGGTGTGCGGGTTGAGCTTCGGGTCGAAGGGCTGCTCGATCGCCCAGTCGTGGGGCAGGTCGAGCCGGCGCCAGTCCGTGTCGGCGAAGCCCGAGCTCGCCGCGCGGGGGTCGTCGCCTTCGTGGAACCGCCAGCCGGCGTCGAAGCTCACGCGGCGCGCGCCGGCTGCGGGCAGGTCATCCGCCGGCGCCACGGGGCGGCCCGGACGGACGGAAGCGAGCCCGCCCACGGCGACGACCAGCGCGGCCACCAGAGACATTCGCATGCGGGGTCCCGTCGCGCCGGAGCGGCCGCGGCCGCCCGCGCCGCCTGCGAGCATAAGGGAAACCCGGGCGCGGCCCACCTGAGCCCGATGACCCAGGAACGTCGGGATCTTGCCCCAGGCACGGAGGCGGTCGCACGCTCTCCCAGGAGTACGCCGATGACATCGAACGCGGTCTCCCCCCGGATCCGGCCGGCCCCGCTCGCGGAGCTCCGCGGCGCGAGCCTGCTGACCACCGCGGACTGGTCCCTCGCGCGCCTGGAAGCCCTGCTCGCGCTGGCCGCTCGCCTGGAGTCGCTCGACCTCGCCGGACGCCGCCTCGACTTCCTGCCCGGGCAGCTCGCCTATGCCCTCTTCTTCGACAACTCCACGCGCACGCGCTCGGCCTGGGCGGGGGCGGCGGCCCGGCTCGGCATGCACCCGGTGATCGTGGACGGCACCTCGAGCCAGGTGGCGCACGGAGAGACGGCGCGGGAGACGGGCGCGATGCTCGGGATGAACGCCCACGCCCTCGGAGTGCGCCACGACCTCCTGCCCGGCGAAGGCCAGCGCTTCATGGCCGACATGCAACGCGGGATCGACGAGTACCTCGCCGCTTCGGGGGCGCGCCGCCCGGTCCCGGTGGTCAACCTCCAGTCCGACGTCGACCACCCGACGCAGGCGCTGGCCGACCTGCTCTGGCTCCGCGAGCGCTTCGGGGGGAGCCTGGAGGGGCGGCGCATCGCCGTCACCTGGGCCTTCACGAGCGCGTACGCCAAGCCCCTCTCCGTCCCGCAGGGATTGATCCTGCTCCTCACTCGCTTCGGGGCGGTGGTGACGCTGGCCCACCCGGAGGGCTACACGCTCATGCCGGACGTGGTGGAGAGCGCTCGGCGCCAGGCCGCCGCCGGCGGCGGATCGTTCCGCATCACCCACTCGATGGACGAGGCGTTCGCAGGCGCGGACGCCGTCTACCCGAAATCGTGGGGGGCCTGGGACCCCATGTGGGAGCGCCTCGAGGCCCATCGCCGCGACGATCGCGCGCTCAAGGCGGACGTGGAGGCGCGCGCCCTCGCCCTCAACGCCCGCCACCGCGATTGGATCTGTGACCAGAGGCGCATGGCGCTGACCCGCGACGCCCTCTACCTCCATTGCCTGCCCGCCAGCATCGGGGAGGAGGTCGCACCGGCGGTGATGGACCGCTTCTCGCACTCGGTGGCCCGGCAGGCGGCCAAGAAGCTCTACGTGATCATGGCCGTGCTGGCCGCGGCCCTCGCCCCCGACCTGGATTCCCGGATGGAGGCCTCGCGATGACGACCGACCTCGCCCACGCCGCGCACCCTCCCGCCGCCACCTCCCCCCTCGATCGCGCCATCGCCGCCCTCGCCCATCGCGACCGGCCGCACGCCGCGCGCCTCCTGCGGGAGCTGATCCGCGTCCCCGCCGACCTCGTGGCCCGATCCGCCGCCGACGGCGGCGATCCCCTCTGCGGGCTGTCGAACCACGAAGGGCCACGCCTGGAGCTGCTGCGGCGCCGGCTGGTCGACCTCCGCGCGGTGCGTCACGCCTCCGACGCCGCCTTCGACGCCTTCGGGAACCTCGTGTGGACGGTCCAGGACGACGGCGACGGCATTCCCATCGCGCGCAAGCGGGTCGTGCTCCTCGACGGCCACACCGACACCGTGCAGGCCCTGCGCGACGAATGGCGGGCACGGCTCGGAGACGGCCTCGACGCCTACGACGGCCTGATCGACGCCGCCCGCGTCGATCGCGACGCCCTCCGGGAGGCGGCCGGCCACCTGCCGCCGGAATCGGAGTGGGAGCACCTCGTGTTCGGTCGCGGCGCCGCCGACCAGCTTGCCGGCGTCGTCTGCCAGGTGATGGCCACGCGCATCCTGCTCGAGCTGAAAGGCGAGGGGGCCCTGCGCGGCGTGATCGTCCGCTCCTACGCGACGGTGGCGGAGGAGGACAACGACGGCGGGGGCGCCCTGTTCCTGAAGGCGCACGCCTGGCCGGGAGCGCCGGCGGCGCAGATCCCGGACGTGGTGGTGCTCACGGAGGCCACCGGTCACGCCCGCGAGGGCGCGCTCGGGATCTACCGGGGACAGCGCGGGCGCATGCAGATCGAGGTGCGGGTGACCGGCCGGTCGTGCCACGGCTCCATGCCGCAGGAAGGGCTCAACCCGCTCGAGCACGGCGCCGCCATCATCGTCGAGGCGGCGCGGGCGCACGCCGCCGGCGAGGGCTTCGCCGACCATCCGTTCCTCGGCCGCGGCTCCCGCACGGCGTCCTGGGCCCGTGTCGAGACGCCCTCGGACTGCGCGGTGCCGGAGACGCTCACCCTGCGCCTCGATCGCCGGCTGACCGTCGGCGAGTCGGCGGAGCAGGCGCTGGCGCAGATGGACGCGCTGGAGGCGGTCGGCCGCGCCCGCGCCGCCGGCCTGCGCGTCGAGATCGGGATCCCCCATTATCGAGCGCTCACCTGGAAGGGATGGCCGGCCGACAACCCGCAGGTCTATCCCGGATGGCTCACCCCGGAGGACCACCCCGCGGTGCAGGCCGCCCTCCTGGCCTACCGCGGCGTGGTCACGCCGCACGTGGGCGGCGGTGCACCCTACGCCGGCGACCTGCCGCGCGAGCCACGGCTGGGCCGGTGGATCTTCTCCACCGACGGCGTCGGCTACCCGATGGCGGCGGACGAGAGCCGGATCGCGGTGCCCGAGGGCAAGCGGTGGGTGATCTCGGGGACGGTGCGCCACCCGGCCATGATCGGCATCGGGCCCGGCCACGAGCAGAACGCGCACCGCATCGGCGAGAACGTGGACCTCCGGGAGGTCGTCCACGCCACCGCCCTGCTCGCGCGCTTCCCGAGCGCCCTGGTGGCGCAGGCGGGCCTCTGATCGGACGGCCGGCCCTGCCCCGCCGGGCGACTGACCCTCAACTGCGTGACGCCCTGCCTGCGTGTGCGGGAGGCCCTCTCGGCCTCCGTCTCGCTCCGGACGCGCTCCAGCGATTGCGGCTATGATGTGTGGTTCCCCGTCCGCGGGAGGATTCGAGAGGATCGATGCCGCTTCGAAACGTCGCCATCATCGCCCACGTCGACCACGGCAAGACCACGCTCGTGGACGCCCTGCTGCGCCAGAGCGGCGCCTTCCGCGCCAACCAGGAGGTGGTGGAGCGCGTGATGGACTCGAGCGACCTCGAGCGCGAGCGCGGCATCACGATCCTGGCCAAGAACACCTCCGTCCACTTCGGCGACGTGAAGATCAACATCGTGGACACCCCCGGGCACAGCGACTTCGGGGGCGAGGTGGAGCGCGCGCTCAAGATGGTGGACGGGGTGCTGCTGCTGGTGGACGCCTCCGAGGGCCCCCTGCCGCAGACCCGCTACGTGCTGCGCAAGGCCCTGGAGGGCCGCCTCCCCACCGTCCTCGTCGTCAACAAGATCGACCGCTCGGACGCGCGCCCCCAGGAGGTCCTCAACGAGGTCTACGACCTCTTCATCGACCTCGACGCGACGGAGGAGCAGCTCGAGTTCCCGGTCGTGTACACGAACGCCAAGCTCGGCACCGCCCGCATGACGCTGGAGGGCGAGGAGAAGGACCTGCGGCCGCTGTTCGAGGCCCTGATCGCCCACATCCCGCCCCCGCGCGCGGCCGGGGACGGGCCCCTGCAGCTCCTCATCGCGAACCTCGACTACAGCGACTACCTCGGCCGCCTGGCCATCGGACGGATCTTCTCGGGCCGGGTCGCGGTCGGGGAGCAGGTCGCGGTGGCCAAGACGGACGGGACGCTCCAGACGACCAAGGTCACCAAGCTCTACGCGTTCGAGGGGCTCGAGCGCGCGGCGGTGGAGCGGGCGGACTGCGGGGAGATCGTGGCCCTGGCCGGCTTCGAGGGGATCGGGATCGGGGAGACGGTCACGTCCGTGGACCGGCCGTCGCCGCTGCCCATCCTCCACGTCGACGAGCCGACGCTCTCGATGATCTTCTCCGTCAACACCTCGGCCTTCGCCGGGAAGGACGGCCGCTGGGTCACCTCCCGGAACATCCGCGAGCGCCTCGACAAGGAGCTGCTGACCAACGTCTCCATCCGCGTGGAGCCCACCGACTCCGCGGACTCCTTCCGCGTGATGGGCCGCGGCGAGCTGCAGCTCGCGATCCTCATCGAGACCATGCGCCGCGAGGGCTTCGAGCTGTCGATCTCCAACCCCGAGGTCCTGACCCACACCGAAGACGGCAAGCGCAAGGAGCCCCTCGAGCTGTTCGTGATCGACGCCCCGGAGGCGTACATGGGCGTGGTCCTCGAGAAGATGGCCATGCGCAAGGGCAAGATGGTGCGCATGGTGAACCACGGCTCCGGCCGGGTACGCCTGGAGTTCCACGTGCCCACCCGCGGCCTCATCGGAGTGCGCACGGAGCTGATGACGGACACCCGCGGCACCGCCGTCCTCAACAGCCTGCTGGACGGCTGGATCGACTGGCAGGGCGAGATCGCGCGGCGGCCGACGGGCGTGCTCGTGGCCGACCGCCCCGGCGACACCACGGCGTACACCCTCAACCACCTCGAGGAGCGGGGGGAGCTGTTCGTGGGGCCGGGGACGGCGGTCTACGAGGGCATGATCGTGGGCGAGAACGCGCGGCCGGCGGACATGGACGTCAACGTCACCAAGCCCAAGAAGCTGACCAACATGCGCGCCTCCACCGCCGACGAGGCCGTCCGCCTCACCCCGCACCGCGTGCTCAACCTCGAGCAGGCTCTCGAGTTCATCAACACCGACGAGCTGGTCGAGGTCACCCCGACGGCCATCCGCCTGCGCAAGCGCGTGCTGGCCGCCAACCAGCGCCCGAAGCGGCGGGTCGAGGACGCCACTCCCGCCTGAGAGATTCCGGTCGCGGCTGATGGATCGCCTGTCGACCCGCGCCTGGGGGCTGTCCACCTCGCTCACGCGGCCGTTCCGGCGGCGGCTCTGGATCGACGCCCTTCTCGTGCTCGGCCTCTGCGCCGCCCTCTTCGGCCTGCTCCAGTTCGCGCGCGAGTGGAGGGGTGCGCCGCGGCCGGCCATCGAGATCGACCTCTCGGCCCGGGCGCTGCCCGTCTACACCTTCTTCTCGATGACGCGCGGCCTGGTGGCGTACGTGATCTCCCTGGCCTTCACCCTGGTCTACGCCTTCTGGGCGGCCAAGGATGCGCGGGCGGAGAGGCTGCTCATCCCGCTGCTCGACATCCTCCAGAGCATCCCGGTCCTCGGCTTCATGCCCGGCCTCGTGCTGGCCCTGGTCGCGGTCTTCCCCCACAGCAACGTCGGCCTGGAGCTGGCCGCGGTCATCATGATCTTCACCGGCCAGGCCTGGAACATGACCTTCAGCTTCTACCATGCGCTGAAGTCGGTCCCGTTGGACCTCCGCGAGACCTCCAGCGTGTACCGGTTCGACTGGTGGCAGCGCTTCAAGTGGGTGGAGCTGCCCTTCGGGACGACCGGCCTCGTGTGGAACAGCATGATGAGCATGGCCGGGGGATGGTTCTTCCTGATGATCAACGAGTCCTTCCGTCTCGGCGACCACGACTTCCGCCTCCCCGGCCTGGGCTCCTACATGAGCGTGGCCGTCCACGAAGGCCGCGCCGGGGCCATGGTCCTGGCCGTCCTCGCCATGATGGTCATGATCGTGGGGCTCGACCAGCTCCTCTGGCGTCCCGTGGTCGTATGGGCGCAGCGATTCCGGGTCGAGGAGACGACGGCAGCGGAGGTCTCGCGGAGCTGGTTCCTCGATCTGCTGCGTCGCTCGCGATTCGTCCGCCGGCTCCGGCGGGCGCGTCGCGCCCGGCCCCGAGCGAAGGCCGCGGCCCCGGGCGCCGCCGCGAAGCCCTCATCGGTGCCGGCTCCCGCCGGCCCCGCCTCCACGCTCATCCCGGCCCTGGCTCTCGCCGTGATCGCCCTTGCCGGGGCCTGGGGCGCGCTCGAGCTGCTGCGCCTCCTGCGGCACTTGCCCGGGCCGGAATGGGCGCGGCTCGGGCGGGCCGGCGCCGCCACCCTGGGACGGGTCCTGATCTCGACCATCATCGGCACGGCCTGGGCGGTGCCCGTGGGCCTCGCCATCGGCCTCTCGCCCCGCCTCTCGCGCCTGCTGCAGCCGGTGGTCCAGGTGATGGCGTCGTTTCCGGCCCCGATGCTCTTCCCGGTTGTGATCGCCCTCCTTCATGCCGCCGGCATCGGCCTCGGCGCCGGCAGCATCGTCCTGATGCTCCTCGGCACGCAGTGGTACATCCTCTTCAACGTCATCGCGGGCGCGAGCTCCGTCCCCTCGGACCTGCGCGAGGCGGTGGTGGCGTTCCGCATGACGCGGGCGGAGAGGTTCTGGACCCTCTACCTCCCCGCCGTCTTCCCCTACCTGGTGACGGGCTGGGTCACCGCGGCCGGCGGGGCCTGGAACGCCAGCATCGTGGCCGAGTACGTGACCTACCGGGGCGCGACCCTGACCACCTTCGGGCTGGGAGCGGCGGTGAGCCGGGCCGCCGAGCATGCCGACTTCGCGGGCCTCAGCGCCGCCGTCCTCGTGATGTCGGTGATCGTGGTGACCTTCAACCGGCTGGTCTGGCGGCGCTGCTACCAACTGGCGGCGACGCGGTTCTCCCTCACGAAGTGAGACGACATGGCCATTGAAGCGCCGATCTGCCAGCTCAAGGGCGTCCAGAAGTCCTTCGACCACGGCAACGGGAAGCCGCTGCGCGTCCTGGAGGACATCACCCTCGACGTGCGGCCGAACGAGGTGCTGGCCCTCCTGGGGCCTTCCGGCTGCGGCAAGTCCACGATCCTCCGCATCGCGGCCGGACTGATCCCGCCGTCGAGCGGGGACGTCCTCTATCACGGCCAGCCGCTGCGGGGCCTGAACCCGGGCGTGGCCATCGTGTTCCAGAGCTTCGCGCTCTTCCCGTGGCTGACCGTCGAGCAGAACGTCGAGAAGGTGCTGCGCGCCCTCGGCCTCGACCAGGCGGCGTCGCGGGAAAAGGCCCGCGCCGCCATCCGCACCGTCGGCCTCGACGGCTTCCGCGAGGCCTACCCGCGGGAGCTGTCCGGCGGGATGAAGCAGCGCGTGGGCATCGCGCGCGCCCTGGCCGTGGACCCCGAGATGCTGCTGATGGACGAGCCCTTCAGCCAGGTGGACGCGTTGACGGCGCAGGCCCTGCGGGCCGAGGTGCTCGACATCTGGGACGACCGCGACCGCAACCCCTCTTCGATCCTGATGGTCAGCCACGACATCACCGAGGTGGCGTACATGGCGGACCGCATCGTGATCCTGTCCGCGCATCCCGGGCGCATCCGGACGATCGTCGAGAACACGCTGCCCCGGCCGCGCGATACCCGTTCGCCCGACTTCACCTGGCTCCTCGACAAGCTGCACGACATCGTCACCAGCGCGGAGCTCCCGGACGTGTCGGTCACCGTCGCCTCCACCGCCGTCGCGCGCGACATCGTGGAGCCGCTCCCGGAAGCGCGCGCCGCCGACATCCTCGGCCTGGTCGAATACCTCGACACGCAGGGCGGAGGGTGCGACCTCTTCCAGGTCTCGGACGACACCCACGCCACGTTCGTGGGAGTCCTCACCAAGGTCAAGGGCGCCGAGATGCTCGACCTGGTGGACACGCCCCAACGCCTGGTCCGACTGACGCCCACCGGCCAGCGCTTCGTGCGGGACGACGCCGACGACCGCAAGCGGATCTGGAAGGCCCAGCTCCTCAAGCTGAGCCTCTTCAGGGTCGTGCGCGACCTGATCGAGCTCCACGAGGGCGAGGTGCGCCGGGAGGACGTGGTGAACGAGATCCGGCAGCGCCTCCCCCGCGAAGAGGCGGAGGCCATGTTCGACGTCCTCGTGGACTGGGGACGCTTCGGCGAGCTGTTCGCCTATCGCGAGGGCACGGACTCGCTGACCGTCGCCTGAGCCTCAGTCCTCGTCCCGCCGCTCGCCGTCCGCCGGATCCGCCCCTCCCGCCTGGGCGCGCCGGCGCCGATTCAGCGTCGACAGGCTGATGCCGAGCCGCTCGGCGGCGGCGCTGCGGTCCCCCTCGCACTCCTTCAGCGCGCGCCGGATGGCCTCCTCCTCGGCCAGCGCGGAGACCCGGCGCACGACTTCGGGCAGCGTCCCCGAGAGGTCGATGACGTCGCCGAGGGTGGGCCCGCTCTCCGCATGGTCGCCCAACCGGAGGTGCTCGGGCCGGATCTCGCCGCCGTCGCACAGGATGGCGCCCCGCTCCAGGCAGTTCTGCAGCTCGCGCACGTTGCCCGGCCAGGAGTGGGCGACGAGGGCGGTCCGCGCCTCCTCGCTCAGGCGGAGGCCGCGCCGTCCCATCTCCCGCGCGTATTTCTCGAGGAAGGCGTCGGCCAGGAGCAGGATGTCGCCGCGCCGGCGGCGCAGGGGCGGGATCTCCACCGGGAACACGGAGAGCCGGAAGAAGAGGTCCTCGCGGAACTGCTTGGCCGCCACCGCCTCCTTCAGGTCGCGGTTGGTGGCGGCGACCACGCGCACGTCCACGCTCAAGGTCTGCACGCCGCCCACCCGCTCGAACTGCTTCTCCTGCACCAGGCGCAGGATCTTGCCCTGCAGGAGCAGGGGCAGGTCGCCGATCTCGTCGAGGAAGAGGGTGCCGTGATGCGCCATCTCCGCCTTGCCCGTCTTGCGGCCGGAGGCGCCCGTGAACGCCCCCTTCTCGTGCCCGAACAGCTCGTTCTCGAGCAGCGCCTCCGGGATGGCCGCGCAGTTGATGGCGACGAACGGCCCCTTGGCCCGCGCGGAGAGCTGGTGCAGCGAGCGCGCCATCAGCTCCTTGCCGGTGCCGCTCTCGCCGAGCAGGAGCACGGTGGCGTCGGTGGAGGCGGCGCGCTGGAGCGCCATCATGGCGTCCTTCAAGGCGGCGTCCTCCCCGATCAGGCGCGGGAGGCCGATCCGTTTCTGGTACTCCTCCTTGAGCAGGACGTACTCGGTCAGGAGGCGCCG
Source organism: Vicinamibacteria bacterium (assembly GCA_041481445.1). Taxonomy (GTDB): domain Bacteria; phylum Acidobacteriota; class Vicinamibacteria; order Fen-336; family Fen-336; genus AA29. The sequence continues at coordinate 56,846 of JBGPBV010000008.1, forward strand.
CCGCTCCATCGCGCGCTCGAGCAGGAGCACGAGGTGGTCGGTGTCCACGGGCTTGGTCAGGAAGTCCGTGGCCCCCTGCTTCATCGCCTTGACCGCGTCGTCCACGGTGGCGAAGGCCGTCATCACGATCACGGGGACGTCGGGGTCCGCCTCCTTGGCCGCCTGGAGCACGTCCAGCCCGCTGCCCGCGGGCAGCTTGAGGTCGGTCAGCACCACGAGCACGCGCGAGGACTGCAGCCGGCGCCGCGCCTCGTAGGCGTCGCCCGCCTCCTCGACGGTGAGGCCGCGGGCCTCCAGGGTCTTGCGGAGCATGCTCCGCAAGGACTCCTTGTCCTCGACGACGAGGACGTCGGGCACGGCGGGTGGGTGGCTGACGGGCGTCCCTACTGTTCGGGCCGCTCGCGGAGCCAGCCGGGGGGGACGCTCTTGCGCCGGGCCTCTTCCTCGAGGGCGTCCCAGGCCTGGCGCTGCCGGCCAAGGTCGGCGCGCGCGCGCTCGAGGTCGGCCTGGGCCTGCGCGATCGCATCCTGGCGATGCTGCTCGCGGTTGGGGTCCATGGCGTTCGCGGCGCTCCGGTCGTCCCGGAGCGCCCCGATCTTCTGCTCCAGCTCCGTGATGCGGCGCTCCGTGTCCGCGATGGTCTGTCGCAGCGAGCCGGCCCGCTCCTGCCAGTACCGCTCCGTGGTCTCGTAGGGCGGCTCCGGCGTCGGCTCCTCCGCGGGTGCCGGCGGCATCTCGGCCGGCTTGAGGTTGGTCACCGCGCCCTTCCCGGCTCCGGCTGGTCCCGGGGAGGCGACCGCGGGTGGAGACGGCGGCTTCGGGAGGTCGTCGTTGCCGTACACGTGCCCGGGGGGAGCGACCGACGGTGACGCCTTCGGCATCGGCTTGGCGGCCGCTCCCGGCGCCGGCGAGGTCTTGGGGGCCGCCGTGGGGCTGGCGCTGGGACGCGGACTGGGACTCGGCGCCGTGTCGGCCGCGAAGAGCCACGATCCCGAAACGATCGTCAGCGAGGCCGTGCTCAGGCTGGCCAGGACGAAGGAGCGCATCAGGAGCTCTGCGCGACGCGCGCCTCCAGCCGAGCCGCGCGGTCGGCCATGGCCTTGGCGTCGGGGGCGTCCGGGTTCAGCCGGGCGTACTCGCGGTACTCCCGCACCGCGGCCGCTACGTTCCCCGTGCGCTCGAGGGCGCTGGCCAGGGTGCGATGGATGAGGGCCGCGTTGGGGTCCGCCTCCACGCCCGCCCGGAGCAGCGCCACCGCGTCGTTGTTGCGGCCCTCGTTGATGAAGATCTCCGCGAGCAGGCCGCGCGTGACCGCCGCCTGGGGGAACTTCTGCAGTACGCCCTCGTAGGCCTGCTTGGCCCCTTCGCGGTCGCCCGCCTTCTCGGCGGCGGCTCCGAGCTCCTGCTGCACGACGAGGTCGTCGGGGTTGACCGCGACCAGCCGCTTCAAGTACGGAAGCGCCGCCTCCGGCCGGCCCGCCCTAAGGTTCAGCCCGGCCAGCTCGTGGAGCGCGTTCGTGTCGCCCGGAGACGCCTCGAGGACCCGCGCGTACGTGGCGGCGGCCTCGTCCCCGCGGCCCAGCTTGTCGTAGGCGCGGGCGAGATCCACGACGTACGCCGCCGTGCCGTGGTCGAGCCGAATGGCCTCCTCGAACTGCCGGATCGTCTCCGCCGCGGGACCGTCGGAGGCGATCAGGGCCTTCGCGTAGGCATTGTGGTAGTCGCCACGATCGGGGGCATCGCCGACGGCGCGCGCGAACGCCCGCGCCGCTCCCGCGAGGTCGCCCTGCCGGAACAGGCTCAAGCCCTCTTCGTAGGCGTCCTGGCCCGGCATGCGCGGGTCGGGACGGGCGGCCGCCGTCGGCGGCGGCAGCGTGGGGATCGAGAAGATGTTGGGGTCGGGACGGACGGGACCCGACGTCCGGTGCATGCGGGTGGCGGCGTAGGCGACGAGCCCGATGGCGACGATGGGGCCGATCAGGCCGAGCCAAGAGGTCGACGGCCCCTCGTCTTCGTCGGGCGCCTCCATGACGACCGTAGCGGCCGACTCGCCGACGGGGACGTTGTGGAGGTCTTCACCGCAGCGAGCGCAATACTCCCACCCCTGCTTGTTGCGCGAGCCGCAGTTCGGGCAGATCCGGATTTCCGGTGCCGCCATGCTCAGAGTTTACACCAGGTTACGGCCCTGGCAAGGGTTTTTCGGTCGTTCAACCCCAGGAAACTCGCCAGCCCTCCCGCGGTGGAAGGGCTGGCGAGCCGAGATTACCGGCCGGGACCTAGCGGCAGACGGACGATCCCAGCTTGTAGACGACCGGCGACTGGGCGACCAGGCCCGTGGCGTTCTGCTGCGGGCCGAAGAAGACCTCCGCGTTCAGGGCGGGCGCCGGAGCCAGTATCTGCGGCGGCGCCGGAGGCGGCGGCGCGATGTCGGCCTGCAGGCCCGTGTCGAGGACCAACTGGCCGCCGGCCGCCACACGGACGGACGAGACGCGTTGCCCGGTCTTGGTGATCGAGAGGTCCGATCCGGTGGCGTTCAGGTCGTAGGCGGCGCTGCCCGTGTCCGCTCCCACCGCGAAGAAGATCGCGTCGAAGCTCGACGTGCACGACGTCGACGTGGACGTGATGGGGTTGAACTTGTTGCCCACGAAGAAGACCCGACCCAGGGGCGGAGAGTCGGTGTTGAAGGCGGTCGCCGGCTGCACGTTGCCGCGGAACCCGTCCGGGAAGTCGAGCGCGAAGCGCACCACGACCGGGCCGGCGACGCCGTCCGTCGAGCTCGGGTCCGTGGTGAGGTCGTCGTCACGCAGGCCGTACATCTTGAACGGCGGCGTGCTCGCGGGCGGCGGCGTGATGCGGTTGTCGTTGCCCGTCTCCACGAAGATGAACGGCTTCTCGGCGGTGCCGTCGCCCTTGTAGTTGAGCAGGGACGGGGAGTTGGCCACGGGCTGGTCGGCGCCGAAGTCGGCGAGCGGCGCCGGCGACGACGGGGCGGGACTACCAGTGAAGACCTTCCACAGGCGCCCGTTGTTGTCGCCGAAGTAGACCCGTGTCACCCTCGTGATCGCGATCTTCGCCACGGTCGGAGGTGTGAGCTGGGCGGCGCTGAAGCCTGCTGGACCCGCCACGATCGCGTTGTCGTACGGCGCCGAGGTACGGTCACCGACGTCGAACGTGGTCGAGGTGACCACGTCGCCGGTCAGGGCGTCCAGGGTGAACAAGGTGCTGCCCTCCCCGGCGACGGTGGAGAAACCGGATCCCGTGTAGGCGACGAACTCCACGCCGCCCGTCGTGCGGTTCGTCGCGTTGCCGGTCGTCGTGACGTTGGCGATCGCGGGCACGGACCAGGTCTGGCCCATCTTGGCGTACCAGATCCCGTCCGTGCTGTCGTTGTTGGCCGTCCCGGCCGTCGTCAGGTCGTTGGTGTCCGGGTTGCCACGGCTCCAGAGCGGAATGGGTCCCTTGGTCGACAACGACCCTTCCGTGAACGGACCCGGAGCGGTCACGTCGAGCGCGGTGTAGTACTTGCCCGCGATCCCGCGGCCGAAGACGAGCATCAGCCGCCAGACACCGTCTCCGGAGAACGTAGTGCCACCGACGTTGCGGCTCCAAGTCCCAGGGACGAAGACGTCGGCGAAGCGGACGGGGCTGGCGAGCATGTAGGTGTGGGGGTCGCGCGTCTGCGGGCCCATGCGGCTCTTGAGGTTCTGGAGCTGGTCGAACGGCACGAAGCCCCACAGTTCCTCGCCTCCCAGCTCCGTGGAGCTGTCCTGGCAGCCGTTGGTCCCCGTGGCGCTTCGGCAAGGGCCGGCGCGGAACGCGTGGAGCATGCCATTGGTCGCGTGGTAGACGACGCTCATGACCGGCTTGAGCCGCATGCGGGCGGTGTCGGCGCCGGTGCCCGTGAAGTTGCCGTCGGGGTTGCGGAGGCCCATGCCCAGCAGCACGCTCGCTCCGGTGTCGGTGCGGGGCCCGTCGCGGAACAGGGTGTACTCGCCGTCGTGCTGGCTGGCGGGAGGACCGTCCTGCAGGGGCGGCGTCACCACGCCGGGAGCGGCCAGCGTGGACTCGGCCATGATCCACTGTCGCGGCTGGAACCTCAGGGATGAGCAGCCCGTGGTCAGGCTGCCGACGTTGGCGCTCACGGTCGCTGTGGTGCACCCCGTCCCCGGCTTGAGGCGCACGGCGAGCTTGTTGGCGGTCACGAGCTCGGCACCCGCCGTGAAGGCGAGGATGATCTGCCTGGCCTCCTTGCGGGCGGCCTGGAGCTGGACGGACGGGGTGCCGGTCGTGGTGTTGCAGTCCGCGGGCAGGCTGCCGCCGGTACTGCCCGGCGAGGAGGCGGTGCAGGCTCCGAAGAGCGACTGCAGCTGGGCGAACGTCAGGGCCGCCGGGGCCGCCCCGCCGTTGGGCGGGGGCAACGGATTCGCGCCGATGCCCAGCGCATTGTCGAGGATGCCGGCCGGATACGGGCCGCCGGCGGTCCCATCAGGGTCGACCAGATTCGATCCGGTCCCCGTGGTCGGCGGCCAGATCGGGATACGGAACGTCGTCGCCCCCACTCCGGTCGACGGATCGTTGTCCTGCAGGTCGGTGACGCGCTGACTGTCGCTGCGCGCGGTGCCGCTGTTGTAGGTGGCGTTGATGAACACGCCGTTGCGTGGCGTCGTGTAGATGCGGCGCCGGATCGTCCCCGCTCCACCCTGCCGGATGTCGAGGTCGGTACGCACGGGTGAATTACCGCCGCGGAGCTGCGCGAAGGTGTAGGGCGGGGCGCTGAGGCTGGCCGTCACGCGGTCCTGCAGCTTCTGGCCGGCGTCGCTGCCGGGGGTGGTGGTGTCCCACGCCGGTCCGCTGCTCCGGAACGCGTTCAGGTGACCCTTGAACGTGGGCAGCTCGAACGTCGACTGGAGGAGGATGGGAATGGTCGCCTTGTAGCGAGAATTCGGGTTGAGCGGATCGGGCGAGGGCGGGGCGGAGGCGCCGGGTGACGGCGAAGGCAGGGTCACCGACGCCGCGAACTCGAAGACGGTCTCCGTGATGGACTGCTGGTCCGAGAACTCGCCCGCGGACTGGCCCTGGTCGATCGCGGACTGCAGGGCCGCCGCGAGGTCGGTGGCGTTCGAGGCCAGGAAGGCGTCCACGCAGGTCGTGCAGTTGTCCCGGTCGCTCTGGCTGGGAGTGTTGGCCCAGGCGGTGGAGTTCCCGCTGCCGGTGAGCCCCGAGCCCGAGAATGCCATGCCGGTGCCGCCCCAGGCGATCCAGTTCGCGCGGGACGCGCTGCCGCCGGTGCCGAGGACGATGACGAACGTCTTGACCTTGCTCGCGGGATCGACGACGCCCGCTCCGCCGGAGTTCGCGATGCCCGCAAAGAGGAGCTGCGCATCGTAGGCCGCGCGGAGGGCATGGTTGTCCAGGTTGGACCCGCTGAAGGTGCTGTTGTCCGTGCACGTGTCGTCACCGTCCGTGACCACGATCGCGAACGTGCTCGGCTTCGGGTTCATGCCGCTGATGGCGGGCAACGGGGAGGCCGGCGCGGGCGAGGGGCCGACGCCCCACATGCCGGTGGTGGTGCTCGTCCCGAAGATGGTCCTGAAGTCGATCAGCGATTCGGCGATCGGCGTCGGCCCGGAGGCGCGGATTCCGCCCGCCCCCGCCCGCAAGTTCGCCGTGGTGTCGTTGTCGGTCACGGTCGGCACGACCTCCGGCTGCAGGAAGGGACCGATCGACGAGATCTGGTTGTCGTTGTTGCAGGCGGCGAGGGCCACCTGCGTGTCGAACCCGCCGCAGGCGTTGTTGATGTCGTTGCCCTTGGTCCATTCCACGCCGCGGAAATAGAAGCGCACGGTAGTCGCGCCCGTCGTGCAGGCGGTGTTGGTATACCGGATGATGTCGATGTAGGGCTGGTCCTTGCCCACGAGGTTCCAGTCCGTGGCCGGGGTGGGAGGAGCCCAGGCCGCGGCGCCGGTCACGGCGACGTTGCCGTTGGTCGTGCAGAGGGTGGTGCCGTTGCTCTGTACGCTGTACACCCGGTTGATCCGATAGTTGTCCGAGTTCAGGACGTAGGTCGTCTCGGGCGGAGCCGGGGAGGCGGCGGCGCGGGTGTGCGTCCCGGCGGTGCGGGAGAGGCCCGAGAAGTTGAAGCTGAATTCGGCGTTGGCGCTGCTGCACGTCTGCTCGGTCGAGCCCGCGGGGACGGCGGTCTTGCAGCTGTAGATGTACGTGGGGCCGGTCTCCGGGCCGTACGAGGTCGTGACCTGCGTGTACCGGCCGAACTGGAAGCTGACCTTGGTCTGGTTCTGGGTGACGACCGTCTTGAGCACCTGCTTGGCGAGCCACATCTTCGCGCTCTGGTCGTCCCCGGCCAGCTCGCCCTCCTGCACGGAGTCGCAGTTGCCGTTCGCGTTCGCGTCTATGCAGTCCGGCCGCTCGCGCATCGATCCCGAGCTGTCCAGGACCACGAGGGCGTTGGCGCGGACCTGGAGGTTGAGCACCTCCAGGGGGTCGATGCCCGTAGGCACCGCCGTCCGCGCCCCGCGGTCTCCGGCCAGCAGGATGGCGAGGCCGGCGCCCAGGCCCAGGGTCAGGGCGCGCCGCCAGGGCGAGCGCGTCCGGGCCGGGACGGACACCGGAGCATTACCGTCGAGGACGATGGCGTTAGTGCTCATGATTTCTCCGATTACTTGACCGTGTTCTCGCCAAGAGTGCCGCGGCCGCCGGTGCCGGCGGCTCCGAGAGCCGATGTCAGCCCCGCGGAGGTGACGGCGTCGCAGGCCGAGAAGCCCGCCCCGAGCGACCCCTGCCCGGACTGGCCGGCGCGGGTGCCGCAAGCGCCCTGGCTCGAGGGGGTCACCTTCGAAAGGAGGACCTCGACGACCTGCACGGCGGCGTTGCCGGCGCTGGCGCTCGAGAGCTGGGCGCCCGTGTAGGGCGCAACCCCTTCCGAGACCAGGACCAGGTGGTCCTCGTCTCCGTTGCCGCTGTAGTCGACGACGGTGCCGTCGTCCTTGATCATCGTCGGGCGGCGCACCCACAGCGTGAACGCGCCGTTGAGCGACTGCCCGTAGATCGTCGTCTTGTACTGGTAGGGGGCGAGGGTCGTGGCGTCGTCCAGGATCGCGCCGTAGCCCACGCCGTCGCCGCGCTTGTCACAGGGCCCGTTCTCCCAGTTGCGGGTCGCGTTGCTCCAGGCGTCGTTGTTGTTGTAGGTGGCATTGGCGCCCCCGCGGTTCGAGGGTGGAGCGGTGTTGCCGTCCCACGACGTCGTGCGCTTGGTGGGCAGGATGGGCGTCCAGTTCGTGAGGCCGCTCAGGATCCGCTTGCCCGCCTCCACTCCCGCCTCCGCGTTGTAGAGCGCCTGCTGCTGCCACCGGTAGTTGGTCGCGATCTTCAGCTCGGTCGAGGTGCTCGTGGCCAGGGTCAGGCCCAGGAACGTCAGCAGCATCAGGGCCAGCAGGGCCAGGATGAGCGCGAAGCCGTCCTCCGATCGGAGGGCCGTCCTCGTCGCGTCGTCGGTCCGGGCACGTCGTGCATCCGCCATGTCGTCTCCTCCGAAAAGAGTTCGCAAACCGCGAGGGCCGGCCATCAGAACCACGGCCTGGGCGAGGGCGAGGGCGCGTTCGCCATGTTGAACAGGGTCGCCCGCGGGGCCCCTACCGAGCTGAGCGTCCCGCGGATGTTCGTGCGTCCGGACGCGCTCGTCCGCGCCCCCTGGATGTTGCGCGCCTCGCTGCGGGCGACGATCGAGACCCTCACCTGGTTGATGAAGCTCGTGTAGTTGCCGTTCGTGACCGTGGGCGCGCCGTCGACCCAGGTGGTGGGCGCGGAGGCCTGCGTGTACTGGACCTGGAGGTCCTCGATACCGCGAGCGATGGTCTTGAACCCGCTCGCGTTCACCGCGGCACCGGTGAAGGCGCTCGTGTCGTCCGAGGAGAAGCGCTCGAGGTTGGGCACGCCGTCCGCGCCGTTCCGGATCCGGTAGCGCACGATGGTGGCGAAGCTCACGCCGCTCACGTTGCAGTTGGCGTTGGTGTTCGTCCCCCAGCCGTTGCCGACGCACACCCCGGACGCGGTATTGAGGCCGGTGGTGTCGCCGGCGCCCTGGTTGAGGTTCGGCACCGCATGGGGATCGCCGGCCGTGCAGTTGCCGGGTCCGCCGTTGCTGTTGCTCACGCTGATGATGTTGCGGATCGTCCAGGTCCCGTCGTCCATCAGCAGCACCACGACCAGGGGCGTCGGGATCTGGGTGGCATTGCGGACGAACCGGATGTTGGCGCCGTTGCCGCTCCCAGACGTGTAGCAGACCGGCTCGTTCTCCATGGAGCCGCTGTTCGTGAGCATCTCCAGCTCGTCGGTGACGACGTTGCTCGCGTTCGAGGGGGCGCCGGAGAAGGCGTTGAGGCCGGGGGTGAAGGTCTGGACGAAGGTGGGCATGCCCGCGCCCGCGTTGGCGATGTCGCGCATGATGAGGTTCATGGCGTTGCGGGCGTTCTGCTGGCGCTCGGTCAGCTCCGGCTCGCGGCGGAACGCGTTCTGGCCGCCGGACAGGAGGCCGTAGATGGCGCCGCTCACGATGAGCGTGATCGTCATCGCCACCAGCACTTCCACGAGGCTGAAGCCCTTCTGGGAGCCCGTACGGCGATCATCACGGCGATTCCTCATCGTCCTCTCCAAGATCGAGCCAGACGTGTCCATGTCCGTGCGGACGGCGCTCCGGGCGCTCATGGGCATCCCATCGAAGTAGCGGTGCAGGTGCGGAAGGTGCTGAAGTCCGCGCGCGCGCGCACCTTGAGCATCCCGCCGCTGGGCTCCGACCGGACCTGGATGAAGCGGGTCTGGGTGTTCGGCGCCGCGATCACCCACCGCGTATGGATGGGGCCGACGCCGTCGACGGCGTCGTCACGGAAGAAATTGGTGGTGTCCGAAGTCAGGCTCCCGCCCGCGGTGAGGGCGGTGAAGGTGGTGGCCTTGAGGCGCTCGAGCTGCTCGGACGCGATGGCCGTGGTGGCGGAGCTCTGGTTGGCCACGGTGTTCGAGCTGGCCCCGATGAGCATGAGGTTCGTGACCGCGAGCAGGCCGAAGACGAGGACCACGATCGCGATGAGCGCCTCGACGAGGGTGAAGCCGGCTTCGTCGTGCCGCGGGCTGAGAGTCTCGTGCATGAGCTTTCTCCTCACTGCTGGGCCGCCACGCGCCCGCCGGGCAGGATGGTGATGTTCCGCATCAGCCCGGCGCTGGTCTCGTTCAGGCAGATGACGGAACCTCCGGTGGAAATGTTGTAGACGTTGGCGCTTCCAAACCCAAGGTTGGGACACGTCGTCGTGTTGCTCCCGGGGTCGCACCACGCTCCCATCCGGTTGAATCGCAGCCCGTTGTCCCACGCCCCTCCCGACGGGGCCGGCGCGGGACAGTTGGCCACGTTCCCGGCGAAGGAGACCCCCACCGGCAGGTTGAACACGGGACTGGCCTGCTGCTTGTCGGCCAGGAAGCTCGCGTTGATGGTGGGGCGCGCCGACGAGCGGCCGGCGGAGCCCATGCCCGTCTGGTCGTCCTCGACCGCCCACTGGTAGGTGGTCGAGCTGAGGGTCAGGAAGACCACGCCCTGGTTCACGTTCTTCGTGATCGCCTTGTTGCGGGCCGCCTGGATCTCGCCCGCCACCTGCTGCGTGGCGCCGCGGATCCGGTAGTTGCGGATGTACCGCCCGATCGCGGGAAGGGAGATCGCGGCCGCGACCGCGATGATGCCCATCACGACGAGCAGCTCGATGAGCGAGAAGCCTGCGCTCGGGGAGGGTCGCGCGTTGGGCTCGGACTTCGTCATGGCCGCCTCCTTGTGCAATCGATGTACCGCGGTGGGACGCGGCTGTTAAGAGATTCATGGGTCTCGAGTTCCGTCGATCGGTGTGGCACTTCGCACACCGGCCTCCAGGGGTCCGGGGTTACGATCCGTATCAGACGGGGTCGGGGTTGAACGGGCCAGCGGCAGGCGCACCCGCACCGCCAGGCCCCGCGGCGGCCGGTCGGCCAGGGTCAGATCCCCCCCGTGCTGGCGCACGATCTTGAAGGCCAGGGGCAGGCCGAGCCCCAGGCCGCCCGACTTCGTCGTGAAGAACGGCCGCAGGCTGGCGCGCACTTCGGCGGACAGGCCCGGCCCGTCGTCGGCGATCGTGACGACCACCGCGTCGGGCCCGCGCTCGACGTCGATCCACACGTGCCCGGAGGGCCCGGCGGCGTCGCGCGCGTTCCTCACGAGGTTCTCGAACGCGCGCTCGAGGAGGTCCTCGTCCGCCTCGACCACGCGCCCCTCGGCATCGGCGATGGACACTTTCGGGCCTTCGCGCCCGCGCGACTCGCGCGCCACCACGCGCGTGAGCATCCGGCCCAGGTCGAAGGACTCCGGCCGCAGGGAATCGTCCTTCACGAACTCCATGAACCGGCGGACGACCGTCTCCAGCGTCTCGCACTCCTCGACGATCCCGCGCGCGTGCTCGGCCGCGGGCTCCCCCGTCTTCTCGACCAGGCGCGCGTTCCCGAGGATGGTGCCGAGGCCGTTGCGGATCTCGTGCACGATGCCCACCGTCAGCTCCCCCGCCCGCACGAACGGCTCCTTGTCGCGCAGCTCCCCTTCCATGCGGCTGCGCTCGACCTGGTGCCGCCGCGCCGCCTCCTCGTCGTGGGCGCGCAGCCTCTCCATCGCCTCCTCGTAGGCCACGAGGCTGGGCGGCGTGGGCGCGGCGGGCTCGGCCCGGGGAGGCGCCACCAGCGCTACCGTGGCCAGCACGAGCACGAGCCCGATGGCCTGGGTGACGAACGTCTCCTGGCGGTCGCGCAGGTCGGCCACGAGGTCGCTGGCGTCGGAGCCCAGGCGGAAGACGACCGGCTGCTGGGCCGGGATCGGCACCAGCACGTACGCGAACGCGCGCGGAGGGATGCTCCCCAGCTGGGTGGCGGTCAGGACCTCGCCCGTCTGGAGCCGGCCCAGCTCGCGGTCGGTCGGCCAGTGGCGGGAGGACGCGGAGGGCGGGACGGCGGCCAGGCGCTTGCCGTCGAGCTGGAAGACCTCCGCGCTCGAGCCGGGCGCCGGGTCCAACACCGTCGCCGCCGCCTGCCGCATGACCTCCGGGCCCCCGAGCGCGAGCTGCGGGGCCACGCGGGCCCGGGCCTGGAGGCCGGATTGGCGGAGGCCGGCAAGAGCGCGGGCGCGCAGCCGCGTGTGCGCCCGCAGGCCGACGACGGTCGTGTGGAGGTCGAGCGCGCCCACCACGAGGAGCGCCGCCACCACCCAGGCCCGCCGCGTGGCCAGGCCCACGCTCACGCGCGCCAGAGCCCCTGGTACCAGGCCAGGGCCTGGTCGCCGGTGAAGAGCACGAGGATCCCGGCCAGGCCGAGGAACGTCCCCAGCGGCAGCGGATGCTGCGCGCTCCGGCCGCGGGCCGCCACGAGGACGACCCCGACCACGGTGCCGGCGATCGACGCCAGAAGGATCGTGAGGAGCATCCGCTCCCAGCCCAGGAACGCGCCCAGCATCGCCGCCAGCTTCCAGTCGCCCTGGCCGAGCCCTTCCACGCCCCGCGTCCGGCGGTAGACCCATGCGATCGCCCAGAAGGCCAGGTACCCGCCGGCGGCGGCCAGCGCGGACGACACCGCCGCCCTGGGGCCGCCGAGGAGGAGGCTCGCCAGGAGCCCGACCGCGATGCCGGGCAGCGTGATGACGTTGGGCAGGATCTGGTGGTCGAGGTCGATCAGGCTGAGCACGAGCAGCGCGGTGACGAGGGCCATCTCGACCACCGCCTTCGCCGTCGGACCTTCACGCAGGGCGACGGCCAGGTAGAGAAGCCCGTTGGCCGCCTCCACCGCCGGGTAGCGCCAGGAGATCGGCGCCCGGCAATGGCGGCACCGCGCGCCGAGGACGATCCAGCTCAGCACGGGGACGTTGTCCGCGGCCCCGATGGGCGCGCGGCAGGACGGACAGCGCGAGCGCGGGGACACCACCGATTCGCCCAGGGGCAGGCGGTGGATGCAGACGTTCGCGAAGCTGCCGAGGACGAGGCCTACCGCGAGCGCGAAGAGCGGCCACAGCGCTCCCGGCGCCTCAGCGAGCGCGTCGCTCTCCGGCATGCGGCATGGGCACGCGCGTGGGCAACGCGGCGATGTTGCCGCCGAAGTCCTGGCCAGTCAAGCATCGCGTGTATCATCGCGCGGCCATGACCGGGCGCGCGACGACGGAAGCGCCGGCGCCGGACGCGCCGGAGAGGCCGGCCTGGCCCCGCCCGACCTTCACGCTGGTGGCGGTGGCGGCCACGGTCGTCGTGGTGTTCCTCGGCTTCCTGCTCGCCGCCACCGAGGGCCACTTCATCCCGCAGATCGTGGACCTCTACCTCGTGTGCCAGTACGCGCGCGCGATCGTCGAGGGCCATCCGTTCCGCTACAACCCCGGCGAGGCGCCGTCGACGGGGGCGACCAGCCTCCTCTATACGTTCGCCCTCGCCCTCCCGGAGGCCATCGGCATCCGCGGCGAAGGGCTGATCGCGCTCGCGATCCTCGCCGGGGCCGCCTGCTACGTCGGCTCGGTGCTGCTCGCGCGCTCGGTGGCGGCGCGGCTGGCCGGTCCGCGCGAAGGGATGCTGGCCGGCCTCCTCGTCGCGCTGGGAGGCCCGGTGGTCTGGTCCTTCCTCTACGGCTCGGACATCGCGCTCTTCCTCCTGATCGCGCTCTGGCTGCTCGAGCGCTGGCTGGCCAGCGCCGACGCCGGCGTACCGCTCTGGATCGCGCCCGGCGTGCTGCTGGCCCTGGCCCGGCCGGAGGGCCTGCCCATCGCGATCGCGCTGGCCGCCTTCTGGAGGCTGGCCGGCGAGCGCGCACGGCCGGCCGCGCGCGACCTGCGCCCCTGGGCCCCCGTGGGAGTGGGCCTGGCCGTCCTCGTCCTCTATCGCCTGGTCACCGGCTCGTGGCTGGGCACGTCCGTGGCCGACAAGTCGCTCCTGGCCAGCTATGGGCTCAATCAGGGACTGGCCATCGCCGGCGAGTACGGCGTGGACGTCGTGCGGGGACTGCTCCTCGGCCTGTATCCGTCGCAGGTGCCGGTCGGGCTCACCCGGGGCTGGGCCTCCTTCTTCTTCCCGCCCCTGGCCCTGGTCGCCATCGCGGTGACCACGATCGTGCCGCCGCGCCCGCTGCGCCGCGCGACCGCGGGGTGGCTGGCCATGGTCGCGCTCGTGTTCGCGGCGGTGACGCCCAGCGTGTTCGTCGGGTCCCAGTTCCAGCGTTACCTGCTGTGGGCCTTCCCCGGGCTGCTCGCCCTGACCGCGGCGGGGCTGGGCCAGGCCACGGCCGCCATCCGGGATCCCGCGCGCGGGCGCGCCGCCTTCCGGGCCGTCGCCATCGTCTGGCTGGGCCTGGCCGCGCTGGCCACCCTCCGCTTCGCCAGCCTCTACGGCGAGCTGGCCGGCAACGTGTACCGCCGGGACTGGGCGGCCGCGCAGTGGATCCTGCGCAACGTGCCGCGGGGCACGCGCATGGGGAACATCGCGACCAGCGTGGAGTACCTCACCGGCCACCGCAACCTCAACCTGCACGGGGTCACCACGCCCGACTTCTTCGGCGACCACGCCGCCGAGCGCGAGGCGGACTCCTACGAGGCCCTGCGCCGGATGGCCCCCGCGGACCGGCCGCCGTTCCTGATCACGACCACCGGCACCCAGGATCGCTATCCGATCATGAAGGAGCTGGTGAGCGCGCCTCCCCTGTTCCGCTCCGCCAGCTTCGGCGACGAGATCGAGGTCTATCGGATGCGCTACGACCTCCTGGAGCGCGGCGAGAGGCCGGCCGCGCCCGACTCGCTCGGCAGTGTGGCGGGCCGGACCGAGGTCGACCGCCTCAACGTGTGCGACTCGCGGGAGGAGGCGGCCCACGACTACTCGTTCTCGTCCGCGAGCGGCGCCTTCCTCCTCTGGGGCACCGTGCGCGTCGACGCCTACCCGGGTGGGGAAGCGCCGGTGGCGGACGGCGGGCGGGCCATCCTCGGATGGGAGTCGTTCCGGGTCACGGCGCAGCCGGGCCGGGAGCTGCTCGTCGTCCTGCGCACCGCGCCCGCCATCGACGCCCAGATGCTGCAGATCGCGGGTCCGCAGCGCGTCGGGGTCGAGTTCGTCGAGCCGGCCTTCGCCGTCGCCATCGACGGGCAGCCGATCGGTCGCCAGAGCTTCCGCACCGCCCCCGGCTGGAACGAGCGCGTGATCCGGATCCCGGGCAACCTCGTGCACGAGGCCCGCCCGCGTCTCGACATCGTCGGCCGCTACGCGTCGTTCCAGTACTGGTTCTTCCAGTAGCCTTTGCGCGGCTTCCGCGGGCGCGGGGCACCGTGGTACCGTGGCACCGCTTTGGGATCTCAGGCGCGATCGGCCGGTCCCGTCCTCGCGCGCGAGGATCCGCTGGCCGAGGACGTCCGGCGCTTCTACGAGGAGCACCACGAGGGCATCGAGCGCGCGCGCCACGCTCGGCGGTACTTCTACAACTACCTCACGCGCATCCTGCAGATGCGCATCCCCGCCGGCCAGAGCGTGCTCGACGTGGGTTGCGGAAGCGGGCACCTCCTGGCCGCGCTGCGTCCCTCGCGCGGCGTCGGCATCGACCTCTCCCTTCCCGCCATCGCCGCCGCGCGCGCGTCCCACGGATCGCGGGACCTCGATTTCGTCGAGGGTGACGCCGGCGATCCCGAGGTCCTCGGCCGGCTGGAGGGACCCTTCGACGTCGTGCTCCTGGTCAACGTCGTCACCCACCTGACCGACGTCCAGGCCACGCTGGAGGCGCTGCAGCCCCTCTGCCATCCCCGCACGCGCGTGGTCCTCTACAGCTACAGCCGCCTCTGGCAGCCGATCCTCCGCCTGGCCGAGATCGCCGGCCTCAAGTACCGGCAGCCGCCGGAGGCGTGGCTGCCGCCGGAAGAGATCCGGAACATGCTCGCGCTGGCGGACTTCGAGACCGTCCGCACCGACTCCCAGATCGTCATGCCCGCGCACGTGCCGCTCCTGTCCGACCTCCTCAACCGCTACGCCGGCCACGTCCCCGGCCTGGCCGCCTTCTCGCTGATGTACGGCATCATCGCGCGCCCGGCGCCGGCACGCCTGCGGGGGCCGGGGGCGAGCCCCACCGTCAGCGTGGTGGTCCCCTGCCGGAACGAGAGCGGACACGTGCGGGAGCTCGTCGCGCGCCTCCCGGATCTGCCGGGAGGGAGCGAGGTCCTCTTCGTCGAGGGCCATTCGACCGACGACACCGAGGCCGTCATCCGGCAGGTGATCGCGGAGAACCCCCACCGCCCGCTGCGCTTCCTCAAGCAGCCGGGGCGGGGCAAGGGCGATGCGGTGAGGGCGGCCTTCGCGGAGGCGCGGGGCGAGGTGCTGCTGATCCTCGACGCCGACCTGGGAGTGGCCCCGGAGGACATTCCCAAGTTCGTGCGCGCGCTCGGGAGCGGCAAGGGAGAGATGATCAACGGCTCGCGCCTCGTGTATCCGATGGAGGGGAGGGCCATGCGCTTCCTGAACCTCCTCGCCAACAAGGCCTTCGCGCTCCTGTTCTCCTGGCTGCTCGGACAGCAGGTGCGCGACACCCTGTGCGGCACGAAGGCGCTCTACCGGTCCGACTACGACCGCATCGCCGCCAACCGCTCGTTCTTCGGCGACTTCGATCCCTTCGGCGACTTCGACCTCCTGTTCGGCGCCGCCCGCATGAGCCTGCGCATCCGGGACGTGGCCGTGCGCTACCACGAGCGGCGCTACGGGCAGACCAACATCTCCCGTTTCCGGCACGGATGGCTGCTCCTGCGCATGAGCGCCTTCGCGGCCCGGAAGCTGAAGTTCCTCTGACGAGCGGCGCCAGGCCGGGCGCGCGGGTCGTCGTGCTGGGCGTCCTGGTCCTCGTGGCCCTGGCCCTGTTCCCGGACGCGTTCCTGCGCGGTCGCGTCTTCTACTATCGCGACGTCCACCTGCAGTGGGTCCCGCAGATGGAGGTCCTCGTGCGCTGCGTGGCCGCGGGCTCCTGGCCGCTGTGGAACCCGTACGCGTCCTTCGGCCAGCCCCTGCTCGCCAACCCGAACTACGAGGTCTACTACCCGACCACCGTCCTGAACCTGGTGATGGCGCCCTGGACGTACTACCGCGCCTTCGTGTTCGTCCACCTGCTCGTGGGCGGCGGCGGCGCGTATGCGCTCGGCCGCCGGCTCGGGCTCTCGCGCAGCGCCGCCGCCCTGGCGGGAGCGGCCTGGATGGCCTCCGGCCCCTTCGCGTCGCTGGCCAGCCTCTGGAACCACCTGGCGGGAGCGGCCTGGATCCCGTGGTCCGCCTGGGCGGGGCATCGCGCCGCCCTTCGGCCGACGCCGGCCTCGGCCGTGACCTGGGGCGCGGTCATGGCCATGCCGGTGCTGGCCGGCTCGCCGGAGATGGCGCTGTTCGCGGTCGTGTTCGGCATCCTGTTCGCGCTCGGAGCGGCGCGGCGCGGGGGCGAAGCCGCGCGGTCAGGGCTCGCCATCGTGACCGCCGGCCTCGTGTCCGCCGGCCTGTCCGCCGCGCAATGGCTGCCGTCGCTGGAGCTCGCGCGGCGGGCGCAGCGCGCGGACCTGCCCGCGGCCCAGCGCGAGCTCTGGTCGGTGCCGCCGGCCGCCCTGGTGCAGTCCCTGCTCCCGGCGCGGCTCGACGACCTCCCGCTGCGTCCGGACGTGCGCGCGGTCCTCTACGACTCGCGCGAGCCGTTCCTGCGCTCGCTCTACCTCGGCCTCCCCGCGGCGGGCCTGGTCGCGGTGGCCGTCCTCTCCCGCCGCCGGGCCGCCGTCGCCCTCGCCTCCCTGGCCGTCGTGATGGCGGCGGTCGCGCTCGGACGCCACGCTCCCCTCCTGGCCGCGCTCACGACGCTCGTGCCGCCGCTCGGCGCCCTCCGGTTTCCGGCGAAGGCGATGGTGCCGGTGTCGCTCTGCTGGGCGCTGCTCGTCGGCCTCGGGCTGCAGGCGTGGACGGCGGCGCGGGACCGGCGGCGGGTGGATGCCGTCGCGCGCGTCGCGTCCGCCGTCCTGGCCGGGCTGGGCCTCGCCGCGGTGTGGCTGCTGTGGGCGCACGTGGGCGACGTGGGTGAGGTCCTCATCGAGCCGGAGTTCACGGTGCGCGCCCCCGCCGACGTGCTGCGGCCGGTGGCGGCCAGCTTGTCCGTGGCCGCGGCGGCGGCGACGGCCATGGCCGTCCTCGCCTGGCGCCGGCCGCGATCGACGGCGCTCGCGGCCGCTCTCGCCGCCCTCGTGGTGGGGGGCGACCTCGTCGCGGCGAGCTCCGGCCTCACGCCGGTGTCCGAGGCCGAGCTGTTCACCGCGCGCCCGCCCGCGCTCGGCCACCTCCCGCCGGGGCCGGGGACCCGCGTGTTCTCGTTCGACTACTTCGAGGGTGGCCAGGCCGAGCGCTTCCTCGGCCATCACGGATACCTCCTGAAGGTCCCCCGCGAACAGTGGCCGGTGCCCTGGGCGGAGGCGGCCGCCCTTCGATTCGGCCTCTATCCGTCCGTGCTCGCCTTCTGGCGGATCCAGGACGGCTTCCGCCTCGACTCGGTGGGGCTCTCTCCTCCACCGATGCGAGCCCTCTACGCCTGGTCGCGACGCGCCCTGCTCACGCCCGCCTTTCGCCGCCTGCTGCAGGTCGGCGCCGTCACCCACGTCGTCGCGCTGCACCGGGAGGGCCTGGAGGACCTCACCGAGGTCGCGGACGTGCCGAGCCTGTTCCTGGAGGACGTGCACCTGTTCGCGGTGCCCGACGCCCTGCCCCAGGCCTACGTGGTGGGGGGATCGCGCATCGCGACCGACGCGGAGGCCGGCCGGCTGCTCGTCGATCCCTCCTTCGATCCGCGCCGCGAGGTCGTGCTGGCCGCGGGCACTCCCGGTGCCCCCGCGCCGTCGTTCTCGGGCCGCGCCCGCATCACGCAGTGGCGCCCCGACCGCGTCACCGTGGAGGCGCAACTCTCGGCGCCCGGCTACGTGGTCCTGGTCGAGGCGCACGATCCGGGGTGGCGGGCGACGGTGGACGGCCGGCCGGCGGAAGTGGCGCGCGCCAACGTCGGGTTCCGGGCGGTGGCGGCCGGCGCGGGGACGCATCAGGTCGTCTTCACCTATCGTCCGCGCGCGGCGGTGATCGGGCTGGGGGTGTCGGTGGCGACGCTGGCGGCGTGCGCGCTCGCCCTGGCCGGGCGGCGGCCCGTCTCCGCCGCGCCCGCGGAGCCCGCGTGAGCGCCTCACCGGCCTCCGCCGACCCTTCCCGGAGGTGGACGACTCTCGCCCTCGCCGCCCTCGTGATCGCCGTCGTGTTCCGCCGCGCGCTGGGGGGAGAGGTCCTCTACCGGCGGGACGTCCACCTGATGTGGTACACGCAGGTGGAGGCGATCGTGCGCGCGGTCGCCGCCGGCGAGTGGCCGGTGTGGAACGCCGACATCGGGTTCGGACAGCCCCTGTGGGCCGACGCCAACGTCCAGATCCTCTACCCGCCGACGTGGCTGAACTTCGTGGTGCGGCCCTGGACCTGCTACACCGTCTTCGTCGTGGCCCACCTCCTGCTGGCCGCGCTCGGCGCTCGCGCCCTCGGCCGCGCGCTCGGCCTGGGTCCGGCGGCGGCGGCGGCGGCGGGGCTCTTCTGGATGGCCGGCGGCCCCGTGCTCTCGCTGGGAGAAGTGTGGAACCAGCTCGCCGGCGCGGCCTGGATGCCGTGGGCGCTGGCCGCCGCCGTGCAGGCCCTCGGCCGCGGGAGCGCGTGCTGGGCCGTCGCCCTTGGCGCGTGCCTCGCGGCCCAGGTCCTCGCCGGGTCGCCGGAAGCGCTGCTGCTCACGGCGGCGGGCGGGCTGGGCCTCGCCATCGTGGCCCGCCCCTGGCGGCAGGGCGGGCCGGGTGCGAGGACGCGCGCCGCCCGCGCCGTCCTCCTCGCCCTCGCCATCGCGCTGGGTCTCTCCGCGGCGCAGTGGCTGCCGTCCCTGGCCGCCGCCGCCGAGTCCGGCCGCGCGCACCTGCCGGC
Organism: Vicinamibacteria bacterium; assembly: GCA_041481445.1. Taxonomy (GTDB): domain Bacteria; phylum Acidobacteriota; class Vicinamibacteria; order Fen-336; family Fen-336; genus AA29. The sequence goes on from JBGPBV010000008.1 coordinate 75,871, forward strand.
GGAGGCACGAGGGTACTGGTCGGTGCACCCGGCCGGCCTCGTACAGCTCGTCCTGCCCCTGGCCGCCGACGCCCTCCCGCTGCGGCCGGAGGTGGCGAGCGTGATGTTCGGTGGGCGCGACCCCCTCCTCCCGTCGCTCTACCTGGGCCTGGGCACGGTTCCCTTCGCCGCCGCCGCCTTCCTCGGCGGCCGGCGGCGCGCCGCCGCCGCCCTGTTGGCCGCGTTCGCCGGAGCCCTCGCCCTCGCCCTCGGTCCGCACCTGTTCGTGCAACCGCTGCTGACCACGCTCGTGCCTCCGCTGCGCGCGTTGCGCTACCCGGTCAAGGCCATGCCCGCGGCCGGGCTCGCCTGGGCCCTCCTGTGCGCGCTCGGCCTCGAGGTGTGGAGAAAGGACGATCGCGACCGCCCTCGGCGGCGGTGGACGGTGCTCGTGCTCGTCCCCGCCGTGATCCTGGGCACGCTCTCGGCCGCCGCCGCGATCGCGTTGTTCGTGCGCCCCGACGCCATCGGGGCGGCCGTCCTCACCCCCGGCTCGCCGCTCCCGTCCGCGCGACTGCTCGCGCCCGCGCGCCAGGCGCTGGCGGTGGCGACCACGGCGAGCCTGGCCATGATCGCGATCGTCCTCGCGCGGCGTTCCTCCCGGCTCGTCCCGCCGCTGGCCACGCTGGCCGGGGCGGCGGTGGCGGTCGCCGACCTCACCGCCGCTCACGGCGCCCTGGTCCCGACCGCGCCGCGCGCGCTGTTCACCGTGCGCCCGCCCATCCTGGAGGCGGCCCGGCCGCCCGACCAGGGGCGGCTCTACGCCTACGATTACTTCGTGCCCGGCCGCAGCCTCGCGCACCTCTCGCGCGCCGAGCCGTTCGCGATCGCGCGCGCGCCGGTAGGATGGTCGGTGCCCGCGGCCACTGCCCTCTCGATGCGGCTCAGCCTGTTCCCGCCCACGGCGGCGCCGTGGGGCATCCCCGGCAGCTTCGACCACGACACTCCCGGCATCGCTCCCTGGCGCTCGTCCGCCCTGCTCGATGCGCTGCTCGGCCGGGAAGGCACGCCGGCGGCGGCGCGGCTGCTCGCGCTGGGAGCGGTCGGCCGCGTGGTCGCCCTCCACGCGTACGAGGGCCTGCCCCTCCTGGCGACGGGCGACGCGCTCCTGCCGGAGCCCGTGCGCGTGATGGCGGTCCCGGGCGCGCGGCCGCGCGCATGGGCGGTGCCCGCGGCGCGGATCGTGGCCGACGACGCCCAGGCGCTCCAGGAGATGCTGGACCCCGGCTTCGAGCCGTCGCGCGAGGTCGTGCTCGCGGCGGGTCCCGCGGGGACGGCTGGTCGCGGCCCCGGCTTCGCATCGAGCGTGTCGGTGGACCACGTCGGCGCGGACGCCGTACGCATGCACGCCCTCCTGAGCGACGCCGGCTACGTCGTCCTCGCCGACGCCTGGGCTCCCGGGTGGACGGCGCGCGTGGACGGCGTCGAGACGGCCGTGCATCGCGCCAACGTCGCCTTCCGCGCGGTGGGGGTGACGGCCGGACGTCACGAGATCGAGCTTCGCTACCGGCCCCGGGGCCTGACCGCCGGCCTCGTGATCACGGCCCTGTCGATCGCGGCCGCCCTCGCCGCGGCCCGGGGCCGCGACCAGGCGATCGGCCCGTCGGCGCGCGTGTCTTGAGCCTCGCGCGGCTGGCCGAGCACGCGCGCCTGTGGCAGGTCAAGCCGGTGCTGCGCCTCGTCTACGCGCAGTGGTTCGACGCGCTCCTGCGCGAAGCCCCGACGGGATCGCGCGTGGTGGAGGTCGGGGCGGGACCCGCGCTGTTCGCGCGCCATGCCCGCCAGCGGCGGCCCGACCTCCGGTGGACCGCCAGCGATCTCGCTCCCGCTCCGGGCAACGACGTCGTGGCCGACGCCCATGCGCTCCCCTTCCGCGCGGGCTCCGCCGACGCCATCCTGGGCCTGGATGTCCTCCACCACCTCGCCCGCCCGCGCGCGTTCTTCGCCGAGGCGGGGCGGATCCTCCGGCCCGGCGGCCGGCTGGCCCTGGTCGAGCCCTGGGTGACCGTGCTCTCGTTCGGGGTGTACCGCTTCTTCCACCAGGAGCAGTGCGTGGAGCCGGCCGACCCCTGGGCGCCCTTCGCCGCGCAGGACGGCAAGGACCTCTTCGACGGCAACGCGGCCATCCCGAGGGCGATCCTGCGCGAGACGACGGCCGAGCAGTGGAGCCGGCTGGCCCTGGAGCCGCCGCGCCGGGACCTCTTCAACGGCTTCGCCTATCTCCTCACGCTGGGCTTCCGCGAGCGCTCGCTGCTGCCGCTGGCCGCGGCGCCGGCCGCGCTCTGGATCGACCGCCGGCTGGCGCCGCTGGCGCGGGTGACCGCCTTGCGGGCACTGCTCGTCTGGACGCGGAGCGCGGAGAGCGCGCCTTTCGGGCCGCCAGCCTAGGGGCGGAAGATCTGCCCCATCCGGATGGGGTCGAGCACGCCTTCGCCCACCTCTTCGACCTTCCCGCCCGCTCCGACGCGGATCGTCATCGGGACGTGGTGGACCTTGTAGGCCTTGGTGAGCTCCGGCCCCGGGCTGCGCACGACCGGGAAGCCGATGGGCATCGTCTCGATGAAGCCGGGCGGCGGCGAGTCGAGCATCACGCCGACGACGGAGAGCGTCTTCGGCTTGCGCTGGTAGTACTCGGTCCACACCGGCATCATCTTGTGGCAGACGGGGCAGCTGCTGAGGAAGAACAGCACGACCGTCTCCGACCCCTTGGGGAAGTCCACGTGACGGCTGACGCCGTCCACCCCGACGGCGTCGAACGGCGTCACGACCTCGCCGGGGGCGAGGGACGGCGGCCCGCTGGGGGGAGCGACCGGGCCCTGCGCCTGCGCGTGGCCGGCCAGGGTGGCCAGGACGATCAGGACGGCGAAGCCGCGCGCGCGAAAGGTCATGGTGGTCACCTGCCGAGATCGCTTCTCCACAGATCCGACTTGCGGGACACCGACGCCTGCCCCGTCTCCGGATTGTAGTCGAAGGGCACGCGCGTCGGGTCGGACAGGTCTCCCTGGACGAGGCGGGCGCGGCGCAGCTCGTCGAGGGAGGCCGGCCAGCGTCCGGCCTGGGCGCGGAAGGCCTCGGCCGCCTTGCCGATCGCGTCGATCCCGTCGAGGGCGGCGAGCTGGGCGAGGTGGATGGCCGCGTTCTCCCTCATGGGGCCCGGCTCCGTCTCGTCGTAGATCCGCCGCCAGAGGGTGCGCGCGGTCTGGCGGTCGCCGCGCCGGGCCTCCACGTCGGCGGCCAGCGTCCCCAGGATGTGGGGCGCGCCCGGCAGCTGCGCGGCCTCCAGCAGGATCTGGGACGCCGTGCGCGCGTCGCGGAGGAAGAAGTAGTGGAAGAGGGCGAGCTCCTGGCGGAGGCGCCAGGAGTCGGGGTTCCGGGCCACGCCCTTGCCCAGGACCTCGATGGCGGCCCGGGGGTCGCCCGCGCCGGCCGGATACTGCTCGGCCAGGAAGGTCGCGCCGTACCGGTAGGCGATCTCCATGCGCGGGTCGAGGCTGGTGGTGATGTCGATCAGCGGGCGGAGCAGCGCGTAGTTGCTCTTGACCGCGAACGCGCGCTGGCTGCCGAAGTACTGGACGGTCCTCAGCCAGTAGATGTCGGCCAGGACGTTCGCGAAGCCGTCGGAGAGCCGCCGCACCTGGGGCCCCGACCAGACGTAGAGCACGTCCGGCCGCGTCTCGGATCCGAGCCGGGCCTGGGCCGCGCGCGACGCCAGGGGCACGAGGGGGGCCAGGAGCAGCGCGAGGAGCGGGTGGGCCCTCACGCGAACTCGCGGCGGCGGAAGGCGGCCAGGGCGATGCCGAGCACGACCGCGAGGTACACGAGGGCGTAGGCCGTGATCGCGCCCAGGGCGCCCAGGCTCACCGGATCGCCGTAGACGACGTGGTCCTTGATGTCGAGCAGGTGGAAGTTCGGCAGCGCGTAGTAGACGGTCTCGATCAGCCACCCCGGCGCTCCCGGGGCCACGTCCGGGATGTGCTGGAGCACGTCCGAGAAGCGGCCGGCCACCACCAGGCTCACCGTGCACACGGTGGCCAGGGCGGCGGAGGTGAAGACGGAGAAGAGGAGGGCCAGCGCCACCGTGAGGGCGAGGCCGAGGAAGATCGTGTAGACGGCGGCGAGGAGGGCCGCGTCCGGGCGCCGTCCGGTGGCCACCAGCGTGGCGTAGAGGCCGGCCGCCATCACGCTCACGTTGACGAGCAGCGTGAAACCCAGCCCCGCGAACTTCCCGAGCAGGAACTCGTCGCGCGTCACCGGCTTGGCCAGGAGGGGGAACAGCGAGCGGCGGTCGATCTCCTTGCTCACGAGGCCCACCCCCACGAAGATCGCGATGAGGGTGCCGAAACCGTCGATGGCGGCCAGGCCGAGGTCCTTGATGATCTTCTCGTCCTGGCGGATGGAGAGCTGGCCGAGCAGGAGGCCGGAGAGCGTCATGAGGATCGCGAAGAACACGAGGTTGTAGAGGACTCGCTCGCGCACGGTCTCCCGGAAGGTGTTGCTGGCCACGGCGAGGACCCGCTTCAATCCGCCCACGACAGGCCCCCGGGGTCCGGCGACATCTCCTTGAGGAAGAAGTCCTCGAGCGACTGCCGCACTGGCTGCACGGAGAGTATCCGCCCGCCCGCGGCCTCCACCGCGCGCACGAGGGCGCCCAGGTCGCCCTCCGGCACCTGCAGCGTGCACCGCTCGCCCACCTTGCGGGTGTGCGCCACCGCCGCGCCCAGGGTCGAGACCTCGTCCTCGTCGAGGCCGGAGATCAGGACCTCCATGTGCGACACGTCGATCTTGAGGATCTCGTCCAGGCGGCCCACCGCGGCCAGGCGGCCCTCGCGCAGGAGGGCCACGCGGTCGCACAGGGTCTCCGCGTCCGACAGGATGTGCGTGGAGAAGAACACGGTGCGGCCCTGCGCGCGGAGGTCGAGGATGATCTCGCGGACGAGGCGCCGCCCGATGGGATCGAGCCCCGACATGGGCTCGTCCAGGAAGACGAGGTCGGGCGAGTTCACGAGAGCCTGGGCGAGCCCGATGCGCTGCAGCATCCCCTTCGAGAAGCGGCGCAGCGGCGTCCGCGCGGCCGACGTGAGACCCACGCGGTCGAGGAGCTCCTTCGCGCGCTGGCGGCGCGCCGCGCGCGGGAGGCCGAAGAGCCGGCCCACGTAATCGAGATACTCCTCCGGCGTGAGGTAGTCGTAGAGGTAGGGGTGCTCGGGAAGGTACCCCACCCGCTCGCGGCAGCGCGGGTCGTCCAGCGCCCGGCCCAGGAGGCGCGCCCCCCCCGCATCTGCGAACACGAGCCCCATGAGGACCTTCAAGGTGGTGGTCTTGCCGGAGCCGTTGGGTCCCAGGTAGCCGAAGACCTCGCCGCGGGGCACGGCGAGGTTCAAGTCGTGGAGGACGGGACGCCGGCGCGGGCGAAGGTGCCCTACGCGGTACGACTTGGAGAGGCCCTGGATGTCCAGGGCCATCTCCGCGGGCTGGTCGTCGGTCACGAGCCGGATTGTAACCGGCGCCGCCGGGGCGCCGAATCGCCGCGGCGGCGGACGAACGCGGCTACCTCAGGATCTGGCAGACGGTGATATCGATCCCGGACGGCGTGCAGCAGGCCGTCCCCCCGTTGGTCTGGACGATGCCGCTCGAATCGCCGCCGAACCCGCGGACGCCGGTCTTCCCGGCCGTGCTCGGCGTGGCCTGGTAGCAGTAGGCGTCGAGGCCGCCGACGGGGACCTGGGTCCCCGAGCCCGGGGTCTGGAAGAAGCTGCGGGAATAGCCCTGCTTGAGGACGGTGTTGTTGCCGGCGACGACGGCGTCGAGGAACGTCGGCCCGTTCGCCGGATAGCCGCTGATGCAGGAGGACGGCGAGTTCAGGCAGGTGATGTTGCCGTAGTAGCCGGAGTTGGCGGCGTGGTAGGCCGCCTCCGCCGATATGACCGTACGCGTATCGCCGATGGCCCCCGCCTCGTTGGCGGAGACGCGCGCCCGCAGCAGGCTCGGTATCGCGATCGCGGCGATGATCCCGATGATCGCCACCACGATCAACAGCTCGATGAGGGTGAAACCCCTCTGCGTCTTCCTCTGCGTCTTCAAGAGCGCCTCTCCTTTCACCTTCACCACCCTGGCGGCCGCTGCCGCAAGGGTCAGGGGATGGCGGCGTCTCCCGAGTTCGGATCCCCTCCGCCGGCCGCGGGACCCGGCCGGCGGAGCGAAGAAGGGGCAAACGGCCCCCGGTCAACGACGTCTACTTCAGCGCCGGGCAGGTCGTCGTGATCAGCGAGCCGCTGCTGTTGCAGCAGGCCGCGCCGTTGTTGGTCTGGCCGATGACGCCGCTGGCGTCGCCACCGAATCCACGCACACCCGTCTTGCCCGCCACCGCCGGCGTGGCCTGGTAGCAGAAGACGTCGACGGCGCCGACCGGCGGGTTGCTGCCGCCTGCGGTCGTCACGGTGAACGTACGCGCGTAGCCCTGCTTGGTGATCGCGCCGCCCACCGGTCCCGCGATGGACGCATCGAGGAACGTCGGGCCGTTCGCCGGATACCCGTTGATGCAGTTCGTCGGCGCGGCCAGGCACGAGATCTGGCC
>JBGPBV010000009.1:0-81130 GCA_041481445.1 Vicinamibacteria bacterium
GCAGGGCCGCCATCTCGGCCTCGCGTTCCTTCAAGCGGGTGTCGAGGGCCTGGATGGCGGCGAGGGCCACTCCGGCCACATCCGAGGGGGCGACATGGAGGTCGTCCGCGCCCAGGCCGAAGGCGGCCGCGAAGTCCTGGGCCATGGGGCCGAGGTGTCGCTCCCGGCTGTTCGCCTTGTACACCCACGTGTTGATCGGCATCTCCCCCACCCGGGCCAGCACGTCGTCCCCGTCCACGGGCTCGATGTCCGTCTTGGCGTTGCGGTCGGACAACTGGGTCAGCGTGCCCGTGATGGTCATGTCGCCGGTGGTGGTCAGGATCATCTCGTTCGCGCCCCCGTTGGCGTCCAGCAGGAACTGGGTGCCGATGTTCTGGAAGGCCCAGGCGGTCGAGGTGGAGTTGTCCGACATCCTCATGCGGATCCCGCCGTTGTTCTGCATGTCCAGCAGCCGGCGCGTGGACGCGGTCGTCGAGGTCTCCGCGAGCAGCAGTTGCGTGGTCCCGTCCGTGCGCGCGACGTGGAGGGAGGCGGACGGAGAGGCGGTGCCGACTCCCACGTTGCCGCTGGCCGAGATGTCGATGCTGCTGGTGGGCGCCCCGGGGCGGATGCGGAGGGGGAGGCGCGAGCCGCCGGTCACGTCCCGCACGAAGAAGTTGGCCTCGTTCCCCGCGACGTCCCAGGTCTGGGCGGTGAACCCGCCGGAATTGTTCTGCTCCAGCCTCATGGCGGGCGTGTTGCTGGTGTTGACATGGATGTCCAGGACGGGAACGGACGTGCGCAGGCCGAGGCGGCCCGTGGAGTCCACGAAGATGGAGTTGGTTGCCGCGCCCGCCGTCACCGTGAACGGAACCTTGGAGCCCGTGATGTCCTCGATGGAGAACTTCGATTGGCCCCCCGAAGCCGAGTCGTTGGCGGTGAGCTGCCAGTCGTTGGCCGGGAAGCCGGGGGCGGTGCTGGTGTCGTCGAACTTGATGCGGAGGTTGTTCTCCTTGAGGCGGAGGGTGTCGAAGCCGAAGTTCTCGTTGTTGACGCAGTCGAGGCCGATGCAGGCGCTGCCTTGAACGATCAGGTCGTCCGGGATCACCTGGTCGGGATTGCCCTCCTCGGGCCCCCCGCGCTCGGTCTCGCCGCCCACGACCAGCGCGCCGTTCTGCACACGGAAGCCGCCCGACTGGACGATGGGGGCGATGGTCGGCACCGCCGCATCCGGCGCGCCTCCCTCGTCGGCCTCCCGAGACGCCCGCAGGCGGTCGCGCACGGCGCCGTCGATGTGCGGCACCACGCGCAGCTCGTAGCTGTACTGTCCGTCGGGCCAGCGGGCCTCGCCCTCACCCAGCGTGATGGCGACGTGCTGGCCGGGAGCGAACTCCCGCTGCAAGGCGAACGATCCCGGACCCGTGACCCTCAGGGCCAGGCGCTCGTAGATCGCACGGGGGGCGAAGGTCACGCCGCCCGAGGAGACGTTGACCGTGGCGACGGGCGTCTGCCCGCGGCCTTCGGCCGACCAGGACGGTCCCGCACACAGCACCGCGCCCATCAGGGCCGGGACCCAAAGGCCCCTCAACGGATGGTGACCGAATCTCATGAGCCCTCCTCTCACCACGCCGGCGATGGCCGGCCGGCTCCACACGATTCCCCCGCGACGGCTCGGTAAACGACTGAAAGGGATGCGAAAAGAGTAGGGCTTTCCCACGGCACCGTCAAGAAAGCCTCGGGGCGCGCGCGTGGCCGCTACCGGGCCTGGCAGCCGGCGGCACGGCGGTCCAGGGCGGCCCGCCCGGCTCCCTCGGACGGTGGACGCGCCGCGAGTGCCGAGCGCACGCGGCGGCATCGCGCCTCGTCGAGGACGAGCGGCTGGAGCGCGCGATCGGCGTCGTCGAAACGACCGAGCGTGACCAGGACGAGCCCCCACTCGAACCGGACCTCGGCGTCCTGGGGCGAGCGGATCACCGCCTCCGCCAGCAGCGCCTCCGCCTCCGTGCTGCGGCCGTCCTGGGCCAGCAGCAGGCCGAGGTTGAAGTTGACCAGAGGGTGTCCGGGATCCACCGCCCGCGCCTGCTGCAGGCGGGCCAGCGCCGCGTCGTGCCGGCCCAGCCGCTCCTCCGCCGCGGCCAGGTTCACGAGCGCCGGCACCGAGGACCCGCCCGACGCCTCCACCGCCCGCGCGAACGCCGCCGCCGCCGCCGCATGGTCGCCGGCTCGGAAGGCCTGCTGCCCCTCGATGAGGTCGCCGGTCTCGCCGCGACGGAGCGCGCGCACCTCGTCGAGGACGGGGTCGCGCGCGGCGACGCCCACGGCGCCGGCCTGGGCGAGCTCGGCCCGGGCCTCCGCGCGACGGGAAAGGCCACGATAGGCCATTCCGAGCAGGTAGTGCAGCCGCGACGCCCGCGGCTGCACGCGCAACGCCTCCTCCAGAGCGGCCGCCGCGGCCGCGGGCCGGCCTCCGGCCAGCGCGATCTCGCCGTCGAGCGCGAGCAGGGCGGGATCGTCCGGGGAGTGGACCCGCGCGGGGGCCAGCCAGCGCTCCGCCTCCTCCGGGCGGCCGAGCGCGAGCTGGACCGCCGCCATGCGGAGCAGCCCCGGGTAGTAGCGGTCGGGCCCGGCCAGGGCGCGGCCGAGGGCGGCGGCCGCCCCCTCGAGGTCCCCGCCCTCGTGCCGCGTCACGCCGAGGAGGTACCACGAGCGGAAGTCGTCCGGGGCGAGGGCGGCCGCGTTGAGATAGCAGGCTTCCGCCGGGGCCCGCATGTCGTAGGCGTGGTAACGCCGGCCGGCGTCCGCGAAGAGGGCGGCCGCGGGCCGTCCTTCCCGCAGCGCCGCATCGAGCCGCGCGCGCGCCTCGGCGAGCGGGGCCGCCACCGCGGGATCGAGGCCGTCGAGCGACACCGCGGGCACGCTCACGAGCACGGGCGCGGCGCCAGAAGCGAGCAGCGCCGCCAGCACCACCGCCGGCACCGCGCTCAACGGCGGCTCCCCGCCGGAGACGTCCGGCCCGTCCCTTCGCGCACCAGCGTGTAGCGGCGGAGCGCGGGCGCGTCGAACTCCTCTCGCGCGCCGTCCGGCCAGCGCACCTCGAGGCCCGTCACGTCGGCACCGCTTCCGAGGCCGAACAGGACTCGTGGATCGGCGGCGGAGGCATAGCTCCCGTCGGCGTGCGCGTGCCGCAGGAGGTCGGGAGCGCCGTGACGCCGGAGCACGGCGCGCGCGCCGAGGGCATCGCGCCTCCCGTCCCGAGTGACCAGGCGCAACCCGATCCAGGGGGCGTCCTGCCCGACGCGGTTCATCAAGAGGCGCGCGGGCCCCATCTCGTTGACGACGACGAGGTCCACGTCGCCGTCCCCGTCGACGTCCCCGGCGGCCAGGCCTCGGCTGACCTCGGGCCGCGTGAACGGCTCCCCCGCCTCGCGCGTCCGATCGGCGAACCGGCCGTGACCAAGGTTCCGGAACAGCAGCTTGGGTTGCGCGAGGGGAGAGGACACCGCCGCGCCCGGGACCGGATCGGTCAGGTGGACGGCTCCGTCGACGACGACCACGTCGAGCCAGCCGTCGTTGTCGTAGTCGAGAAGACGCGTCCCGAACCCGGTGAGGGCGAGGCTCGCGGGCCCGAGCCCGCTCCCGAGCGTCGCGTCCTCGAACACGCCGCCGCCCTGGTTGAGGTAGAGGCTGTTGGTCTCGCCGGTGAGGTTCGTGACGAACAGGTCGAGGCGGAGGTCGCCGTCGACGTCTCCGGCGTCGACACCCATCCCGGCCAGGGCCTGGCCGGTGCGGCTGAGCCCGACCCCCGCCATCAGGCCGTCCTCACGGAAGGCCCGGCCGCCCTGGTTGAGCCAGAGGTGGTTGTCGGAGCCGTCATTGGCGACGTAGAGGTCGACCAGGCCGTCGTCGTCGAGGTCGGCGGCCACCACGCCCAGCCCCGCCCCCGGCCGGTGAGGCTCGAGGCGCCGGGCCGTCACGTCCTCGAACGTCCCGTCGCCGCGATTGCGGAACAGGCGGTCCGGCTCGGGCGTGAAGCTCCGCGGACCGCAATAGTCCGGGCGGGAGCTGGGCAGGCGGCAGCGGACGGGCGCGTAGTCCACGTAGCGTGGGACGAAGAGGTCCAGCCCCCCGTCGCCGTCGAAGTCCACGAAAGTGGCGCTCACGCTCCAGCCGGCCTCGGCGACGCCGGCGGCGGCAGTGACGTCCTCCAGGCGACGGCCTTCGCGGTTGCGCAGCAGGCGGGCGCTCCCGTAACCGGTGACGAAGACGTCCGTCCAGCCGTCGTTGTCGTAATCGCCGGTGGTCACGCCCATCCCATATCCGGCCGCGGTCAGGCCGACGTCCGCGCTCACGTCGACGAACCGCACCCGGCGCCGGCCGCCGGCCTCGACCGCCGGGCGGTTGAGCCACAGGCGATCGTGATCGGTCCCGCCTCGCGGCGCGCCGCCGGGGCCGAAGCGCCCGCCCTGCACGAGGTACAGGTCCAGCTCACCGTCGTTGTCGAAGTCGAAGAGGGCGGCGCCCCCGCCCATGATCTCCGGCAGATGGAGCGCGCCGTCCGCGCCGGTCTGATAGGCGAAGTCGAGCCCGGCCAGGCGTGTTGCGTCCTCGAAAGGCACCCGGGTCCCGGTGCCGGCGCCCGCGATCGAAGCGACCAGGACGGCGCCCGACCACGCGACGGACCGCCACCTCGACGGAGCCATGGAGGACACGAATATACCCGCGCCGGCGGGGGGACCTGAGGGGATCGGCTCCCGGGCATCGTCTCTATGGCAGGCGAATGCGGGCGAGCCGTCGCCCAGAGGAGAGCGCATGCCCAGTCGGTTCCGTCGCCGCTCGTGGATCGCCGGGATCCTGCTCGCGGGCGGGGCCTGGGGCGGGGAAGCCCCGGTGCACGCGGTCTCGGGTGCCGGGTTCATCGTCGACAGCACCTTCGACGGGGTCGACAACAAGCTGGACGGCGTCTGCCGAACCGCGGCGGGCACGTGCACGCTGCGGGCGGCGGTCACGGAAGCCAACGCCACCGCCGGCCCCGACGTCATCACCCTGCCGGAGGGCGAGTTCGCCCTCACCATCCCGCCCACGCCCATGTTCGACGCGTCGGTCACGACCGGCGACCTCGAGATCACGGACGCCCTGACCATCAACGGCGCCGGACCCGGGTTGACGATCGTGGACGCCGCCGGTCTCGACCGCATCTTCGAGGTGACGGCCGGCACGTTCGAGGTGACCATCCAGGGGCTCACCCTCCGCGACGGCAACGCACGGGACGGTGGCGCGATCTTCAATGCCGCGGTGCTCCATCTCGCGCACTGCGAGGTCACGCAGAGCACGTCCACCAACTCCGGCGGCGGAGGGATACAGAGCTATTCCGGCGCCACCCTCACCGTCGACGACTGCTCGATCACGCAGAACACCGAGACCAACAGCGGCGGTGGTGGCATCGCATCCGCCGGCGTCCTGACCGTCCGCCACAGCCTGATCGACGGCAACGTGGCGGCCTGGGCGGGAGGCGGCCTCTCGCAAAACGGCGGCACGGCCGTGGTGGAAGACAGCACGGTCAGCAACAACCAATCGCTCGTTCCCGCCGCCTACCTCTTCTACGGCGGCGGAGGCATCGCGGCCAGCGGCGGCTTCCTGACCATCCGGAACAGCACGATCAGCGGCAACAGCGCCGTGTACTCCGGCGGGGGCGGGCTGCAGAACATCGGAAACATCACCACGCTCGTCAACGTCACGATCAGCGGCAACAGCGCGGCCACCGCCGGCGGAGGAGTGTGGAACAACTTCTCCGGCGGCACCGTGAACCTGCGCCACTCCACGATCGCGGGCAACACCGCCGGGACGGGAGGCGGGGGCATCGACGCGACGGGTGGAAGCCCCGCCTCCTACACCCTCCTTGCCGGCACCATCCTGGCCAACAACGCCGGCGGCAACTGCCTGGGCGCGATGGAATCCTGGGGCTACAACCTGGACAGCGGCACCGGCTGCGGGTTCGCGGATCCCGGGGACATCACGGGTGCCGATCCGCTGCTGGGACCGCTGGCCGACAACGGCGGCCCCACCGCCACCCATGCCCTGCTCGCCCTCAGCCCCGCCATCGACGCCGCCGATCCCGCCTGCACGGACTACGACGGCACACCCCTCGCTTCGGATGGCCGGGGCGCGGCGCGGCCCCTCGACGGCGGCACGGGCACCCCCGCCTGCGACATCGGGTCGTACGAGCGTTACACGGGGACGGACCTGATCCTGGCCGACGGTTTCGAGGGCGGAAACCTGGCCGCCTGGTCGGCCAGCGCCACCGACGGCGGGAACCTGAGCGTGAACGCGAGCGCGGCCCTGGACGGCACCGCGCTCGGCCTGCGCGGCGTCGTGAACGACACGAGCTCGCTGTACGTGGAGGACGACTCGCCCGCCGACGAGAGCCACTACCGGGCACGGTTCCATTTCGACCCCAACGGCTTCAACCCCGGCGAGTCCGCGAGCCACTTCCGCATCCGCATCTTCGTGGCCTTCGAGGAGTCGCCCACCCGCCGCCTGGCCGCGGTGGTGCTCAAGCGGCAGGGCGGAGTCTTCAGCCTGATGACACGCGTGCGGCTCGACGACGACACCCAGGCGGAGACGGGGTTCATCGCCGTCAGCAACGCGCCCCACTTCGTGGAAGTCGACTGGCGGCGCTCCCGCGGTCCCGGCGCGAACGACGGCCGCCTGGGCATGTGGATCGACAGCATCCGCGTGGCCGATCTGACCGGGCTCGACAACAGCGCGAGCGCGGTGGACTTCGCTCGCCTGGGCGCGCTCAGCATCAAGTCCGGGGCCACGGGCACGATCTACTGGGACGAGTTCGTCTCGCGCCGGCAGACCTACATCGGACGTTGAGGAGCGTCCGCGATCAGGGTGAGCAGGTCGCTGATCACGCCGTAGGCGGTCACCCGGATGTCCGGGCGCTCCTCCGTGATCACGATCCTTCCGGCGAGGTCGGTCACGAGGCGCAGGATGTTGCTCGTGTCCTCGACGAGGGCGAACGGGTCGGTCATCGGGACCTCGCGCAACACCACGCGGCCCTGCACCGCGTCTGCATCGCGCCAGGCCTCGCCGACCAGCTTCAGCCTGGCCCCGCGCGCCATGGTTTCCCGCACGCGGGCGGCATCGACGCCCACGATCCCTTCGCGCGCGACCGATTCCGGCGGCAGGTCGCCGTCCATGAGCACGTTCGCGAGGGCGGAGACCTTGACCGCGGCATCCCAGCCCTCGAGGTCGTCGCCCGGGTCCGCCTCCGCGACCCCGTCCCTCTGCGCGCGCGCCAGGGCCTCCTCGAACGATTCGCCCCGCTCGAGCGCGCTCAGGATCGCGTTGGTCGTCGAGTTCAGGATCCCCTCCACCCGATGGACGGTCGCCCCGCGCAGTCCGTGCCGGACGAGGTTGAAGACGGGCACGCCGTCCATCACCGCCGTCTCGTAGAGGAACCGCAGGCCGCGGTCGCGGGCCAGGCGCGAGAGGTCGCGGAAGGCCCAGGCCAGCGGCCCCTTGTTCGCGCTCACGGCGTGCCGGCCGCGGGCGAGCGCCTCCCGCACGTGGGTGATGGCGGGCTCCCCGCGGCGGCGCCGATCGAGCGGCGTCATCTCGACGACCGCGTCGTAGCCGATGTCCCCGCCCGCGCGGAGCGCGGGCGGGAAGCCGCCGCTACTGTGGAATTCCGACAGCGCCTGGGCCAGGTCGATCCCGTCGGGATCGATCTTGGCCCCGTGGCTGCCGGTCACGATCCCGACGACGGTGATGTCGGCCCCGGTGAGGCCGGGATAGCGCTCGCGGTGTGCCAGGATCTCCGCCACCGCGCGTCCGACGTTGCCGAAGCCGAGGAAGAGCGCGCGCAAGGGGCCGGACGCGACGATCAGCTCCCCAGGGCTTGCAGGTAGGCGCGGATGCGGCTGGCGTTCTTGCCCACGTCGCTCCTTCCGACGCGGCTGAGGGAGCGCACGTCGACCCGGCTGCCCGCGCCCTCCGGCTTGACGCGCACGACGACGTCGTCCTTGAAGCCGAACCAGCGCGTGGTGTCGGTGGCCTCGATCCGTCCCTCCGCGGGCACCGCGGCCACGATCTCCCAGCCCTGCCCCCGGGCCGCCTCCAGAGCGCGCTCGAAGGCGCGCGCGGGAGGATCCGGGAGCGTGGCCGGCCGGATGTCCGGATAGGCCTGGTGCTGCTGGGAGGCAATGGGCGGTCCGCCGTACTCCGCGGGGTTGCTCGCGCCCGCACGCTTGTCGAGCACGGCCACGAACGCGGGCGGGTTGTCGGTGTCGGTGCTGATGTCGTGGATGGCGGGCACGGACTGCGCGGTGCGCCGGAAGAGGAACGGGGGCAGGAACGCGGCCAGGCCGGCCACCAGGGCCAGGGCGGCCAGGGCGCGGCGTCCGCCCATGACGAGCGCGGCCAGCGCCAGCACCATCGCCGCGATGCCGCCGTAGGCGGCCCAGGCCAGGAGCTTGAGGAGCCCCGTCCGGAACGTCCACCAGCCCATGCGGCTGCCCGGGCCCGCGAGCAGCACCATGGCCACGGCGACGAGGCCGACCACGAGCGCCAGCAGCGCCACGCCCGCTCCCACTCGTCTCATCTGCGCCATGGGGGCAAGTGTACTCCGTCGTATGCTCGGCCCGTGGGCGACCTGGTCGAGCACTACGTCGAGGACCCGCGCGCCTGCGACTACCTGCCCGCGGAGCGCGCGGCCCTCGAGTACCGCGTGATGAGAGAAGTGGGCGCGGAGGAGCTGGAGGGCCTCCTCGTCCGCGGGTGGCGGCGCCTCGGGCCCTTCTACTTCCGCCCCGCCTGCGCCGGATGCCTGGAGTGCGTGTCGCTGCGCATTCCCGTCGCGTCGTTCGCGCCCACGGCCAGCCAGAAGCGCGCGGCCGCGCGCGCGCGACGGTTCGAGATGCGCCTGGGGACGCCGCGGATCGACGACGAGCGCCTGGAGCTGTATGCGCGCTGGCATGCCGCCCGCGAGGAGCGCCGGGGGTGGCCCGCCTCCGAGCTGCGCGCGGACGAGTACTGGCTGCAGTTCGCCTATCCCCACCCGGCGGTCCGCGAGCTGAGCGTGTGGGACCGCGGCCGGCTGGTCGCCCTCGGCCTGTGCGACGTCACCCCGCGGGCCTGGAGCGCGATCTACTTCTTCTACGACCCCGCCATCGCGCGCCTCTCGCCCGGGGTCGCGAACGTCATGGCCTGCGTCGCGCTGGCGCGCCAGCGCGGCATCCCGCACGTCTATCTCGGGTACCGCGTGCTGGGCTGTCCCTCCATGCGCTACAAGGCCACGTTCCGGCCGCACGAGCTGCTGGTGGGACGCCCGGGACCCGACGAGGAGCCCCGCTGGATCAGCCCGCCGGCACCCTGACCGCCGGCGCATCTCGTCAACTCCTTGTAAAAACTGGTCATTCCGGGCCCGGAGAGCCAACCTCCCTCCCCCCTCCCGGTCCAATTCCATGAAAGCGCGGCCCAGGACGGCCGCTCCAGGGAGGAGTCAGTCATGAACAAGACGATCGCAGCCCTCGTGCTCGTGACCGCGGCCGCGGGCGTCTCGATCGCCCGCGCCGATCAGGGCGACGACACGGGACTGGGCGGCCACCATCGCCATGGCCGAGGACCCAGCCACGCGCAGCTTCTCGAGAAGTACGACGCGAACCACGACGGCGTCCTCGATCCCGAGGAGAAGGCGGCGATGAAGGCCGACTTCGAGGCCCATCGCAAGGAGCGCGAGGCGAAGCTGCTCGAGAAGTACGACGCCAACCACAACGGCGTGCTCGATCCGGAGGAGAAGGAGGCGGCCCGGAAGGAGTTCCAGGCCCGCCGTGAGCAGGCGCACGCGAAGTTCCTCGCGAAGTTCGACACGAACCACAACGGCACCATCGACCCCGAGGAGCGGGAGGCGATCCGCGCCCAGCACGAGGCCAGGCGCGCCGAGATCCTGAAGAAGTACGACACCGACGGCGACGGCACGCTCAGCCCGGCGGAGCGCGAGGCGCTGCGCAAGGACATGCGCGAGAAGCACCAGCAGGAGAACCAGTCCCGGTAACGGGCTTCATCCCTCACATTCATCCGCCCACGGTCGCCCCTCGCGAGGGTCCGGCCGTGGGCTTTCCTTTTTGGGGATGGCCGGGCGGAGGGTGCCTTCCGCTACTTCCGCTTGTCGAAGAACTCGAGGATCGCGTCGCTGGCGTCGATCTGCGCGCTCTGTCGTCCCGTCCAGGCCGGGTACTTCATGGGAGCCCCCGGCCAGCTGTGCCCCCCGCCCTGGATCTGGAGGAAACGCACCTCGGTCCCGCAGACCTGGAACTCCAGGCGGGTCACCGCCGTGCGGTCCGAGCCGTGCGCCGGCACCGGTACGGACCGCGGCGAGTCGTTGCAGCCGGCGGCGGTGGCCCAGGCCCGCACGGCGGAGAGCCCCTGCTCGAAGGGGATGACGGGGTCGTCGGTGCCGTGGATGGCGAGGACCGGGACCGCGCGGCCCGGCTGGCAGAAGAGGGTGCCCGACACCACGGCCACCGCGGCCAGATCGCCCGGCCGCTCGCAGGCCAGCCGGTAGCTGAACGAGCCGCCGTCCGAGAAGCCGGTGGCGAAGACGCGGTGCCGGTCGATGGCGAGGCCGCGCGAGATCTGGGCCACCAGGGTGCGGAAGAACCGGACGTCGTCCACGCCCGCGCGGTCGGCCACCGTGCACCCGCGACAGCCGAGGGCAAAGCCGCCGCCATTGCTGCCGTCCGGCGAGGCGACGACGTAGCCGTGGCGGTCGGCGGCGGCGTCGAGGCCCACGTTCTCCGCGAACGCGTGCATGCCGCGGGCGCCGTGGAAGGCGACCACGAGCGGGAACGGCCGCGAGCCGTCGTAGGAGGGCGGCACGTGCAGGACGTAGGTCCGCTTCCGGCCGCCGGAAGCGACCCACTCGCCGAGCACGCCCTCGCCCTCGCGCAAGGGTGCGTCCGGCGGACCCAGGGCCCCGAGCAGCACGGCCATCCAGACGAGGAGGGACGAGCGCATGTCGGTGCCGCATCTTACCCGCGGGCCGCGCCGTCCCGCGCGCAATCGCGCGGGCGGGGCCCCAAAGGGCCGCGCTCCTGGGCTAGGCTTTTTGGAGGGGCTGGATCGGCCGCGTCCCGATCTCATCGATAACGACGGAGCACGATCACGTGAGCTTGAAATCTCTCCTGGGCGGCGTCATGGACGGCGAGCTCGGGCATCCCGACCTCCGGCGCCGGGTGGTCGACGGGATCGCCAAGCTCAAGCGGCATGCCGACCGTGGAGTCGAAGTCCTTCCCCCCGAGGTCGAGGTGCACATCACCGTCGGCGAGGGCAGCGTTCAGGTCATCGAGCGATTCGTGAGCGATCCCGCCTTCGATCGCGAGGTGGAGGCCGGCCTCCGCAACAAGCTCGTGCGCGCCCGCGAGGACCGGATGCCCGTGCGCCGCTACTTCGTCAAGGCGGGCAAGCGCACGCAGGTCACGGCCAAGGAGGCGGCTCCCCGGACCTACCACCTGCGCATCGACGGCGGCGACCGCGCGGGCCAGGAGGTCGGCCTGCCCGGCGAGAAGCGCCTCTTCCTGGTCGGCCGCGGCCCGTGGCACGGCGACGACAAGCAGGTCGCCAACGACGTCGTGGTGTCGGAGGCGGAGAAGGCGATCAGCCGCCGCGCCGCCCGCCTCCATCGCGTGAGCGGCCACTTCGAGATCGAAGCGCTGGACCAGGGCGAGGCCCTCATCGTCGTCCGCCCGGACGCCCAGCGCCTGCGGCCGGCGCTCTCCGCCTCCGGCCGCGTTCCCGTGCACCCGGGCGACGTCATCGAGTTCACGGATGGGGCGAAGACGGTGCTGAGCGTCCACCTCGAGGAGGCGTAGCCCGCTGTGCCTGGCCTGAGCCGCGACGAGAACGACCCCGAGACGTTCCTGGTCGACTGGGCCGCCGTGCACGGCGGCCTCAATCCCTGGAAGCGCACGGAGAAGGTGGTGGTCGACCCCTTCCTGGTGGCCAAGGCGGTCAAGGCGGTGATGGGCCAATGCCCGCACCAGACCGCCAACGGGAAACCGCTCGTGTGGAACGAGTACAGGGTGTTCCTCGACCTCGCGGACTGGGAGCGCATCAAGAAGCTCGAGAGCACCCTGCTGCGCGACCTGGGCGAGGTCGTGGAGAAGCACCTCAAGAAGCTCAAGGCGGAGATGGTGGGCGGCCTGACCGTGCGCCTGCTCCGCGACGAGGGCGGCACCGTGCGCCCCGGGAACGCCGTCATCAAGGTGGACTTCGGGGAGGTGGACCGCGCTTCTCCGATCGACCCCTCCGAGATGACGGTGCGCATCGGGGGGCCGGTGGCGAAGCTGCTCACCGACCTCACGCAGCGCGTGCCCGAGAGCTTCGTCGGCGCCTACGTCAACCCCGCCGCCGAGGAGAGGCTCAAGGTCCTCTGGACGGGGGGCGAGGCCACCATCCGCGCGGGGAGCCGCGTGGTGCTGGGCCGGCCGCACGGGGCGACCGCCCCCGGCTTCGTCGCCCTCGAGGGAGCCAACAGCAAGATCAACAAGCGGCAGCTCTGGATCGAGGCCTCGGAGGACGGCGCCCTCATCGGCCGCATCTCCGACGCGAACCCGGTCGAGGTGAAGGGCCGGCTCGTGCAGGCCGGCGGCCAGATCTCGATCGACGCCTTCCCGGCCGAGATCTCCCTGTCCAACGGCGAGATGAAGCTCACCGTGGAGCGACTCGGCGGCGCGTGACGACGGCTCAGCGCGAGGCGGAGTCCGAGCGGACGGGGGCGCTCGCGGGACCGGGCCTCGTCGCGGCCGCCCGCAGCGCGCGCGGCCCGCGCGAGCGCAACGAGGACACCTACGTGTGCCGTCCCGACGTCGGCCTCTTCGCCGTCATCGACGGCATGGGCGGGCAGCAGGCGGGCGCGGAGGCGGCGGCCCTGGCCCGGGAGGCGCTCCTCGGGGAGCGCGACCTGCTGCGCGCGTTCCTCGACGCCAACGAGAAGATCCACCGCGCGGCCAGGAAGAAGAACCAGACGAAGGGCATGGGCTGCGTGGCCTCCGCCGTGCGCGTGACCGGGGACAAGGCGCGCGTGGCCCACGTCGGGGACACGCGGGTCTACCTGGCCGGCGCCGCCGGAGCGGAGCAGCTCACCCGCGACCACACCGTGGCCGCCCACACCCAGGAGCAGCTCGGCATCACGGACCGGGGCGCCAGGGAGATGGGGGGCCAGAACCAGGTGACGCGGGACCTCGGCGGACAGACCCGGACCGGCGAGGACTGGATCGACAACTGCGAGGTGACCCTCGAGGAGGGTGACCTCCTCGTGCTGTGCAGCGACGGCGTTCACGGCGTCCTGGAGCCGGCCGGCCTCTTCGCGCGCCTCCGGGACGCCCGCCGGCAGTCCACCGCCCCCGACGCGCTGGCCGAGGAGCTGGTGGCGCTGGCCCTGGCCGCGGGCACGCGCGACAACTCCACGGTGGTGGTGGTGCGCTGCCTGTGCCCGGCGCGCAAGCCGTCCGTCTGGACGAAGGACATCCTGGCCTGGATGAAACGGAAGCCGAAGTGACGCGCTCCCCGCTCGTCCTCATCGATTAAGGAAGATCCCCGGTGCCGATCCTCATCGAGATGCTGTTGTTCGCCCTGGTGGCGGTGGCCGGCTACTTCGGCGTCCACGCGGCCGTGCACGCCGCCACCGTCAAGGCCCAGGCCGCCGCCACCGGCATCCGCAGCCTGGAGGAGGTCGAGGCGGCCGCCCGCACCGGCTACCTCATGTTCGCGGCGGGCGTGGGGGCGCTGGCCCTGGCCCGCTTCATCAGCCTCAAGCGCGGCAAGGGGAACATCTTCTCGCCGTTCGTGCTGCCGGCGGCGACGATGGCGGCGGCGATCGGGCTCGCCCTGCAGATGGGCTACGGCAACCCCCTGACCCACCCGTTCTGGCCCGGCCCCGCCTTCGCCCAGGGCATCCTGATCGCGGCCGCCGTCGGCGCGATCATCATCGTCCTGCCCCGCGACCCCGTCGAGATGACGGCCCCCCTGGAGATGGCCCTTCCCATCCTGATGCTGGCCACCTTCGTCGCCCTGCGCCTGTTCGGCAAGGGCACGGAAGCCGCCCCCGACACCCTCATCAACCTCGGGCCCGTGCAGCCGCTCGAGATCGTGAAGATCGTGTTCGTGGTCTACCTCGCCCTCTACTTCGGCAAGCGGGCCTCCCAGCTGCGCTTCCAGCGCGACCGCATCCTGGGCCTCGACTTCCCGCGCAAGAAGATCCTGATCCCGGCCGTGCTGATGCTGGTCGTGCTCTTCGGCGCCTTCGTGATGGTCAAGGACCTGGGGGCGACGCTGATCCTCTCCGCGCTCTTCCTGGCCATGTTCTACATCGTGACGCGCGCGGGCGGATGGGTGCTGCTGGCCCTCGCCATCGTGGCGGGGGGCGTGGCCGTGGCCGCCCACGTGCCCGCCATCACCCAGTCGCCGAAGGTGACCCTGCGCCTCCAGATGTGGCTCGACCCCTGGTACAACGCGATCCCCTTCGGCGACCAGACCGCGCGGGCGCGCTGGGCCATCGCCGCCGGCGGCTTCGGCGGGCGCGGACTGGGGGCCGCCCCCGCCACCGCCCTTCCCGCCGGCCACACCGACCTCGTGCAGGCGCACCTCGCGGAGGAGATGGGCGCGGCCGGCATGATCGTGTACCTCGTCCTCCTCTCCGGCATCGCCGGCCAGGGCCTCTGGATCGCGGCCTGGAACCGCACGCCGGAGCGGATGCTGCTGGCGGGGGGGCTCTCGATATTCCTCATCGCGCAATGGTTCGTGATCTTCGCGGGCACGACGGGAGTGCTGCCCCTGACCGGCGTCGTCGTGCCCTACCTGTCGTGGGGCAAGACGGGAATGATCATCTTCATGCTCACCGCGGCCATGATCGCCCGCCTGGCCGAGAGCGGGCACGCGCGCGAGACGACGACGGAGCTGGACGAGGTGCGGAAGGGCACGATGAGCACGCTGGCCGCCGAGCTCGCCCTCCTGGCCGGCGGGGTGGTCGTGATCCTGATGGAGGCGGTCGTGTGGGGGCCGGCCACCACCGTCCGCGGCTGCGTCACGCTCCTGGCCGCGCAGGCCGGCGACCCCTACGATCGCGTGGTCAACCTGCACGACCCGCGGCTGGAGATGATCGCGGGCCGCATGAAGCGGGGCGAGATCCTGGACCGCAACGGCGAGAAGATCGCCGCCACCGACCCCGACACCGGCGAGCGGCGGTACCCGCTCGGCGACGCGATGGGCACCCTGCTCGGCCCCTCCGGATCGATCGTGCTGCGGCCGGAGTGGATGATCGAGCGGCAGCTCGACGGCAAGCTGCGCGGGTACCCGGACCTGGACGACGGCCCGGCGGTGTGGATGGCGGACAAGCCCGACGGGGGCGAGCGGTTCCTCTTCGTGGTCAAGACGCGCGAGGAGACGCCGGAGGACCGTGAGAAGGCCACCAAGATGGCGGACGGAGACACCATCCGCCTCCTCCCCCTGACCTCTCCGGACTTCCGTCCCCTGCTGCCCCTGATGCGCGCGGACGAGAACACGCTCAAGAAGGTGTCCGACGACGTCGCTTCGCGCACCGCCCGCATCACCATCGACGCCAAGCTGCAGCAGCAGACCTCCGCCATCCTCAAGGAGGCGGCCAAGAAGGGGAAGGCGGCGGCGGCCGTCGTCCTCGACGCCGAGACCGGCCAGGTCCTCGCGCGCGCGCAGTGGCCGGACTTCGATCCCGGCAGCGAGAAGTTCATGCGGCGCCTCACCGATCCCGACTTCCCGGTCAAGGACAAGAAGTTCACCGGCGTCTACGGCCCCTGGCGCGACAAGACGGGCGTGTACGGCATCTTCCAGGCGGGGTCGGTGGCCAAGGTCGTCACCTCCCTGGCCGCGGCGCGGGCGGGGCTGCTCGGCTCCGCGCCCACCCGCGTGGCCCGGACGGGCCCCGTCTTCGGGTGCCTGCAGCGCGACGCGCAGGGGCCGTTCTTCATGCGTCCGGGGTGGTACAAGGCGATCCACGACCACCCCGACGACCCCGTTCACGGCAACATCGACTACATCAAGGGCCTGGCCCTGAGCTGCAACGTCTACTTCGGGCAGCTCGGCCTCGCGCTCGGCCCCGATGCCTTCACGAAACTCGTGGCCGACGGCGTGGAGATCGGCTGGAACGGCAAGAGCATCAAGCCCGGCAAGGCGGGGAGCCGCGAGCTGGCGGAGACGGCCTTCGGCCAGAACGCGGCGCTGGTGAGCGTCTCGCAGCTCTCGCGCGTGGGCGGCACCGTGGCCGACGGCGGCATCTACCGCAAGTGCGGTCCGGGCATGGAGCTGGGCGCGCCCTGCGAGGAGCGGAAGATCCTCGCCGAGCCGAACCTGGCCGTGCCGATACTCTCGGCGATGGAGCAGGTCGTCCTCGCGGGCACGGCGCGGGGGCTCGAGAAGCCGGCCGGCGTGCGCCTCTACGGGAAGACGGGAACCGCGGACGCGATCGGCACGAAGGACGAGGTGGTCTTCGGGGTGCCCTACAACGAGTGGGGGGCGCCGAACTCGTGGTTTTTGGGCATCGCGGAGGACGAGCACCTGGAGTCCTGCGCCGCCGTGAACCCGCACCGCGTGGTGGTCGCCGTCGTGGTGCCGCGCGGCGGCCTGGGGGCGCGCGTCTCCGGCCCGGCCGCGATGGAGATCCTCACCGCCGCGCAGTCGCTCGGATACATCACGCCCAGGGCGGCTCCCGGGCCGGCCGGCGCGCCGGGGACCGCGCCGGGCTCGCCGCCGCCGGGTGCGTCGCTCGGCAAGGGACCCGCGCCGCTCACCGTCATTTCTCCGGTGCCGGCCACGCCGATGCCGGCCTCGGCGCCGCCCGCCGCGCCGCGGCCCTCCGCACCGGCGCCGACCACCACGACGCCACGGCCGCCGGCCTCTCCGGAGGTGTCCGCGCCCCCGGCGACCACGCCGTCGCCGCCTCCGTCGCCGCCTCCGTCGCCGTCCCCACCCTCACCGGCGCCGTGAGGCCGGCGGCGGGCACGCGGGCGGTGCCAGGACCGCGCTCAGGCGGCCACGGACGGACGTATGGCGGCGGCGGGGGCGATCGGTGAAGCCGCCGACGCGGCGGCGCGGCGGGCACGGGCGCCACGGGCCCGCGTGCCGCTACGGAGCGAGAGAAGGCACCCGCGCTCCTCCGGGTAGCGGCGGAGCAGGTCGTCGCGGCGCCGGCGTGCCTCCGCGAGGTCGGCGGTGCCGAGCGAGAGCCGGACGCGCTCCTTCTGCCAGTTGGGCAGGTGAACCGTGAACGCGATCCACCACAGCCGTCCATTCCGCCAGAGGTGATGGTCGGGGTCGTCGACGGGCATGTTCAAACCTCTCGAACACACCCGGAGAGCGCGGGACCGCCGCGCCGGACACTTGGTTGCCCCTTGCTCGAGGCCACATCTCCCTCCCACTACGTCGGGAAGGACCGGCACCTTGGGATGTCCCCCCAGGTTGCCGGGCCCGCTCTCGCGGGCCGCTCCGGATGTCGGCCCCCAATATGCCGCAGGCGCGCAAACCTTGCAAGGGGTGGTCGTGTCATAGACCGAGGGATCCGGAGGCGGCACCCTCGGGCCGGGCGACGGGCATGGTGACGGTGACGACCGCTCCTCCGTGCGGCCCGTTCGACACGGTCACCACCCCGCCGTGCGCCTCCACGATCCGCTGCACGATGGGCAGGCCGAGGCCGGTGCCCCCCTGCCGGCGGCTGAAGAACGGCTCGAACAGCCGGGGAATGTCCTGCTCCGAGATGCCCGGCCCTTCGTCCTCGACCTGGAACGCGACGGCGGGACCGTCCCCACCGTCGCTCGGGTGGACAGCCAGCCGGACCGAGCTCCCGGGCGGCGCGTGCTGGACGGCGTTGGCGATGAGGTTCTCGAGGACCTGCTCCATGCGGCCGGTATCGAGGCAGACGGCGGGCAGGCCGGGGGCCACCTGCGCGGTCAGCTCCACTCCCTTCGCGCGGGCCAGCGCCGCGCAGGCCCGCAGGGCCCCGCGCAGCGGTTCGCCCGGCTGGACGCTGGCCAGGCTGAGCTCGGCGGGCCGCCCGTAGTCGAGCAGCTCGCGCATGAGGTGGGTCAGGCGGGCGACCTGGGAGCGCAGGATCCCGGCCAGCTCGGCGAAGTCCGGGCGGTCGTGGAGGTCGGTCTCCAGCGCGTCCACGGTGGCGGAGATGCTGAAGAGCGGGTTGCGCACCTCGTGGGCCACGCCCGCCACCAGCGCTCCCATGGCGGCCATGCTCTGGGTCCGCCGCAGCGATTCCTGGAGCCGCTGCTGCTGGGCCTGGGCCAGCGCCTCCACCGTCATGTCGCGGCACAGCAGCAGGCGTGCCGGGCGCCCCTCCAGGACGATGGAGAGGCTCGTCATGTCGACTTCGAGGACCGTCCCGTCCTTCCGGCGCTGTGGCCGCCGCCCGACGTGCACGACCTGCGGGCGGGGATTGAAGCGCGTGGCCAGGAAGTCCGCGAGGTAGGGATCGTCGGGCACGGCCAGCGCCGGCATGCGGAGGGCGAAGAGCTCCTCGCGCGAGTAGCCGTACTGCGCGATGGCGGCCAGGTTCGCGGCCAGGAACTCGAGGGTCTCCAGGTCGTACACGACCATGGGTACCGGGTTGCCGTCGAACAGCAGCCGGTAGCGCTCTTCCGACGTCCGCGTGGCGTCTTCCGCCGCCTTGCGGGTGGTGATGTCCTGCACGAAGCTCTCGAAGTAGATCGGCTGGCCGGCCTCGTCCTTGACGGCGTGGGCGGACATCTCGCCCCAGAAGACGGACCCGTCGCGACGCTTGAGCCGGACCTCTATCCTCTGCCCCTGTCCCACCCCGACGTAGCGGGCGATCAGCCGCGCGCGTTCCTCCGGGTCCGCGTAGATGTCGCGGGCGTTGAGGGTGAGGGCCTCCTCCACGTCGCGGCAGCCGAGGATGTGCGCGCCGGCGTGGTTGATCATGATGAGGGTCCCGTCCGGCCGCGACTGGTACAGGCCGAGCGGGGAGAAGTCCACGATGTCCCGGTAGCGCCGCTCCGACACTCGCACGTCCGCGTAACGGCGATCGAGGAGGCTGACCATGGCCTCGATGGAGGAGCGAAGGTTCTCCAGCTCCCGCGCGAACGCCTTCGACTGCGGGATGGTCCCCACCGCGCCGACGCCGCCCGACTTCACGGCCAGGGCATACCGCTCGATGTCCATGAGGGGCTTGAGCACGGCGCGACGGAGGAGGAGGTAGATCGAGACGACGAGGAGGACGTCCACGACCAGGATGCTGCCGACGATCGTCCGCCGGAACGCTCGGAGGTCCTCCTCGAGGAACCGGGGCGTGGCATGGAGGGCAACGGAGCCGATGGTCTCTCCCCCGAACGTGATGGCTCGCCTCTCTTCGAGCAGGCCCTCCGTCGGGAACCGGCCGTCGGAGCGCACCATCCGCCAGGCGTCGTCCCGGGTCCAGGCCTGGGTCTTGGCGGCGGCGTCGACGCGGACGGCCGCGATGGACGGATGCGGGGCCAGCGCCTCCAGGACGCGGTCGATCTGCGCGCGGTCGATGTTCCAGACGGGCAGGGTCAACCCGACCGCGAGCTGGTCGGCCTGGACCACGAGGTCGTGGCGCAGGGCCCTCCGGTCGCTCTCGCGGTGCGAGACGTAGTTCACGAGCCCCAGCGTGGCCATGAGCAGGGTGGCCACCGAGACCAGGACCACGACCACCAGCGACGTGATGGAGGGATGGCGGGTGGTCATGACGCGCTCGGCCGACACGGCCTCAGCGGTAGGTCCGCGGATCGAACCACAGCCGCTTGTCCGCCCACGGCGTCTCCGGGCCGAGGAAGGGATTGTCGATCCGCAGCACCTGGCGCTGCTTCAGACGGAGGCGGACGATCTTGCGCCGCTGGTAGAGGTCGAAGATGGCGTCGTAGCTCCCGTCGGCCAGCATCATCCTCATGCCGGCCTCCGCCCGCTCCGCCAGCCGGCGTCCCTCGGGGGTGCGGGCGAACCAGAAATACATCGGGAGTGGATAGTACAGGATGAGTCCCTCCTCGATCTGGAGGTCGTGAAGCTCGGGCTTCCGCCGATCGTACTCGTCGAGCACCTCCACCGCCGCCCGCGGGAACGCGTCGAACCGGTGGTTCACCAGCATCTCGAACAGCCCCTCGTAGCTGGACCCCGTCACCACCTTGAAGCCGTCCGATCGCAGGATCTCGACGTCGATCCAGCCCAGCCCGAGGCCGAAGGTGAACTGCTTGAGGTCGGCGAGCGTGTGGACGGCGTCGAACCGGGCCTGCTCCCCCGCGCGCACGAGGAGGATGGAGTACCCCCCGAGGTTGCGGTCGACCGGGATGCGGATGGGGAGGAGCTCCTGCTCGAACTCGGGGGTGGTCCCCAGGTACATCACCGTGAGGTTGCCCGTGGCGTTCCGGAGCTCGTAGGCCTGCCGCCTCTCGGTCATCGGCTCCGAGGCGACCATCCGGTAGGGCCCCCACTGCGCGCTCGTCTTCTCGAGCGCGGTCCGCAACACCTCCCAGTGGTACTCGTAGCGCACGTCCTGCGACGATTCCGGCGGGTGATGGATGTAGGTCATCACCCCGTCCCCGGCGGGCGCCGGGGCCGCGCGCAGGGCGGCCGCGACGAGGACGGCGGCGGCCACCTTCCAGGCCGCCCGGGCGCGAGGGTCCACGGTCCTCCGGGGCGAGGCCGGAAGGTCGACGGGGGAGTGCCTCGCGTGTTCGACGCAGGGGGCGCCGAGGTCCGGCTCGCCGCGCGCGAGTATAGCCCGGAGTCCACGCCCGGCGAGTACCACGGCGGAGCGGCCAGGTCCGATAATCAGGGATGGAGGCGGGCATCGTCGGCGAGACGGCGTCCCACTATCGCGTCCTGCAGCGCCTCGGCGGCGGAGGGATGGGCGAGGTGTACCTGGCCGAGGACCTCCGCCTGCACCGGCAGGTCGCCCTGAAGATGCTGCGGGGCGGCGGTGACGACGCCGCCCGCCTCCGGCTCCTGCGGGAGGCTCGTGTGGCCTCCGCCCTCAACCACCCGAACATCGCCGTCATCTACGAGATCGACGAGGTCGAGGGCGAGGACGGCCGCCGCAGCTTCATCGCGATGGAGTACGTCCCCGGGCAGACCCTCTCCGAGTTCGCGCGGGCGCATCCGCTCGAAGTGCCGGAGGCGGTGGCGCTCGTGCGCCAGGTGGGGGAGGCGCTGGCGGAGGCGCACGACCGCGGCGTCGTCCACCGCGACGTGAAGTCCTCGAACGTGATGGTCACCCAGAGCGGCCGGGTCAAGGTCCTCGACTTCGGCCTCGCCCAGTACGCCCCGTCGAGCG
The DNA here is from genome assembly GCA_041481445.1 of Vicinamibacteria bacterium. Classification (GTDB taxonomy): domain Bacteria; phylum Acidobacteriota; class Vicinamibacteria; order Fen-336; family Fen-336; genus AA29. Next base: position 21,323 of record JBGPBV010000009.1, read on the forward strand.
ACGACACCACCAGCACCTGGAGCCGCCTCCCGGGTGACGCCGAGCGCCACGGGCTCATCGGCACCGTCTCCTACATGTCCCCCGAGCAGGCGCTGGGTCGGGACCTCGATGCCCGCACGGACATCTTCTCGCTGGGGGTCGTCTTCTACGAGCTCCTGACCGGCGGCCTGCCCTTCCCGGGGGACAACGCGGTCAAGGTGATCGACGCCATCCTCCATCAGGATCCGCCGGCCGCGGTCCCCCGCCACGGGAGCGGGGGGCCCGAGCTGCAGCGCATCCTGAGACGCATGCTGGCCAAGGACCGGGAGCAGCGGTACCAGTCGCTGCGCGAGCTGGGCCGCGACCTCGACGCCCTGGCCGGCGACTCCGCGCGCGTGCTGTCGGCGACCCCGGCCGCCCCGGTGGTGGCGGTGATGAGCCTGACCAACATCACGCGCGTCGCCGAGGACGACTGGCTCGGCACCGGGATCGCGGAGACGATCACCGCCGACCTCAAGTGCGTGGAAGGCCTGACCGTGGTCGGGCGCGAGCGCATCTGGGAGGTCCTGCGCAAGCTGGGGGCGGTGGGCGCCCCCGACGACGAGGCGCAGGCCGCGCGCGCCGCCCGCGAGCTGGGCGCGCGCTGGGTGATCACGGGCGGCTACCAGCGGCTGGGCGACACCGTGCGCGTGACCGCGCGGGTCACGGAGGTGGACACGGGCAAGCTCGTGCACACGGCCAAGGTGGACGGCCGCATCGGCGAGATCTTCGAGCTGCAGGACCGGATCGTGGGCGAGCTCTCGGCCGGCCTGCGCCTCAACCTGTCGCCGCGCTCGAGGGGGGCCGAGGAGACCCACGTCGTCGAGGCCTACGAGGCCTACGCCAAGGGGATGCTGAACCTTCGGCTGGAGAGCTACGAGGCCCTCGACCGGGCGGTGCTCTTCTTCGAGCAGGCGGCCGCCCTCGACCCCGGCTACGCGCGCGCCCACCTCCAGCTCGGCTCCGCCATCGACGTCAAGGCCGGCTATCTCGTCCACCCCGCCCTGCACGAACGCGCCATCGAGTCGTTCCGGCGCGCCATCGAGCTGGCCCCCGACCTCGCCCTGGCCTGGAAGGAGCTGGGCTCGGCCCTGACCTCGCTCGGGCGCGAGGAGGAAGGGATCGAGGCCGTCCAGCGCGCGCTCGCCCTCGAGCCCGCCGACGCCTCCGCCCACAACGCGCTGGCGCGCGCCTTCTTCATCGGCCGCGCCGACTTCGACCGCGCCGCCGCCGAGTACGAGACCGTCCTCCGCCTGAACCCCCAGGCCGGCTGGTCCGCCCTCCAGCTCGCGCACTGCTCCGCCCTGCGCCGCGACTTCGCGCGGGGAGAGGCCGCCGCCCGCCTGGGCGCGGCCCTGCAGGAGAAGATGCAGTCGGGCAAGGACGGCGTGGTGATCGTCGGGTCCCACATGCGCCTGGGCCACCTCGCCGCCCTCCAGGGCCGGCACCAGGAGGCGCTGGAGTACCTCGAGCGCGAGCGCCGCTTCCTCCAGCAGGTCGACCACGCCCTGCGCAACCGGACCATGATCGAGCTGCACCAGCGGATCGGCTCCGCCCACCTCCACCTCGGGCACGCCGAAGAGGCGCGCGCGGCGTTCCAGACCGCCCTGGGCCTGTTCGAGGAGAGGCTCCGCCTGGGCGCGGACGACCCGTTCACCCGCTTCTACGTGGCCGGCATCCACGCCCTGCGCGGCGAGCCGGAGCAGGCGCTGAGCAGCCTCGGCCGCGCCGTCCGCATGAGGCGCCGGTTCACGGTGGCCCGCGCCCGCATCGAGCCGGAGTTCGCGTCCTTGCGGGGCGATCCGCGGTTCAGGGAGCTGGTGGAAGCGGAATAGATCGGCTGGACCAGAGCATCTGACTTGCCGTCCGGATCTTGCCGGCACTTGCAAGAACGGCGCGCTTGAGCTACCGTTATAAATGAACCGCCGTTCATTTAACGGAGGCGCCCCGATGGCCCCTGCCTCTCCCGAAGTCACCGAACGGGAATCCCTGAAGGTTGCCGAAGCGTCGCGCCAGCAGGAATGGCATCAGCCCAGCTTCATGCGCGAGCTGTTCCTCGGCAACTTCCGGCTCGACCTCGTCCACCCCTATCCCCTTCCCGGCGCGGAGCGGCCGGAATTCACGGCCTTCTACGACGAGATGAAGCGTTTCCTCCGCGAGGACGTGGACTCCGTGGAGATCGACGCCACCGGCGAGTACCCCGATGACGTCATCGAGTCGCTGCGCCGCATGGGCGCCTTCGGGATGAAGATCCCGAAGGAGTACGGGGGCCTGGGGTTCACCAACGCCGAGTACCAGAAGGTGATGCAGCTCCTGGGCTCGGTGGACGGCAACATCGTGGCCCTGCTCTCCGCGCATCAGTCGATCGGCGTGCCCCAGCCGCTCAAGCTCTTCGGGAGCGCGGAGCTCAGGAAGAAGTACCTCCCCCGCTGCGCCAGGGGCGAGATCTCGGCCTTCGCGCTGACCGAGCCCAACGTCGGCTCCGACCCCGCGCGGCTGTCCACCACCGCCGTCAAGACGGAGGACGGCTCCGCCTACGTGCTCAACGGCACCAAGCTCTGGTGCACGAACGGCACCATCGCCAAGCTGCTGGTGGTCATGGCCGTCGACCCCAAGACGCGGAAGATCTCCGCCTTCGTGGTGGAGACGGCCTGGAAGGGCGTGCGGGTCGAGCACCGCTCGCGCTTCATGGGCCTGCGCGCGCTCGCCAACGCCGTCATCAGCTTCACCGACGTGCGCGTGCCCGCCGAGAACCTGATCGGCCAGGAGGGGCGCGGGCTCAAGATCGCGCTCACCACCCTCAACGACGGGCGCCTGTCCATCCCCAACGGCTCGGTGGGCACGGCCAAGCTCTGCCTGGAGATCTGCCGCAAGTGGGCGGCGGAGCGCGTGCAGTGGGGCAAGCCCGTCGGCAAGCACGAGGCCATCGCGCACAAGATCGCGTCCATGGCCGCCCACGCCTTCGCCATGGAGGCCATCGCCGCCCTGGCCACCGAGATGGCGGACCGCGGCGGCTACGACATCCGGCTGGAGGCGGCCGCGGCCAAGGAATGGAACACCGACCGCACGTGGGAGATCGTGGACGACACGATGCAGATCCGCGGGGGCCGGGGCTACGAGACGGAGAGGAGCCTGGCCGAGCGCGGGGAGCAGCCCATCGGCGTCGAGCGCATGATGCGCGACTACCGCATCAACAAGATCTTCGAGGGCTCCAGCGAGATCATGCATCTCTTCATGGCCCGCGAGATGGTGGACAAGCACCTCCAGGTCGCGGGGGCCATGATCGACCCCGACAAGCCGATGTCGGCCAAGCTGGCCGCGCTGCCGAAGATGGGCGCGTTCTACGCCGGCTGGTATCCCACGCGGTGGCTGGGCTGGGGGCGCTGGCCGCGCTATTCCGAGTTCGGCTCCCTGGCCACCCACCTGCGCTTCGTGGAGCGCAGCGCGCGCAAGCTGGCGCGGGCGAGCTTCCACGGGATGCTGCGCTACCAGGCGCGCCTGCAGAACAAGCAGGCCTTCCTGTTCCGCCTCGTCGACGTCGCCAACGAGCTGTTCGCCATGTCGGCCGCCGTTGCGCGCGCCCATGCGCTCAGGGCGGGCCAGCGGGCGGAGGGGGCGGAAGCCGTGCGCCTGGCCGACCTCTTCTGCCGGATGTCCCGCCGCCGGGTCGGCCGCCTCTTCGAGGAGCTGTGGGACAACGACGACGTGGCGCGCTACCGGGCGGGGGTCGAGGTGCTCGAGGGCCGGCACGAGTGGCTCGAGCGGGGGATCCTGGGCCTGGCCGGGCTGGAGGCTCCGGCGGCGGCGCCGGTCGCGGAGAAGGAGCCGGCGAGAGTCGCAGTAGGGGTTTCCTGAGAGAGGGGTCCCGAAACGGGGGCGCTCCGGAGCGATCCGGGTAGAGCCGCTAACCCCGGAAGGCCTCACGGCGCGCGAGGGCGCGGCGGAGGGCCGGCGCGTAGCCGAGGTTCTCGAAGCCCATCTCCCCGAGGTCGGCGCCGGCGCGCCCGCAGTCCACGCACCGGAACCCACCGACGAGCTGGCGCTCGGGGGCGTGGTATCCGCGGAACAGGCATTGGAGCCAGGCGAGCATTCGTTCCTCCTGCCCATCGCATACGGTCGCGGCAACCGTGCCGGGCGTGACGGAGATCACGAACTGGCCCGGCCCGGGTAAGATCGGCGCGATCCTCTCAGACCACCCGCACCACGACCAGCGTCATGTCGTCGTGCTGCTTGGCCCCGCTCGCGAACGCGTCGGCCGCCGCCATCACCTGCTGCACCACCGCCTTCGGGTGGAGCGAGAGGCAGGCGCGCACGGCCTGGGCCATGCGGTCCTCGCCCCACTCCTCGCTGTCCGTGTTCATGGCCTCGCTGACGCCGTCCGTGTAGCCGAACAGGAGGTCTCCCGGGACGAGGTCGATCCCGAACTGCGTGTAGTCCGCGGTGGGGAGCAGACCGATCACCGGCCCGCCCCCGTCCACCCTCAGGAGGTCGACCCCGCCGTCCCGCGGGCGGAACAGCATCGGCGGGTTGTGGCCGGCGTTGACGTAGTCCAGGTGCCGCGTGGCCGGATCGTATTGCCCGTAGAAGAACGTGGCGTAGCGGTTGGCGGGAGAGGCCTCGTAGATGAGCGCGTTGAGGCGCTGCATCAGCGTGGCCAGGTCGGTGGGGTTCGAGATCGCCTGCGCGCGCAGCGAGGCCTGCAGGCTGGCCATGAGGAGCGCGGCCGGGATGCCCTTGCCGGAGACGTCGCCCACCGCGATCCCGAGATGGCCCTCCCCCACCCGCACGAAGTCGTAGTAGTCGCCACCCACGCCGAGAGCGGGGCGGCAGTAGCCGATGTACTCGAGACCCGCCACCGGCGGGTAGTGCTGGGGAAAGAGCCCTTCCTGGACCTCGCGCGCGATCTCGATCTCGCGGCTCATGCGCGCGCGGAGGGCGGTCTCGCGGGCGATGTCGGCGGTGAGCTGGCTGTTCTCGAGCGCGATCGCGGTCTGCGCCGCCACCACCTGGAGCAGCCGCACGTCCGAGGGCGAGTAGGGCTCCTCCGAGCGCTTCGGCCCCAGGCTCACGATGCCGAGCAGCGAGTCCTTGACGGCCAGGGGCAGGAGCAGCTCGGACTCCAGCGCGGCCAGGGTGGCGCGGTCGGAAGCATCGGCCTCCCGGTTGACCCAGGAGGCGGCGTCGCCGAGGTCCACGCGGAGGGGCTGACGCGAGTCGCGAAGGCGCATCGCGATGGGCGAAGCGGCGGAGAGCCGCACCTCGGGGGCCTCGCCCACGCGATAGGCGGAGGCGTAGGCGCCGTCCTGGCGCAGGAGCGCGACCAGCCGCGTCACGTGGAGGGTGTCCGCCACGCGCTGCCCCACGGTGGTGAGCAGGGTCTGGGTGTCCACGATCGTGCGGACGTCCTCGCTGAGCCCGGTGAGCACCTGCTCGGCGTCGTAGGCCTCGCGGAAGAACCGCGTGTCGATCCAGGAACGCGCGCGGTCGGCGGCCCGCCGGATCACGAAGACGAACACCACGGCCAGGGCGATGTACTGGATGCGGCGAGGCCGGTTCACGCTGGCCTGGCCCGCCAGCGTGGTCAGGGTCAGCACGGCGGCCAGGACCACCCCGCCCTGGACGAGCATCACTCCCCGTCGGGCCAGCGCGTACTGCAGCCCCTGACGCACGACGACCCGCACGTCCATCGCCCGATGGACGACGATCACGTAGGCGAGGGAGAGCGGGAAGATCAGGAGCGAGAGCCCCGCGGGAACGAGCAGCCACGGCGGGGCCACCGTGCCGATGGACCGTCCGGTGACGACGCTGGCCACGACGAGGAGGAGGGTGGGGGTGAGGCCGGCGGCCGCCCCCGCGTGGAGCAGCTTGAGCCGGCGGCGCACGTCGGGGCGGGCGTCGGTCCCTCCCTTGAACCCGAGGGAGGTGAAGAAGCATCCGGAGGCGACCATGGCCAGCGCGATCTGGAGGGCGGCCATCGTCCCTTCCCGCGCCACGAGATCGCTCGCCCAGGCCATCCCCTCGACATGCGCGACCGAGGCGCCGGCGCGGGTCAGGGCCAGGATGGCGAGGGGCCCGACGAGCAGCCACTTCAGCCAGGGCCGGCGCCGGTCCAAGGGCAGCCGCTCCGGGAACGCGATGCCGAACAGCAGCATCCAGAGCGACCACGTGCCGGCCATGACCTGGTCGTAGAACGTTCCCGCCACCCGCCACCCCGGCCCCCAGGTCGCCTCGTCCGCGATCTCGACGCCGGGGAGCTGGGCGAAGCTCATCATCATGAGCAGGAGCAGGAGCGCGCGCCCGTCGCGGAGCCGGCGCAAGGCCACCGCGAAGCCGAGGAGCAGGCTGACCACGGGCAGGGCGATGCCGAGGGCCACCGTGAGCGTGATGTCGACGGTGGAGCGGCCGCCGGGATGCTCGGCCTGCAGGCGGATGGCGGATTGGACGGTGTCCGCCCCGTCGTTGCGGTCGATGGCGATGGACAGGATGTCGCCCGGGCGCGCGCCGCGCAGGGCCTCCGCCATGGTCTTGCGGCCCTCGTAGGCATGCCCGGCCAGGGACGTGATGCGGTCGCCGGGACGGAGCCCGGCCGCCGCCGCCTCGTCCCTCACGTCCGAGATGCGTCCCCCCATCGACACCGCGCGGAAGGGCGCCCGCACCTCCCCTTCCGGCGTGATCAGGGTGTCGAAGAGGTCGCCGATCGCGCGCGCCTGGTAGCTCGCCGCGCACGCAGCGAGCACGCCGATGAAGGCGAGCCGGGGCCAGGCGGACGGCGTGGGCGGAGGAGACGAGGCGGCCGCGGGCGACGACACGGGCCGGGATTGTATCGGAGTGCCCGCCGGGCCGACCTGAGTCAGTGGGCCCGGCGCTCGACGTCGCGGCGCTCCGGCGAGTCCGGCCGCGCCGTCTGGCGGCGCTGCGTGAGCCGCCGGACGAACGCCCGCGCGCGGCGGAAGGCCAGGGCCAGGAGGCCGGACAGGACGAGCCAGGCGAGCCCGAGCGCGATGGCCAGCCCGAAGACGATGGCGACGAGTGCGACGAGCATGATCCGGAGTTCCCTCGAGTCCAGTATCCCCCGGGCGGGGCCCCTCAGGGGCGGCGCGCCCTCACATCCGGAAGAGGTAGCTGACCTTGAGGAAGAAGCCGTCGCCGTCGCGGTGCAGGCCGTGGAAGCGCAGCCCCTCGGGCTCGGTGAGCGTGCTCCCGTATCCCGCGAAGACCACCGTGCCCGGCGTGGGCTGGTACGAGAAGAGCCAGTCCACGCGCAAGCGGTTGTCCTCGGAGGCGAGCGCGGGCATGGTCACGCCCCAGCGCACGTTGCCGCCCACCTCCGGCGCGCCGGAGTCGTAGCTCCACCCGGGGGGGACGCGGCCCCGTCCGCCCTCGCCGTCACCACCGGGTTGAGGTCGAGGATCAGGCCCGGCCGGAGCTCGGAGATCCCCGCCAGCGTCCCCCCCTGCGCGAGGAACGACGTCCCGGCGCGGCGGGCGGGTGCCCAGGAGTCCTCGTGGCCCGTGCTCTGGACACGGCGGATGACGTTGAGGCCCCAGTCCTGGACCTTGGCCGATTGGTAGCGCAGGCTCTTGAACGGGATGCGCACCTCGACCTCGAAACCCTCGGGGGTGAGCCGCCCCAGGGCGGCTCGTCGAGGACGCCGTCCACCGTGACCTGCTCTTCGAAGCGCGGGACGGCGACCTGGAGCCGGCTCTGGCGTCCGCTGTAGGCCGGCGGGGCCTCCACCGGCGCGGGGGCCAGGAGGCCGAGCACGACGGGCAGGATCATGGGTCCTCGGGCTCGCCCCCGCGAGAGTGGGAACACTAGCACGACGCCCCGGGGACCGTATAGGGTAGGGCCATGATCGCCGCTCGCCCGGCCGCCACCGTCCTCGCCCTGGCCCTCGCGACCTCCGGCTGCGGGGCCAAGGCGGACCCGGTGCTCGCGCTCGTGGAGTCGCTGCGGACCTCGGCCGAGAGCCGGGACGCCACCGCCATCGCCGACAGGCTCGCCGACGACTTCCGCGGCGTGGCCGGCACGGACAAGGCGGAGGCGGCCGCGACCCTCCGCCGGTATTTCGCGGGCTACGAGAGCGTCCACGTGGCCGTCTACGACGTCGCCGTCCAGCGGCGGACGGAGACGGAGGCGGACGTGAGCTTCCGCGCGGAGTTCAACGGCTCGGCGCGCCGCATCGGAGGGCTGGAGGGCTTCCTGCCCCCGTCCGCGGTCGAGCGCTTCGACTTGCGGCTCGTGCGCCGCGGATCGGACTGGAAGGTGGCGTCGGCGGAATGGCAGGCCGTCGAGCCGACGGCCTCTCCGGCCCGGTGAGGCCTACTTCTCGGCCGGGATGAGCTTCAACGACACCGAGTTCATGCAGTAGCGGAGCCCGGTCGGGGGCGGTCCGTCGTCGAAGACGTGGCCGAGGTGGCCGCCGCAGCGCGAGCAAACGACCTCCACCCGGCGCATGAACAAGGAGTTGTCGACGTGCTCGTCGACCGCCTTCTTGTCGATGGGCTTCCAGAAGCTCGGCCAGCCCGTGCCGGACTCGAACTTGGTGTCGGAGCTGAAGAGCTCCTGCCCGCAGGCGGCGCAGGCGTAGATCCCCTTGGCGTGGGTGTTCCAGTACTCGCCGGTGAAGGCGCGCTCCGTGCCCTTCTCCCGCAGCACCTTGTACTGGGCCGGCGTCAGCCTGGCCTTCCACTCGGAATCGGAGATGGCCTTCCACATGTTTCCCTTTGCCCCCGCGCTCTCGTCCGCGGGGCGCTCCGCCGCCGCCGCCCGGCAGGCCGCGACCGCGCCGAGAGAGACGAGCCCGAGCAGGACGTCGCGACGTGTCCGCATCCCAGATAGCATAACGCCCTTCCGAGCGCCCGAATTCCCGCCTAGTGTCCCGCGTGCAGGAGCGGCAGGCCCGTGGCCACCGAGAGCAGCACCGCGGCCACGCTCAGGGCGAGGGCGGCCACGGCCACGATCGTGTGCACCCCGCGCTCGGGCAGCAGCGGGTCCAGCCAGAAGGACACCAGGTACCCGCCGAGGAGGCCGCCCATGTGGGCCCAGTTGTCGATGCGCGGCAGCATGAACCCGAAGGCCAGGCCGGTGATGATCCAGCGCGTGGCCAGCTCGCGCAGGTGAGCGCTCCCCCCACGCCGTCCGTAGTGGAGGACGGCCCCGATGAGGCCGAAGACCCCCGCGGAGGCGCCGACCGTGAAGTCCCCACCGTGCAGGAATCCGGGCAGGAAGGTGAGGTAGGCGCCGGCCAGGCTGCTGGCCAGGAATCCCGCGGCCCCCGCCGCGATGTAGATGATGATCGTGCGCGATCCGCCGTAGAAGTGCGTCACCGCGGGGCCGAGGTTCCGCACGGACATCATGTTGAGGACGATGTGGAGGATTCCGCCGTGGAGCCAGGGCGCGCTGAGGATCGTCCACCATCGCGCGTATCCGAAGACCGGGAAGGCCCCGCTGGCGCCGAGGACGAAGAGGCTCTGCCCGCTGGGCGCGAGGAGGGACATGAGCCCGGACGCACTGATCGCGGACGGATCGACGGCGAGGCTGGCGAGGTACATGGCGCCGCAGCCCCACATCACGATCGGCACGAACACGTCCTCGATGCCGCTCCTGCGCAGCAGCGCGGTGAGCCCGAAGAGCCCGGGGCGGCGTCGCCCGCAGCCCATGCACTCCGCGTCGTTGACCCCCACCAGCATGCCGCAGGAGGGGCACACCGTCGATCCCGTCCGTCGCTCACCGAACATGGCCACCCAGTTTACGACGCCGCCGTCCCCCGCCGGGCATCACCCCTCAGCGCGCCCGTCGGGCCCCCGACGATAATAGGGACCAGCGACCATGGCACGCACAGGCCCCAAGACCGGCGGCGACGTCCTCGAGAAGCGGAAGGAGAAGACCAAGCGGCCGGAGATGTTCAAGGTCGTCCTCCTCAACGACGACTACACGACGATGGAGTTCGTGGTGCAGGTCCTCCAGGAGGTCTTCGACAAGCCGGCCCAGGATGCCTATCGGATCATGATCCAGGTGCACCTCCACGGCCGCGGCATCTGCGGCAGCTACACCTACGAGATCGCGGAGACGAAGGTGGCCATCGTGCACGAGATGGCGCGCGAGAACGGGTTCCCGTTGAGGGCGACCATCGAGGAGGGCTGAGGGCGGATGCGCGCGCGGGGCTGTCTCATCGGAGCGGCGGTGGTCCTGGCCGTGCTCGGGGCGGTGGCGGCGGTCCTGGGCCCGGGGCTCCTCCGGCGGGCGCGGGGGGTGTACGCGCCGATCTCGCGCATGAAGGGCGAGCAGCGCGACTTCGAGGCCTGGACGAGGCAGCGGAGCTGGCGCGAGCCGGCCACGCCGGAGCTGGGGCCGGACAAGCTCGAATCCTTCCTGGCCCTGCGGCGCGAGCTGCGCGTCCTCGACGGGAAGGCGATGGGGATGGGGCGGCGGGGGCCGGAGGGCGAGCGGGCCCGCCTCGAGGACGTCCCCACCATCGTCGAGGGCGTGGGCGATCTCGTCGCCGAGCGCCTGGGCGCCTTCCGCAAGCACGACATCACTCCCGCCGAGTACGACTACCTCGAGCGGGTGGTCTACGGCACCTGGCTGCGCGCGCTCACCGACGGCGGTGACGACCCCGCCGCGCGCGACCGTGCCGCGCGCGAGGTCGAAGCGGCGGCCGGGAAGGAGAGCGGCGCGGTCCAGGCGCGGCTGCGCCAGGTTGCGGCCGACATCCGGGCCCGGCTCCCTCCGGCCCCGGCGGGGATCCCGCCCGAGGTGCACCGCGTGCTCCTGGCCCACGCCGCCGAGATCGAGGCCCAGCCCGCCACCCGGATCTCCGCGCGCGTCCCGCGCGTCCGCGAGGGCCGCCGTCCGGCCGCCAGCGAATCGCCCTGACCCCTGCTCCGCGCGGCGGTGCGCGGGTCTAGACTGTGGTTTCACCCCTGGAGGTCACGATGGATCGCTGGCTGGGCCCCCAGAGCGAGCGCATTTTCGCGCTGCTCCGATTGGTCGCGGGACTCCTCTTCGCCTGCCACGGCGCGCAGAAGCTGTTCGGCGCGTTCGGGGCGACGCCCATGACGGGCAACCCGATGATGCTGGCCGCGGGCCTCATCGAGTTCGGCGGCGGCCTCCTGATCGCGATCGGGCTCCTGGCGAGCTGGGCCGCGTTCATCGCCAGCGGCCAGATGGCGGTCGCGTATTTCATGGCCCACGCCAAGGGCGGCTTCTGGCCGATCGTGAACAAGGGCGAGCTGGCCGTGGTGTACTGCTTCCTGTTCCTCTACATCGCCGCCCGCGGCGCGGGGCCGTACAGCGCGGACGCGGCCCTGCGCAAGCGTCCCTGAGCGAGCGCGCCTACTCGATCGACTCCACCGGGGGCCGGGCCACCACGAGGGCGACGGGGGCGGTGGGCGGCGCGGCGCGCGGCAGGAGCACGAGCCCGATCAGGAAGAGGCCCACGGTGGCGAAGGCGACGTAGCCGGCCAGCGGGGCGGTGGCCTCTCCCTCCAAGGGTCCCGCCGACGCGCCCTCGAGCAGCACGGTGAGCAGGCGGCGCGTCCAGCTCCCCTGCGGGTCGGCCAGGGCCGGGAGGGCCACGTAGCGGACGACGTAGGCCCATCCGAACACGACGACGAGGCTGCGCAGCAGGCGGATGCGGTCGGGCTGCGCGGCCAGCGTGTTCCAGAGCAGGAACAGTAAGAAGAGGTTGAAGACCAGGCGCAGGATCCCGGAATCGGGGGTGAGGCAGGTGAAGACCTGGGCGCTGGCCACGAACAGCGCGAGCAGGACGGCGGCGCCGCTCACGTTCTCCATCCCCTTCCGATGGTCGCCCATGAGCGCCTGTGGGACGAGGAGCCCGGCGCGCACCATCACCCCGAGGAGCAGCACCGCGAGCACGAGCGTGATCAGCGGGGGCGGCAGGAAGCTCAGGCCCGCGCCTCCGGGGGCGATCCGCAGCCCGCCCGCCCCGGCCACGGTCAGGAAGGCCAGGGGCAGCACGAACGCCTCGCGCACCTCGCTCATTTCCGGGGCTCCAACATCTTCACCGGGCTGAGGTCGGGGAGGCCCCGCGCGAGCCCGCGCTGCAGCTCCGCCCGCAGCTCGTCCGCCGTGTGCATCCCCAGGTTCGAGTCGGGGACGGTGAGCCGTCCGGCCGGAGCCTGGGCGATGGCGCGGTCCACGGCCTCCACACCCAGCCGATACAGCGCCTCGTCGCGGTAGACGCGGCCCCAGCCCTGCCGGTAGAAGCTGTAGGCGATGTAGAACTGCGTGAGCGGGTCCTGGCGCGCGGGGTCGGCCCGCTCGAAGGCGGCCCGCGCCTCCAGGAACTGGTCGCCGTGGAAGAAGCGGAGGCCGTCCGTGAAGTTGAGGGGGTCCACGCGATAGGCGCCGACGGCGGCGGCCACGCCGCCCGTGAGCTGCTGGACCGTGCGCGGCTGGCGCGCATAGACGGAGACGATGAAGGCGGCGTAGGCCGCGGAAACGACCAGGCCCGCCAGGCGGACGAGGACCGGCTTCATCGCGCGCATGGTAGCAGGGCGGCGTCATTTCGCGTCCGGGCGGGAGGCTCGTAAGATGGATCCATGTTCAGCCGCACGGTGGAGCGCGTCCTCAACTCCGCGGCCCGGGAGGCCGTCTCGCGGCGGCACGCCCATCTCACCCTCGAGCACCTCCTGTTCGCGATCGTCAACGAGACGGCCGGGGACAAGATCCTCCGCGCCGCCGGCGCCGACACCGACAAGATCAAGGGCGACCTCGACACGTTCCTCGAGGAGAGCCTGGAGACGCTGCCCCTGGGCGCCAAGCGGGCGCCGGAGCAGACCCTGGCCTTCCGCCGCGTGCTGCAGACGGCGGTCCTGCACGTCCAGAGCGCGGGCAAGGCGGAGGCGGACGTGGGGGACATCCTGGCCGCCCTCCTCGCCCAGGGCCGGTCGTACGCCGTCGACCTGCTGACCGGCCAGGGCGTGAGCCGGCTGGACATCCTCAACTACATCTCGCACGGGATCTCGAAGGTGCCCGCGCCCGGCGAGGGCGACGAGGCGGCGGCGGGCGGCATCGGCGAGGAGGGCACGGCCACCGCCCGCGATCCGCTGGGCGCCTACTGCATCAACCTGACCGAGCGCGGGCGGCAGGGCAAGCTCGACCCTCTCATCGGCCGCCTGCCCGAGCTGCAGCGCGCCCTGGAGATCCTGGCCCGGCGCCGCAAGAACAACCCCGTGTTCGTGGGGGATCCCGGCGTGGGCAAGACCGCCCTCGTGGAGGGCCTCGCCCTGCGCCTGCTCCAGGCCGACGCCCCGGAGATCCTCAAGGGGGCGGAGGTCTTCGCCCTCGACACGGGCGCCCTCCTGGCGGGCACGCGCTATCGCGGCGACTTCGAGGAGCGGTTCAAGGCGGTGCTGACCGCGCTCAAGAAGCGGCCGAAGCCGATCCTGTTCATCGACGAGATGCACACCATGGTGGGGGCGGGCGCCACCACCGGCGGCACCATGGACCTCGCCAACCTGATCAAGCCCGTCCTGACCGAGGGCGAGGTCCGCCTGGTGGGCTCGACCACCTTCGAGGAGTTCAAGCACATCGAGAAGGACCGCGCCCTGGCCCGCCGCGTCCAGAAGATCAACCTGAACGAGCCGACCCTCGAGGAGACGATCAAGATCCTGCGCGGGCTGCGCACGCGCTACGAGGAGTACCACCGCGTCTCCTACACGGACGCGGCCCTGGAGGCGGCGGCGCGCCTGGCCCGCCGCCACCTGCGCGACCATCGCCTGCCCGACAGCGCGATCGACGTGCTCGACGAGGCGGGCGCGATGCTGCGCCTGCAGGCGGCCACCCCGGAGGAGAAGAAGACGGCGGACGTGCCGGAGGTCGAGAAGGTCGTGGCCCGCATGGCGCGCATCCCGGAGAAGCAGGCCACCGCGTCCGACAAGGAGCGGCTGCGCACGCTGGAGGAGGCGCTCCAGCGCGTGGTCTTCGGGCAGGAGCAGGCCGTCCATACCGCGGTGATGTCGATCAAGCGCGCGCGGGCCGGCCTCGGCCACCCGGACCACCCCGCGGGCTGCTTCCTCTTCACCGGCCCCACCGGCGTGGGCAAGACCGAGCTGGCCAAGCAGCTCGCCCTGCACCTGGGCAACGAGTTCATCCGCTACGACATGAGCGAGTACGCGGAGAAGCACGCGGTGGCGCGCCTCATCGGGGCTCCCCCCGGCTACGTCGGCTTCGAGCAGGGCGGGCTCCTGGTGGACGCGGTCCGCCAGCACCCCTACAGCGTGGTGCTCCTCGACGAGATCGAGAAGGCGCATCCCGACCTCTTCAACATCCTGCTCCAGGTGATGGACCACGCGACCCTGACCGACAACACGGGACGGAAGGCCGACTTCCGTCAGGTCATCCTGATCATGACCTCCAACGCGGGGTCGCGCGAGATGAGCGCGGGCATCATCGGCTTCAGCTCGGACCGCGGGCAGGAGGCGGGCCGGCGCGGCAACAAGGCCCTGGAGCGGCTCTTCAACCCCGAGTTCCGCAACCGCCTGGACGCCATCGTGACCTTCAAGGCCCTCAACCTCGAGGTCATGGAGACGATCGTCGACAAGTTCATCCTCCAGCTCGAGGCGCAGCTCACGGAGCGGCGGGTGGCGATCACGCTGGGCCCCGCCGCGCGCGCCTACCTGGCCAAGAGGGGGTTCGATCCCATCATGGGCGCGCGGCCGCTGGCCCGCATCATCCAGACCGAGGTGCGCGATCCGCTGACGGACGAGATCCTGTTCGGACGCCTCGAGAACGGGGGGACGGTCACCATCGGGCTGGACGGGGAGAAGCTCGTCTTCACGTTCGACTCCACGCCGGCGCCCGCGGGCGCCGCCCGCGACAGCGCGCCGGAGCTCCTGCCGGAGAAGTAGCGGCCCTGGGCCGCGCGACGCCGGCCCTCACCGCCGCTCGTCCGGGGGTCGCTCGAATCGATAGGGGTACCAGTACGGCTTCTTCCCGATCACGTAGTCGAGGTGCACGTGCTTGCTGTCGCGGAAGTCGTCGAGCCCCTCGCGGCCCAGCTCGCGGCCGATCCCGCTGCGGCGCATGCCGCCGAAAGGCCCGGCGTCGTTGTCGGTGAGGGGGTCGTTGATCCAGAAGGTCCCGGCGTGGATGGCTTCCATGGCCTTCATGGCGTGCTCGAGGTTGTTCGTGTAGATCGAGGCGCCCAGGCCGAACTCGCTGCGGTCGGCGCGCGCGATGGCCTCGTCGATGTCGCGGCAGCGGACGAGGGGGGCCACGGGACCGAACGTCTCCTCGCGAAGGAGGGAGCTCTCGTCGCCCACGTCCACGATCGCGGTGGGCTCGTAGAAGAAGCCCTTCGCGAAGCGCTCCGGCCGCCGCCCCCCCACCACCACGCGCGCTCCCGCCTTTACCGACTCCGCGATCCTCGTCTCGACCTTCTCCCGCTGGGGGCCGCTGATCATCGGGCCGAGGTCCACGTCCGGGCCGAGGGGGTCACCCAGGCGCAGCGTCTTCGTGAAGGCCACGAACCGGTCCACGAACTCGTCGAACACCTTGCTCACCACGTAGAAACGCTCGGCGGACGTGCAGACCTGGCCCATGTTCAGGAAGCAGGCCCAGGCCGCCCCGCGCGCGGCCACGTCGAGGTCGACGCCGTCGTCGACGATGAACGGGTCGTTGCCGCCCAGCTCCAGGTGGCACTTCTTGAGCTGCTCCGCGCAGGCCACGGCCACCGAGCGGCCGGTGGCCTGGCTGCCCGTGAAGGCGACGACCTCCACCGTGCGGTGGCGGACGAGCGCGTGGCCGGCTTCCGGGCCGTAGCCGGTCACGACGTTGACCACGCCCTCCGGAAGGCCCGCGAACGCGTCCATCAGGCGCAACGTCGCCAGCGGCGTGTGCTCGCTGGGCTTGGCCACCGCGGTGTTGCCGGCGGCCAGGGCCGGGGCCAGCTTCCACGCGAGCAGGAGGAGCGGGTAGTTCCAGGGCACGATGAGCCCGGCCACGCCGTAGGGCTCCTTGAGGACGAAGTTGAACTGGTTCCGCGCGACGGGACTGATCACCCGGCCCACGACGTCGCGTCCGATCTCCGCGTAGTAGTCGAGGCAGGCGGCGATCCAGTCCACCTCGTCGCGGTTCTCGGGCAGGGGCTTGCCGCCTTCGCGGGTGAGGAGGATGGCGAGCCCCTCCTTGTCCTCGCGGATCCGGGCCGCCACGTGGTGCAGCTTCTCCGCGCGCTCGATCCCGGGCGTGCGCCGCCACTCGGAGAAGGCGCGGGCGGCGGCGGCCACCGCCGCCTCCACGTCGGCCGCGCTCCCCCGGGGCGCGCTGTCGATCACGTCCTCGGTCGCCGGGTTGACGACCTCGAAGACGCGCCCGTCCGCCGCCCCCACGCGCCGGCCGTCGATCCACATCAGGGCCATGGCTCCCCCCATCGACGAGGCGCCGCGCTCAGGCCGTCTCCGTGCGCGCCGCGCGCTGGAGGCCCAGCTCCTCGATCGAGATCTCGCGCATCCGATATTTCTGCACCTTGCCCGTGACCGTCATGGGGAAGGCGTCCGTCATCTTCCAGTAGCGGGGGATCTTGAAGGACGCGATCTGGCCCCGGCAGAAGGCGGCCAGGTCCTCCCCCGTCGCGCGCCGCCCCTCCTTGAGCCGCACCCAGGCCATCACCTGCTCGCCGTAGGTCGGGCAGGGCACGCCGATCACCTGCACGTCGGCCACGTCCGGGTGCGCGTAGAGGAACTCCTCGACCTCGCGCGGGGAGATGTTCTCGCCCCCGCGGATGATCATGTCCTTGATGCGCCCGACGATCTTGACGTACCCGTGGTCGTCCATGGTGGCGAGGTCGCCGGTGTGCATCCAGCGGCCCTCGTCGATGCAGGCGCGGGTGGCCGCCGCGTCGTCCCAGTATCCGAGCATCACGCTGTAGCCGCGCGTGCAGAACTCGCCGGGAGCGCCGCGCGGGACCACCGCCCCGGTGGCGGGATCCACGACCTTGATCTCGACGTGCGGGTGGACGTGCCCCACGGTGGAGACGCGGCGCTCGACGGAGTCGGTGGTCAGGCTCTGGGTCGAGACGGGCGAGGTCTCGGTCATGCCGTAGCAGATCGTGACCTCGCTCATGTGCATGAGCGACTGCACGCGCTTCATCACCTCGATCGGGCAGGGCGAGCCCGCCATGATGCCGGTGCGCAGGGTGGAGAGGTCGAACTCGGCGAAGCGCGGGTGGTCGAGCTCGCCGAGGAACATCGTGGGCACGCCGTAGAGCGAGGTGCAGCGCTCGGCCTGGACGGCCTCCAGCACCGCCGCCGGCTCGTAGGCCTCGCCCGGGACCACGATGCAGGCGCCGTGCGTGGTGCAGGCCAGGCTGCCGAGCACCATCCCGAAGCGGTGGTAGAAGGGCACCGGGATGCACACGCGGTCTCTCTCCGTGTAGCGGAGGGCCTCGCCGATGAAGTAGCCGTTGTTGAGGACGTTGTGGTGCGAGAGCGTGGCCCCCTTGGGCAGGCCGGTGGTGCCCGACGTGTACTGGATGTTGATGGGATCGTCGAACTGGAGGCCGGCCTCGCGCTCGGCCAGGCGGTCCTCGTCCACGTCGTCGCCCTCGGCCAGCAGCGCCGCCCAGCTCTCCTCGAGGACGAGGCTCTCCTCGAGGTCCGGGCAGCGGGGCCGCACCTCGGCGAGCAGGGCCGCGTAGTCGGTGGTGCGGAAGCCGCGGGCCAGGAGCAGCAGCCGGGTCCCGGACTGCTTCAGGACGTGCCCGAGCTCCGTGGCCTTGTAGGCGGGGTTGACGTTCACGAGGATGGCACCGATCCGCGCCGTGGCGTACTGCGCGACGACCCACTCGTAGCGGTTCGGGGCCCAGATCCCCACGCGGTCGCCCTTGCGGATGCCGTGGGCGAGCAGGCCGCGGGCGGCGCGGCCGGACTCGTCCCAGAGCCGGCGATAGGTGGCGCGGTAGCCCTGATGCCGCACCACGACCGCCTCGCTCCCGCCCACCCGCTCGACGGTGCGGCGCAGGTTGGCCCCGATCGTCTCGCCCAGCAGCGGGACGTCGCTGGCGCCGTGCGCGTACGAGGGAACGCTCATCCCGGCCCGCTTCGACCTCACCTCATCGGGCGGACACGATCGCCGTGGCCTTGTCGACGTGATCGGCATACCCGTCGAGCACCCTGGCCACGACCTTGACCTGCTCCTCCGCCTGGGTCCAGTCGCGGAGCTCGAGCGACTCACGGACGGCGGGAAGCGTCTTCACCCCGTATCCGGTGTAGAGGCCCGGCGCGTAGACCTGGTGCACGAACCAGGGGCGGCGCGGCAGTCCCTCCGCCCGCGTCAGGCTGCGCTCGGCGCTCATGAGCACGCCGTCCAACGCCTTCTGGGCCTCCGGCGACAGGGGTCCGGCGGCCAGGCGCGCCTTCCAGGCGGCGTCGAAGGCCTTGGCGCTCTCCTCCACGCGGGCCCGCGCGTTGAGGAGGGGGGCGAAGCTGATGTAGGGGACGGGCGGCTTCGGCGAGGGGAGGACCAGCGTGAGCTTGGGGTCGGCGGCCAGCTCGAACGTGCGGTCCTTGAGCCGCCGGTTGGTCTCCTCCGTCTCGTCGCGCAGGGTGTCCGCGAGCTTGCCAACCTCGGTCACGTAACGGCCGAGGGTGTCCGCGAAGGACGTGAACTCGAAGGGAAGGACGTCCGCCTCGGAGAGGCGGAGCACGGTGCGGCCCACGGTCTGGGCCAGGGCGATGCCGTACTCGAAGGTCGGGTCCTTGAACCGCGTGTACATGTCGAAGGAGTCGTAGATCGAATGGTACTCGCCGCCGTCGTCCTCGCCCCCGAAGCCCAGGTCGAGCGACGCGATGCCGAGGTGCTGCAGGAACGGCGTGTAGTCCGACCCCGATCCCAGGGCGGCGAGGCGCAGGTCGCGGCGGTCGCGGACCTCCTTGCGGTCCTCCGTGCGGTCCTCCGTGCGCGGATCCAGGATCAGCTGGGCCCGGCGGCGCTCGGCCACGCTCACCTTGGTCTGCGGGTCCACCACGTCGCGCGCGACCTCGTTGACGAACTTCTCGAGGGTGTGGGAGCCCGACATGCCGAGGAAGCCGCGGCCGTTGCCGTCGGTGTTGACGTACACCGCCGCCTTCTGGCGCAGCTCGTCCGCGTGCGCCTCCGCCCATTCCGTCGAGCCGAGCAGGCCGGGCTCCTCGCCGTCCCACGCCGCGAACACGATCGTGCGTTTCGGCGTCCACCCGGCGCGATGCAGCTCGCCCATGGCCTTGGCCTCGGCCAGGAGGGCCACCTGGCCGGAGATGGGATCGTTGGCGCCGTTGACCCAGGCGTCATGGTGGTTGCCGCGGACGATCCACTCGTCCGGCCGCTCCGAACCCGCCAGGCGCGCGATGACGTCGTAGAGCGGGGCCTGGGTCCAGTTGAACGCGAGCTTGAGATGGACCTTCGCGGGCCCGGGCCCGAGGTGATAGGTCAGGGGCAGCGCGCCCCGCCAGCTCTCCGGGGCCACCGGTCCGCGCAGGGCCCGGAGGAGCGGCTGGGCGTCGGCGTAGGAGATCGGCATGACCGGGATCTTGGTCAGCGTCGGGGCCTCGGTGAGGGCCAGGCGCTTCGCCTCCGGGGTGGCGCCGACGCCCGGGGTGAGGGGATCGCCCGGGAAGAGCGGCATGTCCGCCACCGAGCCCCGCTGGGCCCCGCGCTCGTTCCGGAACGGCCCCTCCGGGTAGACCTCGCCGCGGAAGTAGCCGTCGTCGCGGGGATCGGAGTAGATGAGGCAGCCGATCGCGCCGTGCTCGGCCGCGACCTTGGGCTTGATCCCGCGCCAGGAGCCGCCGTAGCGGGCGATGACGATCTTGCCCTTGACGTCCACGCCGTGCAGGGCCAGCTCGTCGTAGTCCTTGGGCACGCCCTGGTTGACGTAGACCAGGGGCGCGGTCACGTCCCCGTCGATGGAGTACGCGTTGTAGACAGGGAGCTGCTCGGCGGCCTGCCCGGAGGTCGCGTCTTCCTTGAGCGGGGGCTCGCTCAGGAGGGCCTGGTAGCGGGTGGGCTCCACCATCTCCAGGACGCGCGTCTTCGGGGTCGGGAACAGCACGCGGAACTCCTCGATCTTCGTGTCGTAGCCCCACGACTTGAACAGGGAGGCCAGGAACTCCGCGTTCTCCTTGTCGTAGGGCGAGCCCACGTGATGGGGCCGGGCGGAGAGGCGGCGCATCCACTCGCGCAGGTCGTCCGCGCGGAGCGAGGCGTCGAAGCGCTGCTCGAGGGCGCGCTCGGCGCGCGCACGCTCGTCGGAGAAGCCCATCAGGGACTGATCGGCGCGTACGGCGGCGCCGAGCAGGCCGGAGCCGACGAAGACCGCGGACCCCAGCCACGCCAGCGGCGATCGACACGAAAAAGCCATGAAACCTCCGGAAGACGAGGAGACGCGACGGGCGGCGATTGTAGCGCACGCGGCCCGGGTGTGGCCGGGAAGCGGCGGTTCAGGGCTCCACGGGCCCGCGCAGCGGGACCGCGCGCGCCGACGTCCAGGTCACCTCGCCGTCCCCGCCGAGCACCGCGAACTGCGGCCCGTCCTCGCCGGTCACGCTCATGACCGCGCGCGGCCGGCTCTCGGCGTCGAGCATGAGGAGGGCGGGGTTCCCCCCGGGCAGCGCGCAGGAGAGCTTGGGCCGGCCCTCGGCGTCCATCAACGAGAGGTAGGGCGTGCCGTCCGGCTGGATCGAGCAGAACAGGCGCGTGTGGCCGTCGGCCTGGGCGAGGCGGAGGTGGGCGGCGCCGTCCGCCGTCACCGTCAGGAGCGCCTGCGCCGGCTTGTGGGGGCCGCCGAACAGGGTCAGGGAGGGCGTGCCGTCGTCGCCGAGGGCGAGGTGCACGCGCGGCGCGCCGGAGGCGTCGAGGAGGTCGAGGGCGGGCGAGTCGTCCGGGGAGACGTGGAGGGCCAGGCGCGGGCGTCCCGTGCTGTCCGAGACGAGGAATCCGGGCGCACCGTTGTCCGTCTGCGTCCCGAGCACGGCCCGCACCTGGTCCCGCGCGTCCAGGAGCTCGAAGCGTCGCGCGCGGACGGTGTCGAGGACCGGCCCCGCCGAGGCGTCGCCATGGCCGTTGCCGCCGTTGCCCTGCGTCATCTGCCTTCCTCTCGGTTAGAAAGCGAAGCCGGCGCCGAAGTACACCCGGGTCTGGCCCTCGGTGCGGGCGGCGGCCACGCTGAGCGTGTTCTCGCGCCGCAGGAAGGAGAGCCAGATCCCGCCCCCGACGCCGGTGTGCCACCGCCGCGAGTCCTCACCCGACAGGAACACCCGGCCGCTGTCCACCAATCCGAACACGCCGATGGCCCCCGGCACAAGCAGGCGCACCTCGCCGAGGCGGAGCCGCAGCTCCGCGTTCCCCCAGACGGCGGCGTCGCCCGCGTAGCGCTGGATGGCCAGGCCGCGGACGGTCTCGGTGCCGCCGATGAAGGCGGCCTCCTGCACGGGGTAGGTGCCCCAGACCTGGCGGCCCCCGAGGCGCAGGGCCAGGGTGGGCGCGAGCGGGAGAGGGGCGGTCAGGAAGTAGGAGGCCTCGCCGTGCACCTCGCCGAAGCCGCTCTGCACCGTCCACATCGCCGGATAGTAGTTGCCTTCGGCGGAGAGCATGGCGCCCCGCGTGGATGCCCGCACCCCGTTGCGCGTGTCCCAGCGGAGGCTGGTGCCGAGCCCCACCTGGCCGAAGTCCGCCACGCCGTACGGCCGAGCGAGGGCCAGGTAGTGATCGGGCCGCAGCTCGGTGCGGGTGAACTTCGCCGTCGGGCCCACCCACCAGTCCACGTGCTCGAGCCCGAGCCGGAACCGCGGCTGGAACAGGTACTGCCGCTGGCCGGAGAGGTAGAAGTCGTCCGGCCGCGTGGCCGTCGTCTCGTTGCCGTAACCGAAGAAGCGGACCAGCTCCATGTCGGAGGCGCGCAGGAGCACCTCCGTGCGCTTGCGCGAGTTCGTGCGCAGGAAGTCTCCCTGGTACTCCGCCGCCCAGGCGCCGAGGCCGGTCGCGTACGTCGCTCCGATCGACTGCCGGCTGCGGTACGGGTACTTCCGGAACCCGTAGGCGGTGTGCTGGAGCTTGAGGCCGATCACCGCCCCGAGGTCGGGCAGGGCGCCGAGGGTCAGGAGGGGGCTGGTCGAGGCGTTCGCGTCCATGAGCGGATCGCCGACGTCGTCGACCTCGGGCACGAACGGCTTGTCGCTGTCGGTCGTGCCGGGACCCTGGACCGTCTGGTTCCGGCCCTCCGCGTCGTAGAAGTGCGTGCCCTCCCCGGCGGAGTCGTCCACGACGTCGTTGCCTCCGCCGCCGATCACCCGCACCCGGATCGGCGAATCGATGCGCGGGTGGGACACCACGCGATCGTCGCCACCCTGGAGGTAGATGCGGACCTCGCGCGTCTCACCGGAAAGGAACCGGCGGCGGAAGTAGGGTGCGCCGGCCTGGCCGCCTTCCCGCCTCTCCGCCAGCTGCACCTCGATCGACCCGTCCGGGTCCTTGAGGATGTCCGCCCGCTCCGGACGCTCGGTGCCCCACACCTCCGCCTCGCGCGCGAGCAGCGCGTAGTAGCGCGCGGCGTACTCGGGCAGGAGGCGCCGCCGCGCCTGGAGCTTCCCGATCATGGCCCGCCCCACGATCTCGAAGTACTCCGGGGGCATCCGCCGCACGGCCTGGCTGAGGACGTCGTCGCCGAGCGACTCCTGGACCTTCCTCGCCACCTCGTCCCAGGCCGCGCGGTCGAGATCGCCGAGCAGGCGGCGGTCCATGAACCGGTTCGACCAGTTCAGGCCGAGGGGCGGCGGATACTTCTCCTCGAAGTTCACGAACCGCGAGTGGCCGACCCCCGCCACGGCCAGCACCGCCCCGTCGTACTTCGCGAAGGCCTGGTCGCGGTCCTCCGGGATCGCCTGCAGCCCCGCCTTGCCCCGGACCCGCGCCCAGCTCCACTGGCGCTGATGGCGGTCCCAGTCGCCGATGAACATGTCGAGCAGGCGCGCCGCGAGATACTGCCGCGCGTCGACGCGGTTTTCCGGGCTCTGGTCGAGCATCCGGGTCCAGACCTCGTCCCAGTCGTAGACCTTCTCGACGTCCTCGTAGCCGTGCGTCGCCGGCGGCTGCAGGCGCGGCTTCTCCTCGAGGATGCCCAGCGCGCCCCCGAACTCCTTCCGGAACTCGCCCAGCGCGGGGTCGTCGGCGATCACCACGAACTTGTGGTCGACGTGGGGCAGGCCGAGGGCGGCCTCCAGGCGGTCCGCGATCATCGGGCCCGCGGGGTTGGCCGCGCTGATCTGGTCCTGCGCGATCCACCGCACGAACGTGTCGCGGTACTCGGGGGGCAGGGCGGACTCGGGGTCCTTGTCCACCAGCCGCACGCGGAACTCGCGGCCGTCGCCGGACTCGAAGCGCAGCGACTTCGTCTGCTTCCCGCCCCCCTTCTTGATGGGCCGGAGCCCTCCCGCGAACGAATGGACGTCGAGCATCTCCACCTCGATGGGGGTCGCCCAGAGGCGGCGGTAGTTGGGCCCCAGCAGCAGGCGATGGAGGCCCGTAGCCAGGTAATGCGGGTTGGCGGCGACGCGGACGGAGGCCGATTCACCCCTGGCGGCGGCGGCCACGAGGAGGAGCATCGACGCGACCGCGGCGCGCGCGGGGAGCGAGATCCAGTCCTGCACCTCTCTTCCCATATGACTACGGAAGGAGCGGCGCGTGGGCTGTGCTAGGGTGTTTTGATGAACGCGGACGCGCCCCGCCACACCAACCGCCTGGCCCAGTCCACCAGCCCCTATCTCCTGCAGCACGCGCACAATCCCGTGGACTGGCACCCGTGGGGCGAGGAGGCGCTGGCCCGGGCCCGCGCCGAGGACAAGCCGATCCTGCTCAGCATCGGCTACTCCGCCTGCCACTGGTGTCACGTGATGGAGCGCGAGTCCTTCGAGGACGAGGAGATCGCCCGCTTCATGAACGAGCACTTCGTGCCGGTCAAGGTGGACCGCGAGGAGCGGCCCGACCTCGACGACATCTACATGGCGGCCACCCTGGCCATGAACGAGGGGCAGGGCGGCTGGCCCATGACCGTCTTCCTCACCCCCGACCAGGAGCCGTTCTTCGCCGGCACCTACTTCCCGCCCACCGACCGCGGGGGCCGTCCCGGCTTCCGCACCGTGCTCGAGCGCCTGGCCGAGATGTGGCAGCGCGATCGCGAGGGCCTGCGCGCGCAGGGGGCCGAAGTCGCGCGGTTCCTGCGCGAGAACACGCGCGCCGCTCCCGGCCTCTCCGTCGGAGAGGACGACCTGCGCAAGGCGGTCGGGCAATTCGCACGGGATTTCGATTCCCGCTGGGGCGGCTTCGGGGGCGCCCCCAAGTTCCCTCCCTCGGCCGGCCTCTCCCTCCTCCTGCGCGCCCACCGCCGCTTCGGCGACCCGAGCGCCCTCGAGATGGCCACCCGCACGCTGGAGATGATGGCCCGCGGGGGCATGCACGACCAGATCGGCGGAGGGTTCCATCGCTACTCGGTGGACGAGCGGTGGCTGGTGCCGCACTTCGAGAAGATGCTGTACGACAACGCGCAGCTCGCCCGCGTGTACCTCGAGGCCTTCCAGGCCACCGGCGAGGGAGCCTGGCGCGCCGTGGCCAAGGACATCTTCGACTACGTGCTCGGCGAGATGACGTCGCCGGAGGGCGGCTTCTACTCGGCGACGGACGCGGACTCGGAGGGAGAGGAGGGCCGCTTCTTCGTGTGGACGCCGGCGGAGGTGCGCTCAGCGCTCGGCAACGAGGAGCAGGCCCGCCTCTTCTGCGCGGCCTACGACGTCACCGACTCCGGCAACTTCGAGGGCCGCAGCATCCCCCACCTGGCCCGGCCCCTCGCCGACGTGGCGGCCGAGCTGCGCCTTCCCATGGAGGGGCTCGAGTCGACCCTGGCCGCCGCCCGCGCGCGACTGTACGCCGCGCGGGCGCAGCGCGTGCCCCCCGGCCTCGACGACAAGGTCCTCACCGCCTGGAACGGCCTCATGATCGGAGCCTTCGCGGAGGGCTTCCGCGTGACCGGAGAGGCGCGGTACGGCGACGCCGCCGCCCGCGCCGCCTCGTTCCTCCGTGCGCGCCACGTCGCCGAGGGCGGGGCGCTCCTCCGCACGTCGCGCGGCGGGCGCGCCCACCTGGCCGCCTACCTCGAGGACTACGCGTACCTCGCCGCCGGGCTCCTCGACCTCTACGAGGCCGCCGGCGACGCCGGCCACCTGCGCGAGGCGGAGCGCCTGGCCGAGCGGATGCGGGCCGACTTCAGGGCCGAGGAGGGCGGGTTCTACTCGACGGCGCGGGATCACGAGTCGCTGATCGTCCGGCACCGCGAAGGCCACGACGGCGCCACTCCCGCCGCGAGCGCTACAGCCGCCCACGTGCTGGCCCGCCTGTCCTACCACCTCGACCGCGAGGACCTGCGCGAGGAGGCCGCGGCGGCGGTGCGGGCCTGGGGCAAGGCGATCGCGCGCCAGCCGCGCGCGTTCGCGACGAGCCTGGCCGTCGTCGACCTGCTCCTGGAGGGGCCGGTGGAGCTGGCCCTGGTCGGAGCCGAAGACGACCCGGGCCGGGAGGCGCTGCGGGCGGAGCTGGCCCGGCACTACCTGCCCAACCGGATCGTCGCGCTGCACGATCCCGTCCGCGGGCCGTCCGACCTGCCGCTGCTGGCCGGAAAGGACACCGTCGGGGGCCGGTCCGCGTTGTACGTGTGCCGCCACTTCGCCTGCCAGCGGCCGCTCACCGACGCCGTCGACGTCGCGGGAGCCCTGGCCGCCGGGGCGCCGGCGGGCCCGGACGTCTCTCGCACCGCGCTGGCCGCGGCCGCGCAGGCGGGCGCGGCCACCGCCGAGGCCACGGCCGCCTTCGCGCAACGTCCACCCCGTGCGGGCGCCGGCTTCGTGATCCTGGGTCGCACGGGCCTCTCCGGCAGCCGGCTCGGGTTCGGCGGCTACCGCGTGGACGACGAGACCCCCGAGCACCGGCGCGCGCTCGCCGATGCCGTCGCCGCCGGCGTGAACGTCATCGACACCTCCACCAACTACACCGACGGCGCCAGCGAGAGGCTGGTCGGCGAGGCATTGCGCGATCTCGACGCGGCGGATGCCCTTCGGCGTGAGGAGGCGATCGTCGTCTCGAAGATCGGCTACATGCAGGGGGAGAACCTCCAGCGGGCCCAGGAGCGCGAGGCGGCCGGGCGCCCGTTCCCCGAGGTGGTGAAGTACGGCGAGGGGGTCTGGCACTGCGTCCACGCCGAGTTCCTGGCCGACCAGCTCCCGCGGTCGCTCGCGCGCCTCCAGCTCGAGACCCTCGACGTCTGCCTGCTGCACAACCCCGAATACTTCCTCCTGGACGCCCACGAGCGCAGCCACGGCCCGCTCGACCGCCGCCGGGACGAGTTCTACCGCCGGCTCTCCGAATCGTTCGCGTTCCTCGAGGAGCAGGTGGGGAGCGGGCGCATCCGCGCGTACGGCGTCTCGTCGAACACGTGCACGCGGCCGGCGAACGATCCCGAGGCGACCTCGCTCTCACGGATGCTGGAGGCGGCGGTCAAGGGAGCGGGGCCCGATCACCACTTCCGCGTCCTGCAGCTCCCGTTGAACCTGTTCGAATCGGGGGCCGCTCTCGAGAGGAACGACGGGCCGGGCCTCGAGCGAACGGTCCTGGACACGGCGCGGACGGCCGGGCTCGGCGTCCTCGTCAACCGGCCGCTCAACGCGATGGTGGACGAGGCCCTCGTGCGCCTGGCCTCCGTGCGGGTGCCGGCTCGGGAGGTCGAGCTCGCGGACGCGTTCGCCGCGCTCGACTCGCTCGAGGGCGAGTACCGGACGACGATCGCCTCCCACCTCCAGCCCGCGGAGCGCGGCGTCCCGCCCGCCGACTTCTTTCGCTGGTCGACCGAGCTTGCCTCCGTCGCGCCGCACGTGCAGGGCCTCGAGCACTGGCAGTCGCTGCAAGAGCACCGGATCCTGCCCCGGTTCGCGCAGGCCCTCCAGGCCCTGGACCGCCATCTCACGGGCGCGCTCGGCCAGGAGTGGCAGGGCTGGCGCGCGCGGTATGTTCCCGCCCTGCACAAGGCGCTCAGCGAGATGCGGCGGCAGGCCGCGGAGAAGAGCGCGGCGAGGGTCGCGCGGGTCGAGGCCGTCCTCGATCCGCTCCTCCCGCCCGAGCGCCGGGGCGAGACTCTCTCCCGCAAGGCGCTGTGGGTCGTGGCCCACACCCCGGGCGTGAGCAGCGTGCTGGTGGGCATGCGCGATCCCGACTACGTGCGCGACGCCGGCGCCGTCCTCTCCTGGCCGGCCCTGGACGACCCCATCCGAGTCTACCGGGCGCTGCGGAACCTCGACCTCTCGTCGTAGCGCCCCCGGCGCGTTGGCGCGGGCTCGGCCGCGGGGACGGGCCCGGGGACGCCGGGGCGCTCGTCGTGCGACCATGACGCGCGAATGACCACTCCGGCGGACGTCCTGCGCTTCGGGCCGTTCCGTCTCGACCCCGCGAAGCGCGTCCTTTGGCGCGGCCACGAGGTCGTGCCCCTGGCGCCGCGCGCGCTCGACCTCCTCATCGCCCTCGCCGAGCAGCAGGGCGACGTCGTGCCCAAGCAGACGCTGATGGACCGCGTGTGGCCGGGCACGTTCGTGGAGGAGGCCAACCTCAGCGTCAACGTCTCCGCGCTGCGCAAGGCGCTGGGCCGCCAGCCGGACGGCAAGCCCTACATCGAGACGCTGGCCCGGCGCGGATACCGGCTGGCCGTCCCCGTCAAGGCCGCCGCCGCGCGCCCGCCCTCGCTGGCGGTGCTGCCGTTCAAGCGCCTGTCCGCCGTGGCCGAGGACGAGTACCTCGCCGTCGGCCTCGCGGACGCGCTCATCGCCCGCCTGAGCCGCCTGGGACGCGTGGCCGTCCGGCCCACCAGCGCCGTGATGAAGTATGGCAGCCCCGGCACCGACGCCCAGGAGGCCGGACGGGCGCTCCAGGTCGACGCCGTGGTCGACGGCACGCTGCAGCGCGACGGCTCGCGGCTGCGCATCGCCGTCCAGCTCGTGCCCGTCGGGGGCGACGGGCCGACGTGGACCCACACCTTCGAGACGGAGATGACGGGGCTCTTCGCCGTCCAGGACGCGATGGCCGAGCAGGTGGCGCACGCGCTGGCCCTCGAGCTGCGCGAGCCGGAGCGCCGGCTGCTCGCCCACCGCCACACCCAGGACCTGGCCGCCCAGGAGGCCTACCTCAAGGGCCGCTTCTTCTGGAGCCGGCTCACCGGCCCGGGGATCCAGAGGGCGTTCGCGGCCTTCCAGGAGGCGGCGGAGCTCGACCCCGACTACGCGCTGCCCCATGCCGGCCTCGCCGACGCCTGCCTGGTCCTCGGCTTTGCGGGGGTGCTCCCTCCCGCCGCGGCCTGGGAGCACGCCGAGGACGAGGCGCGCCAGGCCCTCGAGCGCGACGAGGGCCTGGCCGAGGCCCACGTCTCGAGCGCCTACGTGGCCCTCTTCCAGGACTGGGACTGGCCGGCGGCGCGGCGCGAGCTGGACCGCGCGGCCGAGCTCGGCCCGCACACCTCCAGCGTCCGTCTGTGGCGCGGGCTCTATCTCGCGATCCTGGGCCGCTTCGACGAGGCGGGGCGCGAGATCGCCCACGCCCACCACCTCGACCCGCTCTCCGTGGTCACGACGACCGTCACCGGCCTCCAGGCCTACCTCAGCGGGGATCACGAGGCCGAGATGCGGCACCATCGCGCGGCCGTCGAGCTCGACCCGCATCACTTCGTCGGCCACTGGGGCCTGGGCCTGGCCCTGCAGGGCCAGGGCAAGCATCGCGAAGCCCTGGCCGCCCACCGCGAGGCGGTGCGGCTGGCGCCCGAGGCGACCTTCCTCCAACCGGTCCTGGCCCGCAGCCTCGCCCTGGCCGGGGAGGCCGCGGAGGCGCGCACGACGCTCGAGGCCGCAAAGCGCTCGGCCCCGAACCTCTCCGCCTACCAGGAGGCCACCGTCCTGGTCGCGCTCCGGCGCTCCGCGGCCGCCCTGGACGCGCTCGAGCGCGCGGGAGAGGCGCGCGATCCCTGGCTGGTCCTGCTCAAGGTCGACCCGATGCTCGACCCGCTGCGCGCGCAACCGCGTTTCCGGCGTCTCCTCGGGCGCGTCTTCCGTCGCGCCAAGGACCCCGCCGACCCGATCGCCCGCGACTGAGGCCTCGCCAGGGGTCGCGACGTCCATCGTCGCAATCACCGGCCGCGGACGGTATACTGCGTGCGAGCGGATCCCGCCGGCGGAGGCCGCGTGTCTCACGACCAGTCAAATCCCGACGGGACGGAGCCCCAGGGCCCGTCCACTGGCCCCGACCGGGCCACCCCCGCACCCGGCGAGCCGTTCCTGCAGGGGGCGCGACTGGCGGAAGCGCGCATCGCGGAAGTGGCGGCCGCGATGAACACCCTCAAGGTCGACAACGACGCCTTCCGCGTCCGTCTGGAGGCGCAGGTCGCCCAGGCGTACGAGCAGCGGCGCCAGCGGCTGCTCGTCTCGTCGGTGGGCACCCTGCAGGCGCTCGACCGCGCGATCGAGGCGGCGCGCCAGAGCGACGCCGCGGAGGGCCTCGTCTCGGGCGTGATGCTGGTGCGCACGCAGCTGTTTCGCGTCCTCCAGGAGGAGGGGCTCGAGCGCGTCTCCGTGCTGGGGCTGCGGTTCGACCCGCGCGCGGCGGAGGTCGTGGCACGGCGGCCCGTCACCGACCCCCACCAGGACGAGGTCGTGATCGAGGAGCTCCAGGGAGGGCATCAGCTCGGCGGGCACGTGGTCCGGCGGGCCAAGGTCGTGGTCGGCGAGTACGCGGTGGAGCCGATCGTCGTCGAGGACCAGCCGCCCCCGCCGGCCGCGGAGCCGTTGGTGCTCGAGGACACGGCGCCCCTCTTCATGAAGGCCCTCGTGCCGCCGCCGTTGCCCCGTGGAGCCGTCGCCGCCGCCGTGGAGCCCGCGGAATGGGCGGATCCCGCCCCCGCCTTCTGGGAGGTGCCCACCACACCGGACTCACCGGCGCCGCCCCGCCCCGCCCCGCAACCAGGCCCCGGGACCCGAACTGATCCGCGTCTCCGCACCAACCCGGGCCGGCGCCCCAACCCGGGCGTTCGGACGAGTCCGGGCGTTCGGACCAGCCCGGGCCGCATCGCCGCGCCAGGCCCGAGCCGCAGCCGCGGCTTCTATGTCGGCCTGAGCGCGGTGATCCTGGTCCTGGCCGGCGCGCTCACCTTCGAGCTGTGGCTGCTCAAGCACCGCACGAGCGCCGTCCAGCCGCCGCCGGCCGACATCGTGCGGGCCCCGGTCACGCCGATCGTCCCACCCGCGACCCTGGCCGTCCCGGAAGACCTCACCGTCGTCGCCCCCCCGACCGACGAGAAGGGCGGCCCCGCCCCGGCGCCTTCGGTGCCCCCGCCGCGCGCGAGCCTCGTTCCCCGGAACGCGACGGTCTCCACGACTGCCACGAAGGCTCCCGCCAGCCCGGCGGCCGCCGCTCCCGCCGCCGCGTCGCGAAGCACGACCGGCGCGCCGGGGCCCAGCGGCCTGCCACGGGCGGGCGGAGGGTCGCGCTCCGCCGCCGCTCCACCCGCACCGCCCCCGAACCCGGTTCCGGGCCTCCTGGCCCAGGCCGAGCAGGCCAGCGCGGCGCGCCGCTTCGACGAGGCGATCACGCGCTACAACGACGTCCTGAAGATCGAGCCGCAGAACGCGGAGGCGGCCACGGGCAAGCTGCACGCCGTGGGCGAGCGCGCTTCGGCGGGCCGCTACTTCCTGACCGCGGTCACCATGAGCGAGGGGAAGGCCTCCGGCGGCGGGATACCCGGGTTCGACGGCGGGCAGGTCGTGAAGTCGCAGTGCGAATGCGCGCTCATGTACGAGGTGACCCCGGCCGACCCCGCCCAGGGCCAGCCCTACGCCGTCACGATCTTCCTGAGGAACGACAGCCGGAAGGAGATCAAGCCCCAGAGCCTCTCCGTATCCGTGACCGTGAACGGGTCGTCGTCCACGCACCCCGTCGCCCTGGCCACCAAGCAGGTGCCGCGCGGCCAGCGCGTGACGGTCGGGCGGCTGGACGACACCTGGAAGCTGGGCACCACGAGCTGGTCGATGGAGGCGGCAGTGGCGGCGGGGGGGAGCACGTACCGGGCCCAGCTCACGTGGGAGCTGCGCGTCCCCTCTGGTCGATGACCGCGGACGTCCTCCCCACCGTGGAGATCGACGCCCGCGGCGAGGCGGTGGGGGCCGTGATCTGGCTGCACGGCCTCGGCGCCAGCGGCCACGATTTCGAGCCGATCGTCCCCCTGCTGCAGCTTCCGCAGGTCCGCTTCGTCTTTCCCCATGCCCCCGTCCGCGGGGTCACCATCAACGCCGGCCTCATGATGCCCGCCTGGTACGACATCCGGATGCTCGCGACGGACGGCGGCGAGGACGAGGACGACGTCCGGGAGTCGGCGGGGCTGGTCGAGGCCCTCATCGCGCGCGAGGAGGCGCGGGGAGTGCCCGCCGACCGCGTCGTGCTGGCCGGATTCAGCCAGGGCGGGGCCATGGCCCTGTTCGTGGGGACGCGTCACCCGCGGCCGCTGCGCGGCCTCATGGTCCTCAGCGGCTACGAGGTGCTGGCCCACACGCGCGAGGCCGAGGCGAGCGACGCGAACCGCCTGACGCCGCTGCTCATGTGCCACGGCACCTACGATCCGATGGTCGACGTCGGCCGGGCCCGGGAGGCCTTCTCCGTCTACAGTGCCGGCCGCCCCTCCGCCGAGTGGCGCGAGTTCCCCATCGAGCACCAGGTCAGCCCTCCGGAGATCGTGGTCATCCGCGACTGGCTCGGCGCGCGCTTCGCGCCCACCGCGTAGACTGTCCCTCTCAGGAGCATCGATGAGCACTGCTGCCGACGGCGTCGTCGTGCCTGCCCGCCACCAGCCGGACCTGCCCATGGACCGGCTGATCCGGGCGGACCCGCCGGAGGCGGAGGCGGTCGAGATGGACGTCGTGTTCGTCGGCGGCGGACCGGCGGGGCTGGCCGGAGCCATCGAGCTCGCCCGGCTGGTCAAGAAGGACCAGGAGGCGGGAGGGGGCCTCGGGCCGGTGGAGATCGCGGTGCTGGAGAAGGCGGAGTCGCTGGGCGGGCACACCCTGTCCGGGGCGGTCGTGAACCCGATCGCCCTGCGCGAGCTGTTCCCGGAGCTCGGGGACAAGGACTTCCCGCTGCGCGCGCCCGTCGGCGCCGAGCGCGTCTATCTCTTGACCGAGGGACGCGCCCTGCGCCTGCCCACCCCGCCGACCATGCGCAACCACGGCAACTACGTGGCCTCGATCTGCGAGATCGTGCGCTGGCTGGGCGAGAAGGCGGAGGGGCTCGGTGTCAACATGTTCACCGGCTTCCCCGCCGACGCCCTCCTCGTCGAGGGCGCCCACGTCCGCGGCGTGCGCACGACGCCGAGCGGCCTCAAGCGCGACGGTCAGCCCGGCTCCGGCTTCACCCCCCCCACCGACATCAAGGCCAGGGTCACCGTGCTCGCGGAAGGGACGCGCGGCGCGCTGGCCCAGGCCTGGCTGCGCTGGCAGCAGGTCGGGTCCGCCAACCCGACGATCTATGCCCTCGGGGTCAAGGAGCTCTGGGAGACCAAGCGCCCGCTGGACGCGGTCGTGCACACCCTCGGATGGCCGCTGCCACGCGACGCGTTTGGCGGCAGCTTCTTCTATCCGCTGGAGCCCAACCTGGTCGCCCTCGGCCTCGTGGTCGGCCTCGATTACCGCCAGGCGAGCCTCGACGTCCACGTGCTGCTGCAGAAGATGAAGCAGCATCCCCTCTTCCGTCCGTACCTGGAAGGGGGCGAGATGGTGGAGTGGGGCGCCAAGACGATCCCGGAGGGCGGCTTCCACGCGCTGCCCCAGCGCCGCCACGGAAGCGGCCTCCTCCTGGCCGGCGATGCCGCCGGCTTCGTGGAGGTCGCCTCGCTCAAGGGCATCCACTACGCGATGCTGTCGGGGATGTACGCCGCCCGCACGATCTTCGCCGCCCTCAAGGCCGGCGACACCTCCGCGGCCGGGCTGGCCGGGTACGACCGCCTGGTGGAGGCGAGCCCGATCGTGGCCGACCTGCGCGCGCGGCGGAACATGCGGATCGTCTTCCAGAAGGCCGGCTTCTACCTGGGCGGCGCCCAGGCGGCGCTGATGACGCTGACGGGCGGCGCGTTCCCGGGCGGGCGGATCGCCTCCGAAACCGACGCCGAGGTCCCCAAGCGCGCGGTGCCCGCCGAGCCCTTCACTCCCGACGGGCGCCTGACCTTCGCGAAGCTCGACGCCGTGTTCAAGGCGGGGAACGCGACGAGGGACGACATCCCGTCCCACCTCGTGGTCGGCCCCGAGCCGCCGCCGGAGGTAGCCGAGATGTACCAGCACATGTGCCCGGCGGGCGTGTACGAGCGGCAGGGCGACCGCCTCCGCGTCAACCCGCCCAACTGCGTCGATTGCAAGGCCACCGACGTGCTGGGGCCGCGCTGGACCCCGCGCGAAGGGGGCAGCGGGCCGCGCTATCGCCGGATGTAGGCCGCTACTTCGGGCTCTTGCGCGCCGCCACCGCCGACACCATCCGGCCTTCGAACTCGCCCTCGCGCTGCCGGGTCACTTCGAGGGGCGCGACCAGGCCGGGCAGCTCGCCCTTCTCGAGCAGGTATTCGGGGTTGCGCGGCCGGCCCCTCTCCGCCTGGGCGGTGGTGTAGGTCTCGTAGATCAGCCAGCCGCCGCGGCGCAGCGCGCGCGCGAGGACGGGGAAGAGCGGCCGATGGAGGTAGTTCACGCCGAGCACGATGTCGTAGACCTCCTGGCCGAGGTCGACCGTGCCCTTCTCCAGGTCCTTGACTTCGGTCTCGACACGGAAACCGAGCCGGCGCGCGGCCGCCTTGAGCTCGCCGATCGCCTCCGCGTCGCGATCGACGGCGCGGACACCCAGGCCGGCGGCGGAGAGGAGCAGGGCGTGACGGCCGGAGCCACAGGCGACGTCGAGGGCCTTGCCGCGCCGCGGGAGGAGGTCCGCGTTCTGGACGAGCCAGGACGACGGCCCGGCCAGGCGGTCGGGGGTGGCGGGGCCGTGCTCCCGCGGGCCGCGCCAGCCGGAGAGGCCGCCCACCAGGTTCATCACGTCGCTGAAGCCGGCCGCGGCCAGGAACCGCGAGGCGGTCACGCTGCGGATGCCGTGCTGGCAATACACGAGCAGCGGCTTGCCGTCCCGCGGGAGGGTCGCCGGCGCGGCCGCGATGAGGTCCACGGGGAGCAGGTTCGCTCCCGGGATGTGCCCGGAGGAGTCGTCGTACTCCTCCGCGTTGCGGACGTCCAGGACGCGGATGCCGTCACGGGCGAGCAGGCGCGCGGCCTCGTCCGCATCCACGTTCCGGTATACGGCTGGACTCTGTCTCACGAAAGTATCGTAGCCCAGCATGGACGGGCGTGCAGGGACCCCCCGTCCGTGGTGGCACGGACCCGCGGACGCCGGCTAGAAGGCGGCCGGGTAGCAGGTCGAGCGGTAGGTGCCCTCTCCCCGCCGGACGTAGCCCTCGCCGAGGAAGATGTCGTAGTGCTCGGAGAAGGTGTTCTCCTTCTTGGCCACGATCTCCTCGCCGTCGAACCGCGAGCAGTACCCCTTCTGGATCATCGACTGCGCGACGGCCTCGTGGTATCCCTCGAAGTTCCGGACGCCCGGCCAGTCCGCGCCCGTCGCGTGCACGTTGAAGTCGAAAAACTCCGGGTGGGTCTTCATCACGTCGTCGATGGAGCGCTCGATGTCGGCCAGGTAGCTGCCCGACTCGCGCGTGCAGGTCAGCTCCAGGCTCGAGGCCAGCTTGCAGCCATTGCTCGGCGGGAAGGGCGGCAGCGGGGTCGGGAAGGCGGCCGGGAAGCAGGTCGCGCGATAGATGGACGGGTCCGTGCGGAGGTAGCCGCGCGAGGTGCGCAGCGCGTACTGGTCGTTGAAGGCGTTGGAGTTCTTGACCTGCAGCTCCTCGCTGTCGAACCCGGCGCAGAGGCCCTTCTTGTCGAGTTTATTGATGATGCCGACGTAGAACCGGCCGGGGCTGGCGATGAGGAGGCCGCCCGGGCTGTCCTGGAAGATGGAGGGCTGCTCGACCTGCAGCTCGGCGATGGCCTGCTGCACCTCCGCCATGAAGCTCTCCCCGCTCTGTTCGCACTTGTTGCCCCCGTCGTGGCCGAGGCCGATGCGGCCACAGCTCGCCATGCCCGGGAGGCTGGGGGTGGGGACCGGAGTGGGGGTCGGGGCGGCCGTCGGGGCGGGAGAGGGCGACGACGACGCGGTCGGGGACTTGCTCTTCCCGCATGCGGGCAGGAGCGCCGCGGAGACGAGGGTCACCGCGATCGCGGCACGACGGGTCCCAACAAACATTCGTCCTCCTTCGGACTCGAGTTCACCTGGGCCGGACAGAGCCGCCAGGCGCAAACGCATAGGATATCACGGACCGCATGATGCCCCAGCGGGGAGCACTCCCAGGTCCGGCGCGGACGGCCCTCGCCGGTGGCGCCGCGGTGGCGATCGCGAGCTGGATCCTCGTGGTCTCGAGCGGTGCCCAGCTCCTCCATTACGACGCCCGCGCCCACCTCGTGGTCGCGCGCCGCGTGCTGGACAGCCTCACGCCGGGCTGGATCCAGCTCGGCGCGGTCTGGTTGCCCCTCCCGCAGATCCTCAACGTGCTGCCCGCCAGCAGCGACTTCCTGTATCGCACGGGCCTCTTCGCGTCCCTCCTCGGCCTCGCCTCGTTCCTGCTCGCCCTGGCCGCGCTGGGCCGCGCGGCCTGGACCGCCACCGGCGACGCCTGGGCGGCCGCGGTCGCCCTCGCCGTCCCCGCGATGAACCCGGGCTGGCTCTACCTCGAGGCCACTCCCCTCACCGAGCCGCTGTTCCTCGGCCTGGTGTCCGGGCTGGCCCTGTTCGTGGTGCGCTGGCGGGAGCGGCGGCGATGGGGCGACCTCGCCCTCGCCGCATTGCTCGCCGGGCTGGCCAGCCTCGTGCGGTACGAAGCCTGGCCGATCGCGGTGGGGGCCACCGTCGCCGCGTTCTGGCGCCTGCCCTCCCCTCCGCCGCGGCGGGAGATCGTGCGGCGGGGCGTGCCGCTGATGCTGGGCGTGGGGCTCGTCGCCCCGATCGTCCTGTTCTCCCTGCATTCGTGGGTCTCCACGAAGCGGCTGCTCTACGTCGTCGATGCGCGCGACCTCTCTCGTCCGCACGGCGACGTGACGGCGTCGGCCCTGCTCCTCGCCACCGGCCTCGCCGCCGCCTTCGGCCCGCCCCTCATGATCCTGGGCGCGGCCTGCCTGGCCATCCTC
The DNA here is from genome assembly GCA_041481445.1 of Vicinamibacteria bacterium. GTDB lineage: Bacteria > Acidobacteriota > Vicinamibacteria > Fen-336 > Fen-336 > AA29. Next base: position 57,670 of record JBGPBV010000009.1, read on the forward strand.
CTCGCCCGCGACACCGGACGCGCGCTGGTGCCGCTGGCCCTGACCGGCCCCGCCCTGGTCACGTTCGCCGCCTACTTCGCGGGACATCCGGCCAAGGCCCGGTACCCGCTGCTCCTCGCGCCCGCGCTGGCCCTGGCCGTGGCCCTGGCCACGCGCGGCCGCCGCCTCGCGCAGCTCGTGGCGCTGGCGGTGGCCGCCGCCCAGCCCCTGACCGTGCCGTCGCGCCTGCCTGTCCTGGCGGAGGCGATGCGCTCGCGGCCGGACGAGCTGGCCCAGCGGCCGGAGGTCGAGGCCTTCCGCCGCGCGTACCGCGGAGGGGGCATCCTGGCCTCGATGGGCTCGAACGCGCCGCTCCTCTTCGACCTGCAGCTGCCGCTCCGCGAGATCGTGCACGAGGGCAACGGGAACTATTGGGACTACGCGGCGGTGGATCCGGGGCGCCACGTGCAGTGGGTGCTGATCGCGCCGGGGGACGTGCTGGACGAGGTCCGGCAGTACCGGCCGCGGTTCCCGGAAGGCTTCGTGACGGTCGGACGGATCGGGCGCGTCACGGTCTACGGCCGCGCGCCTGCGCCCTCACGCTGACGGCGCCCGTCCGGGCCGATGGCGGTCGAACCAGCGCGCGCCCAGCTCCGCCACCGCCTCGAGCGCGCCCGGCTCCTCGAACAGGTGCGTGGCCCCGGGCACGATCTCGATCCGGACCTCCGCCCGCATCTGCGCGGCCGCCGTGCGGTTCATCCCGATGACGGGCACGTCGTCGCCACCCACGATGAGCAGCGTCGGGGCCTCGACGCGCGGCAGGGCCGGTCCGGCCAAGTCCGGCCGGCCTCCGCGCGAGACGATCGCGAACACCTCCGGGCGCTCGGCCGCCGCGACCAGGGCCGCCCCCGCGCCCGTGCTGGCGCCGAAGTAGCCGACGGGCAGGCCGGCGGTCGACGCGTCCTCGTGGAGCCAGTCCGTGACCGCGACGAGCCGGCGGGCCAGACGCGCGATGTCGAAGCGGAAGTCGCCGGTGAGCGCGTCCTCCGCCTCCTCGCCCTGGGTCAGGAGGTCCATCAGCAGCGTCGCCATCCCCGACCGGCGCAGGGTGCGCGCGACGGCGCGGTTGCGCGGGCTGTGGCGGCTGCTGCCCGAGCCGTGCGCGAACAGGACCACCCCGCGTGCGGCCTCGGGCCGGCCCAGGCTCCCCACCAGCGTCACGCCCGCGGCCGGAAGCCGGACCTCCTCTTCGGGGTCCGTGTCCACGTGCGGCACCTCAGGTCCCCGCCGCCAGCAGCGTCGTCACCTCGTCGTCGGTGGTCTGCGAGAAGTCGTCGTAGAAGCGGCCCACGGCCATGAAGGGCTCCGGCGTGGCCGGGCAGACGATCTGGTCGACTTCGCGCCGGAGCTCCTCGCAGGTGGACGGCGCCGCCACCGGCACCGCCACCACGATGCGCGCCGGGCCCTGCTGGCGCAGGGCGGCCACCGCCGCCCGCATGGTCGACCCGGTGGCCAGCCCGTCGTCGACCAGGATCACCGTGCGCCCGCGGACGTCCGGCTCCGGCCGGTCGCCGCGATACTGGCGCCGGCGGCGCTGCAGCTCGCGCGATTCCTGCGCGGCCACGCGGTCCAGGACGTCGGGAGGGATGCGGAGGGCGTCCACGACGCCGCGGTTGATCACGCGGACGTCTCCGCTGGCGATCGCGCCCATGGCCAGCTCCTCCTGGCCGGGCACCCCGAGCTTGCGCACGAGGAACACGTCCAGGGGAACGCCGAGCCCGCGCGCCACCTCGTAGGCCACCGGGATGCCGCCGCGGGGCAGGCCGAGGACGAGCACGTCGGGGCGGCCCCGGTAGTCCTCCAGGCGAGCGAGGAGCTGCCGTCCGGCGTCGGCGCGGTCGCGGAACAGCATGGATGGGAGTCCCCTCCTCGAAGTTAGGCCGCGCCGGGATCGCCGTCAAACCCGATTGACATGAGTCCGACGCGCCAACTATGTTGGGAGGTCGGGCGCGGGCCCAACATCGACGTCCATCGAAAGGAGAGCCAACATGCCGGTTCGTTCGGCGAAGGCGCAGTGGGACGGGACGCTCAAGGAAGGCAAAGGCACCATGTCGCTCGGCTCCGGCGCGTTCCAGGGCGCCTATTCGTTCAACTCGCGCTTCGAGTCGGGTACGGGGACCAACCCGGAGGAGCTGATCGGGGCCGCCCACGCCGGATGCTTCTCGATGGCGCTGTCGGCCGCGCTCGGGCGCGCGGGCTTCAGTCCCAGGCGCGTGAGCACGACCGCGGGCGTGCACCTGGAAGCGGTCGAGGGTGGGTTCGGCATCACCGCCATCGACCTCACGACGGAAGCGGACGTCCCCGGGATCGACAACGCGAAGTTCCAGGAGATCGCGGACGGAGCCAAGAAGGGCTGCCCGGTGTCCAAGGCGCTGGCGGCGACGAAGATCAACCTGAGCGCGAAGCTCGTCTCGTAGGGTCTGCCTGCTGGCGAGCTGACCTCTCTTCAGTCCGGGCGGGCCAGGGCCTCGGCCACCCGCTCGAGGTCCTGGACGAACAGGCGCATCTCGAGGCGCCGCGACTCGTCGTCGGGCGCCCTCAGGATCGACGACGGGTGCACGGTCGCCATCACCCGCGGGAAGAGCGGCGACGCGAAGACCTGGCCGCGCTGCCGCGTGACCCGGAAGGCCTTGCCCAGGAGGGCCTGGGCCGCGGTCGCGCCGAGGCAGACCAGGACCTTCGGCTTGACCACGGCGATCTCCGCCTCCAGCCAGGGGCGGCAGGCCAGGATCTCGAGCGGGTCGGGCTTGGCGTGGATGCGGCGCTTCCCCTGCGGCTCCCACTTGAAGTGCTTCACGACGTTCGTGACGTAGGCCCGGGAGCGCTCGATGCCCGCCTCCTCGAGCGCCTTGTCGAGCAGCCGGCCGGCGGGGCCGATGAACGGGCGGCCCGAGAGATCTTCCTCGTTGCCGGGCTGCTCGCCCACGAACATCGCGGCTGCCCGCCGCGCGCCCTCCCCGAAGACGGTCTGGGTGCCCCGCCGCCAGAGGTCGCAGGCCTGGCAGCCGGCGGCCGCCGCCCGCAGTGCGTCCAGGGTCGGCCGCCTGGGGATCAGGGGCGCCGCCGTCTCCACCTCCGCCTTCACAGGGGTCATGTACGCATTGTCCTCCCGCCGGCGGGCGGCGGAGATCCTTGGATCCAAAGTATTTTCAGAGGACGCGGTAGGCGGTGATGCGCACGACGTGGGTGCCGCGGCCGCCGTCGCGGTCCCGGGCCTGCCAGCCGAAGCCCCAGTCCACGCTCAGGAGGACACGGCCGGGCAGCGCCGCCTCGAGGGCGGCCCCGGTGCCGAGGTGTCCGCGGCCGCCGCGGCCCTCCATGGGGTCGTGCACGATCGCGGCATCGACGAAGGCGTCGAGGCGGAGCCCCGGCCGCGCGCTCCAGGAGGCGGCGCTCCGCAGCACGGCTCCGCGGTCGAAGCGGATCCCCGCCGACGGGTAGCCGGACAGGCGGCGGTCGAACGCATCGAAGCCGAACCGGCTGAAGCGGTCGAGGTTCCGGCCGGCCAGCCCGCTCGCCTCCAGGCGGAGGATCGTCGCCGCGGCGATCGTGAGCGAGCGCGACAGGGTCAGGCCCGCGCGCTGGTACGTCTGCGCCTCCGGCGCGTAGTCGCCGGGCCTCCCCCACTCGCGCCAGCGCGGCCGCCAGGCCGCGCTGGTCCAGGCGGTGGCCGACCAGGCCCCGCGCTCCCACTCGAGCCCGAGGCGGAGGGCGTGCGCCACCGGGCGGGCCGGGACCACGAAGTCGGAACCGGTGGTGTCGCTCTGGTCCAGGCGCAGGTCCTCGACGTCGTAGGCGGCGCGCAGGCGCGTGCGCGGGCCCAGCCGTCGCAGCGCGGCCAGGGAGGCGCGCCAGGGCTGCTGGCGCAGGTTCTCGTCGTAGCGCTCGAGGCCGCCGCGGAACGATCGGTCGTTGTAGCGGGCGAGCGAGGCGAAGGCCCAGGCCTGGATCTGCAGGTCCGGCCCGCCCACCGAGGGCACGCTCAAGGCGGCCTGGGCGAAGGGCCCGGCCAGGAGCGCGCTCAACTGGGCGCCGGTGCCGAGGACGTCGAAGTCGAGGTAGCTCAGGCCGGCGAACGGCAGCGGCCGGTCGATGCCGGGATCGAAGAGAGCGCCCGCGGCGACGCTGAAGACGCGCGAGGCCCGGCCGGCGGGGGCGCGTCCCGCCTCCACCGGCGGTGACGTGGGCGCGGGCCCCTCGGCACCGCTCAGGCTCGGACCCGCCTCCGCGGCGGGCCGGCGGCGCAGGTACTGGAAGCCGTCCGCGGTCTCGCGCAGCAGGACCGAGCGCGACGCGCGGGCGGCGCCCAGGCGCGCGTCGAAGTCCGGCGGGTTGAGCTCCACGCGCGCGAACGCCACCTCGCGATGGATGGGCGTACGGTGCCCGGGGCCCTCGTAGACCTGCTCCATCTCCGAGCGGACGAGCATCCAGGCGGTCCCGCCCTCGACTTCGATCGGCCGGAACTCGTCCTCCTGGCGCGAGGAGACGATCGCGCCGCGGAGGCCGGTCTGGGTCGCGACCAGGCGGACGAGCGCGAAGCCGTCCTTCGCGATCCAGGCGCGGCCGCGCAGGGAGGGCCCGTTCGGCGCCGCGGGCGCGAAGGCGACGACGTAGCAGGCGCGGTTGCCCGCCGTCTCCTCGCCCTCGAGGCGGTAACGGTAGGCCTCGCCGAGCGTGATCGACAGCGGCGGAGAGGCCACGCGCTCGGGCTGGACGAGCGGGAGGCGCGGGACGCCGTCCTCGCCCACCGCCACCGGCACGCCGCTCAGCCGCAGGTCGCGCTGCTCGATCTCGGTGAGCGTGCCGCGGTGGAAGAGGACGCTCTCGGCGGTGAGGCTCATCGGCGCCGGCAACCCCGGCACCTGGAAGCTCAGCGCGGTCGTCCCGGTGGCGATCCAGGCGCGGACCCGCGCCTCCTGGCGTGCCACGGCGGCCTGGTGCGCGGCCACGATCTCGGCCACGGTGAGCGCGCGCGCCCCCGCCACTTCGACACCGTCGGTGAACGCCGTCTCGCCCGCCCACCCGGCCAGCCGGAGCACCCACGGTCCGGCCAGGGTGCGCGCGTCCACCTCGGACCGATCGGAGCCGGGCCTGAGAGGCAGCGCAGTCTCGCCGTCCGACCCGAGCGGCCGGGCAAAGGCGGCGCGGGCGCGAGGGCGCACGGCCAGCCGATGTCCGCCCTCCACGATCGCGACGGCCTCGAGGGTGCGCGGATGGAGGAAGACCGGCGCCGCGCCGTCGCCCTCGGCGCACACCTCCACGGCCGCGAGGGGGGTCAGGCCCGCGGGCAGCACCAGGGCCACGCCCGCCACCGCGCGGGCGAGCCCCACGTCGGCGTCGCGCAAGGCGACCACGAGACGGTCGCCCCTCAGGCGCGCGGTCCGTGCGAGCAGCTCCGCGGCCGATGAGGCGGGCGGACCGGTCTCCCACCACTCGGTCTCGGCCGACCCCGGTCGCGCGGAGGGGGACGATCCCCCGACGAGGACGGACACGTACGGGGCCAGGCCGCGCGACGACACTGCGGCGAGCAGGTCGGCCGCGCCGGAGAGGCCCACGGTCCGGCCCGGCGCCTCCGCACGGATCGAGGTCGCGCGCGTGCGGATCGTGAAGAGGAGGTGCTCGTCGACGGGTGTGCCCGAGGGGACGGCGAGGACGATTGCCGACCACGGCCCCGCCACGACGCCGGCGTCGGGAAGGAGGTCGAAGGGGACCTCCAGACCGACGGTCGCGCCGCGCGCCGACAGGTCACGTGCCACGTCGGCGGCCTCGGCTTCGACCTCCAGGAGGACGTCGAGACCGTCGAGCCGTCCCGGCGGCTCGAGCAGCCGGCGGGCGGTCTCGGGCGCCGCCCGCCACGTCACGCAGGCGGCACAGGGCGGGGACGGCACGGGGGTCGACGCGAGAAGGATCGCGCTCAGGAGGGCCGGGCTCATCGTGCCCTTCCCCGCATCTCCCGGCCCATCCTCCAGCCCACGACGGCCAGGGTCAGCACGGTCAGCGCGAGACCGGCGACGAACGAGCGCGGCACGAATCGCTGGCGGATGCGGTGGTGGCCGGGTGGCACGGCCACCCCGCGGAACGCGGTGTTCACGAGCAGGGTCTGCGCCGGCCGGCCGTCCACCTCGCTCTCCCACCCGGGATAGGCGGTTTCGCTGGAGACGAGCAGGCCGCCCGCCGTCTCCACGTCGATCTCGATCTCGTGCGGGCCGTGGCGGCGGATGGCCGCCGACGACGTCGTGGGGAGGGCGCCCTTGGCGAAGGGGACGGCCGCGCCCGCGGGCACCAGCGCCGATCGGGCCGGATCGAAGTCCGGAGAGAGCAGCCGCGCGCGCGCCCGGGCCACGTCGTCGTAGGTCTCGGCCTGCCCCACGACGTAGAACCGCGGGCGCGAAGAGGGGACGCGGAAGATCGTCACCCGTCCGCTGCCCACGGGCGTCGCCGGCCACGGCAGCGCGACGTCGGCGGCCACGAACTCGACACCCAGGAGCGGCAACAGCGGCGTGGAGGCGACGCGCGGGTCGCGGAACGCGAAGAAGTACTTGTCGAGCATGACCGCGGCGGGATCGGCGGCGCGCAGGAGCCGGACGTATCCGTCGAGGCCGGCCGCGCTGGCCCCGTGCACGTCGTCGACACCCAGGAGCTGAGGCAGGTTCGGAGGGAAGAAGAGCGGCTCCCGCGCGAGGATCCGCGCGATGCGGCCTCCCGAGCCCTGGGCGAGGAGGACCTCGGTCGGCGTCCGGCCCAGCCGAGGCGCAGGCTGCGCGGGATTGAATCGCCAGCCGAACCAGAGGCTCGGGACCGCGACGAGCGCGACCCACACCGCCACGCGCGGCCAGGGCCCGATCCGCCGGGGGGCGAACACGAGGACGAGCGCCGCGGACAGGACGAGCACGGCCGCCACCACCTCGGGGGCGAGGCGCGCCCGGTCCGCCATCCAGAGAGAGGCGGCGCTGCGCGCCCACTGCGCGAGCCCCGAGCGCGACTCCGGCCGCCAGACTCCCGACAGCGCCGGCCAGGCCAGGAGCGCAATCAGGAGGAAGGCCACCGCCCGCGTGGCCAGGCTCGGCCGCGGCCGATCCACCGCCTCCACGACCGTGGTCGACTCGACGCCGTGGGCGGCCAGGACCGAGAGCGCGGCCATGTATACAAAGAGGATGCGATCGGGACGCGAGTAACCGAAGCCGGGGAGCAGCGCCCAGGCGAGGTCGAGGAGCGGAGTGCCGAAGAACACGGCCAGGCTGGCCAGGGCGGCCAGGCCCCAGAACGCGACCTCGCGACGGTCGCGCGCCCGCCACAGCGCGGCGGCCGCGAGCACGAGCGGAGCCACGCCCGTGAACAGGTTCTCGCCCGTGTAGTTGAGCGCCCAGGTCCGGTCGCCCGGCGCGACCCCGTCGAGCAGCGGCGCCAGCCGATCGAACCAGTAGGTGCCGTCGACGGGGTGCCCGAACACGTCGGGCACCAGGGCTTGCAGGACGGCGGCCAGCGGCACGCTCGCGCGGCGGTAGGCGGCCAGCGGCAGCACGTCGCGAGCCGAGTGGGCGAGGAGCTCGAGGAAGGGCACGAGCTCGTAGGCGGCGAGGCCGAGCCCGGCCAGCGCGAGCACGACGAAGACGGGCAGCCGGCGGCCTCCGGCCCCGCCGCGCGCGAGAGCGTGCCCGGCGACGTCGGCGGCGGTCAGGGCCAGGGCCATCACCGCGATCTGCGGGTGGCCGCCGAGCACGGTCAACGCCACTCCCGCGGGCAGCGCCCAGCGCGCGCGCGAGCCCTCCAGCACGCCTCGCCCGCCCAGGAGCAGGAGGGGCAGCCAGGTGCCGCTGTAGAGGTAGCTCGGCGCGGACAGGCGGACGAGGAACAGGCCGTTGAGCTCGAAGACGACCCCGCCCACGAGGGCGGCCGGCCGGCCCAGGCCCGCGCGGCGGAGGAAGAGGAACATCAGGAGGCCGGCGAGCGCGAGATGGAGGCAGGCGGCGTAGCCGATGCTGGTCACGGGATCGACGAGGTCGAAGGGCGCGCTCAGCGGATAGAGCGCGTTGTTCTGGATCATGGCCAGGTGGGGATACCCGCAGAAGATCCGCGGGTTCCAGAACGGCAGCGCGCCCTGCCGCAGCATCTCGTGGTTGTACGCCCGCGCGGGCAGGGTCAGGGTCAGCCCGTCGAGCATCAGGGGGTTCGAGGGCCGCGCGATCGGCCCTCCGCCGTCCCACGGAGGCAGCGTCTCGACGGCGGTGGGCAGGAAGACGTAGCCCGGCCGGAACGCCTCCCAGCCGAAGACGAGGGCGAGGAAGGGGAAGATCAGGACCGCCCAGCGCGGCCCCGGAGGCCTCACTGGACGTAGCCGAGCGAGCGGAGCGCCTCGATCTGGGCCGGGTCCTCCGTCATCGGGGCGGCCGGCACGCGTCGGGCCAGGAACGCGCGCAGCTCGGCCGCCCGCGCCTCCCGCAGCGCCGGCTCGGCGCCGGCGACGTTGTGCTGCTCGGTCGGGTCGGTGCGATGGTCGAACAGCTCCTCGCTCCCGTCCGGCGAGTTGACGATGTAGCGCCAGGGCCCGCGGCGGACGCTGAACTGCGTGCCGATCTCCTTCTCGAGGACGTCGGTCCCGAAGGCGCCGAGCGAGAAGATCGCCTCGTCCTCGGACGGGGCCGCGCGCAGGAGGTCCCGGCCCTCGAAGGTGGGCGGGACGGGCTGGCCCAGGAGGTCGAGCAGGGTCGGGGCGAGGTCGATGAGGCCGACCGGACGATCGGCGGCGACGGCGTGGAGACGCCTGCCGCCGCGCGCCTCGCGCACCACCAGGGGGACCCGGACCACCTCCTCGTACGTGATCGCGCCGTGCGCGAAGTAGCGCTTGTGGCCGGGGTCGTCGAGGGTCTCGCCGTGGTCGGCGGTGACCGCCACCACGCTCTCGTCGTAGAGGCCAAGCTGGCGGAGCCGGTCGAAGAACCTCCCGAGCTGCTCGTCCGCGTAGCGGATCTCGGCGTCGTAGCGGGCGACGTAGAACGCGGCGTCCCGTCGCCCTTCGAGGGCCTGGTAGGCCGGTATCTGGCGGAGCACCCAGTCCGAGGCGCCGATGGGCAGCAGGCGTGGCTCGGCCGCGGGGCCGTCGCCGACGAAGCGGTCGGGGTCCTGGGGAGCCTGGTAGGGCCCGTGCGGGTCGATGAGGTGGATCCAGACGAGGAAGGGGCGGTCGCGGGGCAGCGCGGTCAAGTATCGGTCCGCGGCCGCCAGCGTGTCCGCCGCCGGACGCTCCGCGCGCTCGTGCCGGGTCGCTTCCGTGGCCGTGAACCGGTCGTCGAAGTGGTCGAACGCCCCGTCGAGCCCGGTCCGGTGACCCAGGGTCACGCTGGAGACGAAGGCGGCGGCGCGAAACCCCCGCGCGCGCAGCGCTCCCATCAGGGTGGGAAGATGCGTGGGGAAGAGATTGCGGTTGGCGAGCACGCCGTGGAGGGTGGGCGGGAGCGAGGTGAACAGGGTGGCGTGGGAGGCTCCCGTCGTGGCCGACTGCGAGTAGCAGCGCGAGAACACGCGCGCCTCGCGGGCGAACCCGTCCAGGCGGGGCGAGGTGTCGCGGCGGTATCCCGCGAAGCCGAGGTGATCGGCGCGGAGGGTGTCGATGGTGACGAGGACGAGGTTGGGCGGACGTGGCGGGGCGGGCGGGGACCGCCGGCAGGCCGCCCCGGTGACCGCAGAGGCGGCCAGGACCGCGGGCAGGGCGATCCGGGCCGCCCTCGTCACTGCACGTACCCCAGCGCGCGCAGCTGCTCGGCATCCTCCGGCCTCACGGCCATGGGAGCGATCGCGGGCGCGCGCGACGTCCAGGCCTCGAGCCGGCGGGACATGAGCGCGGCCTGGTCCGGCGACGACGCGCGGAGGTTGCGCGACTCCTGGGGGTCGGCGGCGAGGTCGAACAGCTCGTAGGTCCCCTCGTCGCGCGCCTCGATGTACTTCCAGCGTCCCGCGCGCAGGCCGTACTTGTCGCCCTTGACCATCACGCCTCCGGGCAGGCGATCGTCGTAGCGGCGGCGCTGCAGGAAGATCTCGCGCCCGGGATCGGCGGGGGCCTGATCGCGGAGGACGCCGGCCAGGCTGCGCCCTTGGAGCGGGCCGGCGGGCGCGCTGAGGCCGGCGAGGTCGAGGATGGTTGGGGTGAGGTCCACGAGCTCCACCGGAGAGGAGATGGTGGACGCCAGGGGCCGCCCGGCCGCCCCTCGGACGACGAGCGGGACGCGCACGGCCTCCTCGTAGATGAAGATCCCGTGCTCCATGTGGCCGTGCTGCATGAGCCCTTCGCCGTGGTCGCCGGCCACGACCACCAGCGTGCGGTCGAGACGGCCGGCGGCGTCCAGCGCGTCGAGGAGCCGGCCCATCTCCTCGTCCGCGAAATGGATCTCGGCGTCGTAGGCGGCCACGCGCGTTTCGACGTCGCCCGGTCCGAGCGGCGGGAAGAGGGCGGCGTGGGCGGGCGGGGGGTCGTACGGCGAGTGCGGGTCGAAGAAGTGGACCCAGAGGAAGAAGGGCGGGCCCTCGTCGCGCTTCTGGCGCGGCTCGAGATAGCCCTGGCTGCGCAGCCACTCGACCGCGCGCCCGCGCGTCTCGTCCGCGCGGCGGTCGAAAGGCTTCCCCACCACGTTGTGCTCCCACGTCTCCTGGTGCACGGTGGCCCCCTGCCCGCTGAAGCGGTCGTCGTAGGAGTCGAAGCCCTGGTCGAGGCCGAAGCGATGGTCGACGGCGAACGAGCTGACCACCGCCGCCGTCCGGTACCCGGCGGCGTGGAGCCTCTCCGCGAGCGTGGTCCGCTCGGGAGGGAGGACCTGGCCGTTCTTCATCACGCCGTGCCAGAGGGGGAGGAGGCCCGTGAACATGCTCGAGTGCGACGGCCCCGTGCTGGCCGTGGGGGCGTAGGCGGCCTCGAAGCGGGCCCCCGAGCGGGCCAGGGCGTCGAGCCGAGGCGTGGTCGGCCGGGCGTAGCCGTAAGCGGAGCAGTGGTCGGCGCGGGTCGTGTCGAGCGTGATCAGCAGGACGCTCGGCCGCACGGGAGCGCGGCCGGAGCACGCGGAAAGGACTCCCGCGAGGACGACGATGAATCCCCTTGCCCTCCGGCCCGCCCTCCGCCGCCGTCCCGTTCGTCCCATCGAAACCGAAAGAGTGGCGCGGCGCCGGCCCCGCGTCAAATCTCGCGTGGAAGCGCGGCGCGCGGACGGCTCAGCGATGAGCGGCGATGTAGGCCCGGATCCGCTCTTCGAGGATGGGCAGGGGGACGGGGCCGTTCGCGAGCACGGCATCGTGGAACTCGCGCACGTCGAAGCGCGGGCCCAGCTCCGTCTCCGCCGCCTTCCGTAGCTCGCGGATCTTCAGCTCGCCCATCTTGTAGCCGAGGGCCTGCCCGGGCCAGGAGATGTAGCGGTCGGTCTCCGTGGTCACCTCGTGGAGGGAGAGGGCGGTGTTGGCGGCGAGGAAGTCGATGGCCTTCTGGCGCGACCAGCCCAGCGCGTGGAGGCCGGTGTCGACCACGAGGCGGCAGGCCCGCCACATCTCGTAGGTGAGCCGGCCGAAGTTGCTGTACGGGTCCTGGTAGAACCCCGCCTCCAGCCCGAGGTGCTCCGAGTAGAGGCCCCAGCCCTCCACGAACGCGCCCACCCCGGCCGAGCGGCGCAGGGGCGGCACGCCCTGCAGCTCCTGCTGCAAGGCGATCTGGAGGTGATGTCCGGGCACCGCCTCGTGCAGCGTCAAGGCCTCCTGCGTGTAGAGGGGCCGGCTCTCCAGCGCGTAGGTGTTGACCCAGTACGTCCCGGCGCGCGTGCCCCCCACCGGGGCCTCGACGTAGCGCCCGCCCGTGTACTTGGGCGCGAGGTGCGCGGGCACCGGCTCCACGCCATAGGGCAGCCGCGGCAGCCGTCCGAACAGCGACGGCAGCTTGCCGTCCATGCGCTTGGCGATGAACGAGGCGCGCTGGAGCAGCTCCTCCGGCGTCTTCGCGTAGAACCGCGGGTCGGTGCGGAGGAACTGCAGGAAAGCGGCGAAGTCACCCTGGAAACCCGTCTTCTGGATGACGTCCATCATCTCGGCGTGGATGCGCTCGACCTCGGCCAGGCCGATGCGGTGCACCTCCTCGGGCGTGACGTCGAGGGTCGTGAAGTGGCGGACGCGGAAGGCGTAGTACTCGCGCCCGCGCGGAAGGTCGGCCGCGGCGGTCGTGGTCCGCGTCCGGGGGATGTACTCGCCGGTCATGAAGTCGAGGAACGCGCGGTATCCGGCCACCGCGCCGTCCTTGACCGCGGCCTTGCCCGCCTCCCGGAGCCGCGCCCGCTCGGACTCGGGCACCCCGGGCGGGAAGCTCGTGAAGGGGGCGTAGAAGACGCTCTTCTCGGGATCGTCCACCACGTGCGTGCGGATCGTGACGTCGTAGCCCTCGAGGACGACCCGGGGCAGCGAGAAGCCGGTGCGCAGCCCCTCGCGCATGTTCGCGATCTCCTGGGCCACGTAGGTGGGGATCGCGCGCAGCCGCGCCGTGTAGCTCTCGTAATCACGGACGGTCGCGAAGGTGGTGTGGCGGGGCAGGTCGGCGAGGCCGGTGTGGAAGCCGCTGTCGGCGTTGATGGGGAGGCGCCAGGCCCCGAACTCGTGATCGGCGATCTCGTCCCGAAGGGTGCGCCCGAGCATGTCGTAGCTGATGCGGTCCTGGACGTCGAGAGAGGCGGGATCGAGGGCGGAAAGCCGCGCCAGAGTGGCCCGGCTGCGCTCGGCCTGGCGCTCGAGGTCGGCGGGGGCGACCGACGGCAGCCGGTCGTCGTAACGATGGTCGCCCTCGGAGGAGGCCAGGAGCGGGTTGTCGCGGAGGCGGGCCTCCCAGTCCTCGTCCAGCAGCCGGTGGAAGGCGGCAGCCGTCTCCGCCGCGGAGGAGGCGCCGCCGGCGGCCGCCATGTCCGAGTTGCTGACGAAGGCGAGCATCTTTCCGTCGGGCGACCACGAGGGCACGTTGATCGTGCCCTGGCCGCCGTAGACATAGGCGACGACCCTGGGCGGGCCGCCCGCCACGGGCAGGAGCCGGATCAGCACGCGCTTGTAGTACGGATGGTCCGAGGGGCTCACGTCCTTGCCGAAGCTGAGCAGCGCGATCCACTTCCCGTCCGGCGAGAGGTGCGGGAACCAGTTGTTGTACTCGTCGTCGGTCACCGGCTCGGGCGCGCTGCCGTCGGGCTTCATGCGCCAGACCTGCATGGAGCCGCTGCGCACGGAGTTGAAGTAGATGAAGCTCCCGTCCGGCGCGAACTCGGGTCCGTCGTCCAGGCCCTTGACGCTCGTGAGCCGGGTCTCCGGGCCGCTGCCGTCGGAGGCGATCGCGTAGATGTCGAACTCGCCGTCGCGGCCGCCGGTGTAGACGAGCCGCGTCCCGTCCGGCGACCAGCCGTGGAGATAGGACGGCGTCTTCGGGGTGATCCTCTTCGGAGTCCCCCCGGTCACGGGCACCGTATAGACCGCGGATTGGGCCTCGGGGCCGCTCTGGTCGCTGATCGCGAGCAGGCGGCCGTCGAACGAGAGCACGTGGTCGTTGTTGTTCCGGTTGGAAGGGCTGGTGTCGATGAGGGTGGACTCCCGGCGGGCCAGGTCGAACCGGTAGAGGCGCCCACGCCCCTCGACCCGGCCACTCGTGTTGTAGACGAGGGCGGAGCCGTCGCGCGTCCAGTTCGGGGCCTCGAACGGGTCGGCCGAGCTGTGCACGATCTGCCGGTGGCCGCTGGCCACGTCGAGGATCTCGAGATGGCTCCCGATGTAGTCCCGATAGGGAACGAAGCCGTCCTTGGCCGGACGGATGATGCGGACGTCGCGGAAGATCGCCCTCTCGATCGCGTCCGCGTGGTGGGAGCACAGGAACAGGCCCACGTACACGTCGTCGCCCAGCGAGACCTCCGAGAACCGCGTGGCGGTGAGGGGGTCGCCGAAGCGGGCGGCGGAGAAGACGTACTCGTTCCCCTTGCGCTCGAGCTGCACGAAGTCGGCGCCGGTCACCGCCGACTTGATCTGCTCCGTGACCTCGCCCCTGGCCTTGCGGTACTGCAGCGACGTGAGGCCGTCTCCGTGCACGGCGGCGTCGACGTAGGGCGAGTCGGGGTCGAGGCTCGTGCGGACGATCCAGCCCAGCTTCCGGTGCGGGTCCACGCCGGTCCCGACCAGCTCCACCCGCGCCTGGAGGATGAAGTCGCCCTTCATCCGCTTCCAGGCGAAGTGGAACTCGTCGCGGGGGCCCCACATGTTCTGGCCGGACGCCGCCAGCGTGTACTCCTGGGAGACGGCGTTGTAGCTCGCCGATCCCGCGATCCTGGGAGCGCCGACGTCGCCGTGGGCCTCGAACTCGCCGAGCCCTGTGGCCTGGCCCCGAACCGGGGGCACCAGCACCAGCGAGCCGGCCAGCGTCCACAAGAGTGCCCGCCACCGAGGACGGCACCGGGCGGCTCGACCTCTGGCCATGGCAGGACCTCCGAATGATTCGGCGCGGATGCTCCCATCGGGCCTCCGGCCGGTCAAGGTTCCCCCGACATGACGGGACTTTCCCACGACCTGCGCGTTCTCTCTCAAAGGGAGGATGCCCATGAACGCAGGGTATCGGAGGGTTCTGGCCGTGTGCTCGGGACTGGCGCTCGGAGTCGTCCTCGGGAGGGGCGCCCTCGCCGCCGACGAGCGGGAGCGCGAGGAGGGCGGCGGGCGGGCCAGGCGCCTCTTCGTGTGGGCGGGCGACCAGGCCCGCCAGGCCGCGGATTTCCTCGCCGTCGTGGACTTCGACGAGGACTCGCCCAGCTACGGCAAGGTGCTGAGCACGCTGCCGCTGCCGGGCCCGGGAGAGTCCGGGAACGAACCCCACCACGTGGGCCTTTCCGCCGACGGCCGCGTGCTGGCCACCGGAGGCCTCTTGAGCGTCCTCAAGGGCCAGAGGGAGATCTTCTTCTTCGACGTGTCGAACCCCGACGCGCCCGAGTTCCTCTCCTCGGCCGACCCGCCGGATTCCGCCATCACCGACGAGTTCTACCCGCTGGCCGAGGGCGGCTTCCTGGTCACGATGATGGGGGGCCCGGCGGGGCATCATCCGGGACGCGTGGCCGAGTTCGACCGCGACCTGCGCCTGGTCGCGGAGCATCCCGCCCAGCCGCCCACGGACGGCTTCAACCCCCACGGCATCTCGGTGAGGCCCGAGATCAACCTGATGGTCACGAGCGACTTCATCTGCCCCTCCACGACCCTGCACGCGGTCCCGGGCGGCCTCGACCTGCGAGGCAGCATCCGGGTCTGGAGCTTCCGCGAGCGGAAGATCGTGCGCACGGTGACCCTGCCGAGCCCCGCCGGCACCATCGACGTCCGCCTGATCCCCGGGGACGAGAAACGCCGGGCCTTCACCGCCGGGATGACCGACGACCAGCTCTACCTGGTGGACACGCGCCGCGGGCGCGCCCGCGCCGTCTTCGACTTCGGCGCCATCGCCAAGGGCGGATGGCCCCAGCTCATGCGCATCACCCGCGACGGCCGGCGCCTCTTCGTCTCGATGAACGTGGCGGGCAAGGTCGCCATGCTCGACACCTCCGACCCCGAGCGGCCGGTGCTGCTCCAGACCCTCGACCTGGGCCCGGACTCGGGCCCGCACTACATCGCGCTGACCCGGGACGAGAAGCGGCTGGTCATCACCGACTACTTCCTCAACGAGGACGAGGCGGGCAAGGTCCACGCCGAAGGCGACCACAAGGTCCACGTGGCGAGGGTGACGTCGCGGAACCTCGTGCTGGACCGGCGCTTCAAGCTCGACTTCAACACCGCGATCGCCAGCGGGCCGGCGCGGCCGCACGGCGTGGCCTTCAAGTAGCGACGACCGGTCGCTCGCGAACGGGGCCGTGCACGCCTGCCGTGCACGGCCCGTTCTTGCCCGGCACGCCCGCTGCACTACACTGTCGTGCATGGGGCGGAAGAGCGAAGTCGATGGTTGGCTCCATCGGAAGGCGGCAAGGTTCGCCGGATGCATCGCCGGGAGCGACCCCGAGCGCGCGTCGCGCGCACGGCTGCTCGTCCGCGCGCGGTTGCGCCGAACACTCCGCGGACGCAGGCGCCTCCGGATCGCCCCCGAGAAGCGGCCCTAGGGGTTCGCGGCCGGGCGCGAGCCTCTCTTCCGGTCGTAGAGCCAGATCGCGGCGAAGATCACGACGAGGGCGACGGGCAGGACGGCCATGTAGCGCAGGGCCATCCTCGGCCCCAGCCGGTCGTAGAGGCCGCCCAGGATCCAGGTGAAGATCGCCGCCGACAAGGTGCCGACGCCGCCGATCAGGGCCAGGGCCAGCGCGCCGCCGTCCGGGAGCCGCTCGCTGGTGACGCCCAGCATCGTGGGCCAGAAGTAGCAGATCCCGATCGCGAAGACGGTGGCGGCGGCGATCGCGGTGGCGGGAGAGCTGGCCGCGCTGAGCCCGACGAGGCCGACGGCGGACACCGTGGCCGAGCCGGCCAGGAGCCCGATCGGCGAGAGCCGATGGACCATCGGCCCCGCGAACCAGCGGCCGATCGCCATCAGGCCGTTGATCCAGACGAGGACCAGGATGCCGCCCGCGGACATCCCCGCCGTGCTCGACAGGATGTAGGCGATCCACTGGTTGGTGGCGAGCTCGGTGGAGGCGGTCAGGATCATGCAGAAGACGAGGACGAAGAACAGGGGGCGCAGCACGGCCCGGTACATCCCGGCCGTGCTCACGCCCTGCTGGACGCGCTCGGTGGGCGGGAACTCCTGGCCGAGGAACAGCGCCCCGTAGAGCGCGGTCGGCACCAGGATGAACGCCATCTTCACCGGCCAGCTCGCCCCCAGCCGGCCCAGGCCGAAGGCCACGAGCCCGCCGATGACGATCCCGCCCGGGAACCATACGTGGAGCAGGTTCAGCTTCTCGGTCTTGCGGTCGGGATAGACGGTGGCGGTGAGCGGGTTGATGAACGCCTCCACCAGCCCGTTGCCGAGGCCGACGCACAGGGTCCCCACGAACAGCATCCAGAAGCCGCTTGCGAAGATGGTCAGGGCCACCCCCAGGACGTGCATCAGGAACGCGGCGGCGACGATGCGCTTCATCCCGAGGAGGTCCACGAGCTGGCCGCCGATGAAGATCGACAGCGTGAAGCCGTAGGCCCAGGCCCCGGCCGCCTTGCCCAGGTCCTCGTTGCTGAGCGCGAAGGCCCGGCCGAGGTCCCCCAGGATGTCGCCGCGGACGGCGAAGGTCACCGCGGTCGCGGTCAGGGCCATGCAGCTGGCTACGAACAGGCGGCGCCGCCGGGGCTCGGGGATGCTCAAAAGTGCTCCTCCATCTTCCGCCTCAGGAAAGCCACGGACTCCCGAAGCTCGTCCATGCCGTTCTCGCCGTCCTCGATCGAGACCCAGCCGTCGAAGCCCTGCCCGCGCAGGGTGGAGAAGATCGCGTCGTAGTCGTTGAGCCCCTGGCCGATCACGCCGTGCTTGAGGTTGCGCGCGTAGCCGAGGGAGCCGTCGTGCCTCCGGAGGTCCTCGACCGTCCCGCTCGTCAGGTGCCGGTCGGAGGCGTGCATGGTGACGACGCGGTGCTTGACGGCCTCGAGCACGGCCAGCGGGTCCTCCCCGGCCACGATCGCGTTGGACGGGTCGTAGTTGACGCCGAACCACGGCGAGTCGATCCGCTCGACGACCTCCAGGAAGACCTCGAGGCTCTGGGCGAACTCCGGATGGCGCCAGTAGCCGTCCTTGTAGTGGTTCTCCATGTTGAGGACGACGCCGTGGGCGGCCGCGGTGTCCAGGAGCGCGCCGATGCACTCGACCGTCCAGCGCACCCCGTCCGCGCGGGAGACCTCGTCCCGCCGCTGTCCGGAGAGGACGCGGCAGAACCCGCCGCCGAGGGCGGCGGTCAGCGCGATCATGTGCTTCTCCTTCTCGACCTCCGCCCGGCGCGCGGCCTCGTCGGGCTGGGTGAAGTCGGGCGAGGCGCACATCATCGGGGCGGCCAGGCCCGCCCGCTCGAGGTGTCGCTTCAGGCGATCGACGTAGGCGGGGTCGAAGCTCTCGAAGAAGCCCGGATACATCTCCACCCCGTCCACCCCGAGGGTCGCTGCGAGGTCGATCCACTCGAACAGGGTCATCGTCCGGGTGACGCACAGCGCATCCATGTAGCACTTCGGGAAGACGCTGAGCCGGGGCATGGCCTCTGTCGGCTCAGGGCTGGAGCACGGCCTTGACGTAGCGGCCGCCGTGCATCCCGTCGAAGGAGTCGCGCCAGAGAGCCAGCGGCGAGACCCGGCTGATGATCGGGGCGAGGTTGATCCGCCCGAGGGCGAGGAGGCGCACCACCTGCTCCCAGTTCTTGAAGGTGTGGGAGAAGCTGCCCTGGAGGGTGACCGCCTTGAGCACGAGGGGATCGAGGGAGAAGCCCAGCGGCTGCGGGCCCCAGCCGACCTTGGTGACCTGCCCCCCGGGCCGCACGATCTCCAGGGCCTGCGCCAGCGCGCGGGAGGTGCCGGTGGCGTCGACGACGAGGTCGGCGCCGAGACCGTCGCCCAGGCCCCGGACGAGGGCGGCGAGGTCCGTGGTCTCGATCTCCACCGCGTGGGTCACGCCCAGCGCGCGGGCGGCCTCGAGGCGCGGCCGGTCGACAGGGGTTCCGGCCACGATCAGCGGGCCCGCCCCGGCCATGCGGGCCATCTCCGCCGACAGCAGGCCGATCGGCCCCGGCCCGAGCACCACCACCATGTCCCCCGGCCGCACCCGGCTCTTGACCGCGACCGCGTTGTAGGCGACGCAGCAGGGCTCGGTGAGGGCGGCCCGGTCGAAGGGCAGCGAGTCGGGGATGTGGTGCAGGCAGCGCTCGGGCACGCGCACGAACTCGGCCATGCCGCCGTGGGTGCCGTAGCCGAAGCCGGCGCGCTCGGGGCACAGGTTGTACTCGCCGGTGCGGCAGTAGAGGCAGCGGCCGCAGATCGAGGCCGCCGTCTCCGAGACCACGCGGTCGCCCTCCTTGAAGCCGCGCACGCCAGAGCCGGTGGCCGCCACCTGGCCGCAGAACTCGTGGCCGAGCACGACCGGCACGTTGACCGGCCAGCTCTGCGTGTTGAGGTACTGGTGCACGTCGCTCCCGCACACGCTGGCCGCGCCCACCCGGAGCAGGACGTCCTCGTCGCCCGGCTCGGGCACGGCCAGGTCGCGCAGCTCCACCGCCTCCGGCGCGAGCGCGTACTGCACGAGACCCTTCATGCGCGCGCTCATGCGCGGATGCGCCGGGTGATCTCGGTGAGGAGGGAGCGCAGGTCGCCCGCGGCCACGTGGAAGGAATCGGGGGCGACGGTCAGGGGGGCCCCGAGGACGACGAGCGGCGCGCCGCGGCGCGGCATCTCGACCGCCTCTTCCAGGGTGAGACCGCCCACCGCCTGCACCGGGAGGCGCACGGCCTTCACGACCGCGTCGAGGTCGTCGAGCGGGCTCCGCCGCGGGCCCCCGGCGGCGGCGATCCCCCGGCGCTCGTCGTAGCCGGTGTGGTGGACGACGTAGTCGACCCCGAGGTCCTCCATCATGCGGGCGGCCGCCGGCTTGTCGTCACAGGCGAGGTCGTCGCCCATCACCTTCAGGCCGTGGTCGCGGCCCGCCTTCACCACGGCCTTGATCGTCTCGCGGTGCGCACGGGCCATGACCACGACGTGGGTGGCCCCCGCCCGCGCCATCATCTCCGCCTCGAGGTAGCCGCCGTCCATCGTCTTGAGGTCGGCCACGATCGGGTGCCGGGGAAACTCCGCGCGCAGGGTCTTCACGCTGCGGAGGCCCTCGGACAGGATCAGGGGCGTGCCCGCCTCCAGCCAGTCCACCCCCGCCTCCGCGGCGATGCGGGCGGTGGCGACGGCTTCGTCGAGATCGGTGAAGTCGAGCGAGATCTGGACGACCGGGGGGTGCATGGTTCGCCGCGTTCAGCCGCATTCTGGGCCGCCCGCACCGGGCGCTGCAACGCGTGCGACGCGCCTCCCGGCGCCTACTGCCGCCGGCTCGCCTCCTGGCGGAACAGGTCGTTGAGCTCGGTCCCGGGCACCAGGCCGTCGAGCCCGGCGAAGCTGCCCCCCGCGGCCATGGCCCGCGCCGCGGCCAGGAACCCCGTCCAGGCCGCGCGGGCCAGCCCGGAGCCGACGCTCACGCGCCTCACCCCCAGGGCGGCGAGGTCGGAGAGCCGGAGGCCGGTGTGCCAGCCCATGAGGGCGTTGACGGGCCGGGGGGCCACCGCGGTCACGATGGCCGCGATGTCCTCGCGCGTCCGCGGGCCGGGGGCGTAGAGGACGTCGGCGCCCGCGTCCGCGTACGCCTGCAGGCGGCGGATCGACTCGCGCAGCGGATCCGGATGGCCGACGAGGTGGCACTCGGCGCGCGCGGTCAGGAGGACGCCGGTCCCGGAGGCGTCGATGGCGGCGCGGGCGGCCTTGATCCGCTCGACCGCGACCGCGAGCTCGTAGAGGGGCTTCTCACGGTTCCTGGTCGAGTCCTCGATCGAGAGCCCGGCCACGCCGGTCTGCACGCAGAGAGCGATGCTCTCGGCCACTCCCTCCGGGTCGTCCGCATGGCCCGACTCGAAGTCCGCGTTCACCGGCAGGTCGGTGGCGGCCGCCATCTCCGCCAGATGGTGGAGGACCTCGGCCCGGGACACCCCGCCGTCCGGGAGGCCGCGCGAGAACGCGTAGCCGGAGCTGGTGGTGGCCAGGGCCTGGAACCCGAGGTGCCGCAGGTAACGGGCCGACCCCACGTCCCACGGGTTCGGGATGATGAAGCAGCCGCGCTCGTGCAGCCGGTGGAACGCGGCGCGCGCCGGCGTCAGCGGCGCCATGCGCTACGCCGGACGCGGGCCGCCGAGCAGCCGCGAAGGGAGGAGGATGATCGCGCGCAGGAGGTCGAACACGCCCTCCACCGCGATGCCCACCAGGCGGAGCGGCAGGAGAATGAGCCAGACCAAGGGGTAGAGGACGAGGGCGAGCAGGGCCAGCGGCCAGCACAGCACGAGCAGGATGAGCCAGAGCAGGAATTTCGTCACCGCACACCTCCGGCGAATGTCGTCACACTCAAGATTACGATGCGCAGGGCGTCCGGGTTCCCTCTCAGCGCCGTCGTCGACCCCTGCCCTTCTTCTTCCCGCGGGGGGCGGGGACGTCACCCCCGGCGTCCTCGTCCTTCGCCGACGTCGCCTCGACCCCCACCCAGCCCTCGGGCGTCTCCGTGCCTTCGGCTTCGAACAGGAACCGTGAAGGGACGGACCGCGCGAGCTTTCCGTACTTCGCCCGCTCGAAGGCGAACGTCATGGTGAGCGTGGCCATCGCCCGCGTGATGCCGACGTAGGCCAGGCGCCGCTCCTCCTCGATCGCGCCCTCGGCCACGGCGCGCGCGTGCGGCAGGAGCCCCTCCTCCATGCCGACGAGGAAGACGTGGGGGAACTCGAGGCCCTTGGCGGCATGGAGGGTCATCAGCATGACCGCGTCCTTGCGGAGCTCCTTCTCCTCTCCCGGCGCCTCGCCGCTCGTGAGGGCCAGCTCCTCCAGGAAGGCGTGCAGCGACGGCTCCGCGGCCCGCCGCACGTGGTTCTCCGCGAAGTTGAGGACCTCGAGCACGCCCGCCCAGCGCGCCTCGCGCGTCATGGGATCGGGGTAGAGGCGGCTGACCTCGTCGCGATAGGCGATCGCCTCCAGGAACTTCTCCAGGCGGGATACGAGGTGGCGTCCGGCCTCGGCCAGCTCGGCCCCGTCGATCGCCTCCCGGAGCTTGCGATAACCCTCGACGGATTGCGGGGAGAGGCCCGCGATCTCCGGCGCGCGCTCGAAGGCCTCGCTGGCCGAGATGCCGTGCTCGGTGGCGAAGGCCAGCACGCGGTCGAGGCTCGACTTCCCCACCCCGCGCGCGGGCGTGTTGATGATCCGCAGGAGCGAGGTCTCGTCGCGCGGGTTCACCGCCAGCTTGAGGTAGGCGACGACGTCGCGCACCTCCTTGCGGTCGAAGAAGGACATGCCGCCGACCACGACGTAGGGCAGGCCGTTCGCGCGCAGCTCCCCCTCGAACGGCCGGAACTGGACCTGCGTGCGGCAGAGGATCGCGAAGTCCTGCGGCCGGGCCTCCTCCAGTCGCAGGAGGTTCCGCATCTCGCGTACCACGAGCTGCGCTTCCGCGACCTCGTCCTTGGCGCGGGTGACGCGCACGGGCTCGCCCGCCCCGCGGGCCGACTGGAGCGCTTTCTCGTGCCGGGACGCATTCTTGCGGATGACCTTGTTGGCGGCGTCGAGGATGGGCTGGGTCGAGCGGTAGTTGGTCTCCAGGCGGACGACCTTCGCCCCCTTGAAGTCGCGCGGGAAGCCCAGGATCTTCCGGATGTCCGCCCCCCGCCAGCCGTAGATCGACTGGTCGTCGTCGCCGACCACGCAGACGTTGCGGTGCTCGCCGCCGATGAGCCGCACGATCTCGTACTGCGGCTCGTTGGTGTCCTGGTACTCGTCCACCAGGAGGTGGCGGAACCGCTTGCGGTAGCGCGCGCGCACCGCCTCGTGATCGCGCAGCAGGCGCACGGTCTCGAGCAGGAGGTCGTCGAAGTCGAGCGAGCGCGTCCGCGCGAGAAGCTCGCGATAGCGCTGCCAGACCGAGCCCACGAGCTGGTCGCGCCCGCCGCTGCCCGCGGCGAGGTACCCCTCCGGCGTCTGCATCCGGTTCTTCGCGAGCGACACCCGCGCGAGCAGGGCGGACGGATGCATGGACGTCTCGTGCACGCGCAGCTCGCGCATGGCCGACTTGACCGTGCTGAGCTGGTCGGAAGCGTCGCAGATCGTGAACTTCCTGGGCAGGCCGAGCACGTGCCCGTGCTCGCGCAGGACCTGCGCGCAGAACGCGTGGAAGGTCCCCACGGTGACGTCCTTGGCCCCCGGTCCCGCGAGGTGGGCCACGCGCTCGCGCATCTCCGCCGCCGCCTTGTTGGTGAAGGTGACGGCGAGGATGCTGCGGGGATCGACACCACGCGCGATGAGGTAGGCGATCCGCGTCGTGATGACACGGGTCTTGCCCGTGCCCGCCCCGGCCAGGACCAGCAGCGGTCCCTCGACGGTGGAGACGGCGTCGCGTTGCGCCGGATTGAGCGACGCGAGCAGCGGGGCTACTTCTTCGACGGCGCTTGCACCGACTGGATGTAGGTGGCGAGGTTCCGGACGGCGGCATCGACGGTCGGAGCCGCGATGCCCTGCGTCTTCTTGAAGGCATCGCCCCAGGCCGGCATGTCCGGCGAGCCGTGTCCCTTCAGTTCCTCGCCCATGGTGATGATCCCCACGACGCGATCCCGGGGGAACTCGCCGCCGCTACGGGCCGTGAGCGTGGTGAGGTCCGGCACGGGCACGCGGAGGTCCTTGGCCAGCGGACCGTCACCTTTCGCGGCGATCCCGTGGCAGGACACGC
>JBGPBV010000010.1:0-81050 GCA_041481445.1 Vicinamibacteria bacterium
CGGGAGGTGCGCGCGCACCAGCGCCTTCGTGAGCTGGTCGAGCAGGACCACGGCCACCGCGCAAGCGGCTTCGACGAGTCGGGAGCGTCCGGCGGACCAGGGCAAGCGCCCATTGTAGCGGCTCGGGATTTGGGCGGCCGATCCGGATAGAAGGAAAGGCGCCTCCGGCCGTAGATTGCAGGCATGCTGATGATGAGACCCCGCGGCGGGCACGATCCGGCCGGGACCACCGCCGACGAGGCGCGCTGGCGCGCCGTCCTGGACCGGGACCCCCGGTCCGACGGAGGGTTCGTGTTCGCCGTGCGCACCACCGGCGTCTACTGCCGGCCGTCCTGCCCCGCCCGCCGGCCCCACCGCGAGAACGTGACGTTCTTCGAGGGTCCCGACGCCGCCGAGGAGAAGGGCTTCCGGGCCTGCCGTCGCTGCCATCCGCGCGACGCGGACCCGCGCGCGGCCCGGACCGCCCTCGTGCGGCGGGCCTGCGCGCGGCTGGACGAGGATCGCGGCGAGCCCTGGCGGCTCTCCGCCCTGGCCAAGGCGGTGGGGGCCAGCCCGCGACACCTGTTGCGGACGTTCAAGGAGGTGCTGGGGGTGACGCCCCGGCAGTATGCCGACGCACGCCGCCTGGCCGCCTTCAAGGGGAAGCTCAGGAAAGGAGATTCCGTGACGGGAGCGCTCTACGACGTGGGGTTCGGGTCCAGCAGCCGGCTGTACGAGGACGTGCAGGGGCGGCTCGGGATGACGCCGGCGACCTATCGCCGGGGAGGACGTGGCATGTCGATCGGCTACACGCTGGCCGAGAGCCCGCTCGGACGGCTGCTCGTCGCGGCCACGGCGCGCGGAGTGGCCGCGGTCAGCCTGGGCGACTCCGACGCCGTTCTTTCCTCCGCGCTGCGGGCCGAGTATCCGGCGGCGGAGATCCGCCGCGAGGACGCGCCGCTCCAGGGCTGGGTCCGGATGGTCCTGGACCAGATCGACGGCGCCACCCCGCGCGCGGACCTGCCCCTGGACGTGCAGGCCACCGCGTTCCAGCACCGCGTGTGGCAGGAGCTGCGCGCGATCCCACGGGGCCAGACGCGCTCGTACTCGGAGGTGGCGCGCCGCCTCGGACGGCCCCGCGCCGCGCGCGCGGTCGCCCGGGCCTGCGCGAGCAATCGCGTCGCCCTGCTCGTCCCCTGCCATCGCGTGGTGGAGGCGGGCGGCGGCCTCGGCGGCTACCGCTGGGGCGTGGCCCGCAAGCGCGCGCTGCTGGAGCGCGAGCAGGCGGAGAAGGGCGGCGGGAAGACGGAGGCCAGGAGCGCGCGCCGTCGCTGATCGCCGCCGCCGGGAAAGGTCCGCGCGCGCGGCGTGGAGCGGCTTGACACGTCCGCGCGGCGGACCGGACAATTCTCCTCGGTGATCACGGGGTTCAACACCGACGTCAAGTACCGTGGCGTCGTCTACCACGTCCAGACCGAGGACAAGGGCACCGCCAACCCGCTCATCGAGACGCTCATCTACAAGGGCGGCGAGATCCTCGGCTCCCGCCGGCTCCCCTACGGCGACCTGGTGAAGGGGGACGACGAGGCCGCCATCACCAAGCTGATGGAGGACCAGCACAAGGGCATCATCATGGACGTCAAGCGCGGCCGCTACGACGCGGACGACGGGCGCACCGTGATGGAAGATCTCTCGCTGGACGAGCTGGTCCTGGCCTACCTCGCCTCCCGCGCCGCCGCCAAGTAGGCAATGGCCGAGCCCCAGGGGATCCAGGTCTCGGTGAACGGGCAGGCGGTGTCCGTGCCCACCGGGTCCACGCTGGCCGAGCTGCTCCGGCGCCTGTCCCTCGAGGGCCGGCCGGTGGCGGTGGAGCACAACCGCCGCGTGGTGCCGCGGGCCGAGCACGGACAGGTCCACCTCAATCACGGCGACACGCTGGAGATCGTCACCTTCGTGGGGGGCGGATAGGTCTCTCGCGCTCCCGCGGCGCCGCCGGGCCCTTCCGGCCAGGGGTGGTACGATCGAGGCATGAGCGATTCGTTGATCCTCGCCGGCCGCGAGTTCAGGTCGCGCCTCATCGTCGGCACCGGCAAGTACCCGACCTTCCAGGTCATGCGGGAGGCGCACGAGGCCTCGGGGGCCGAGATGGTGACGGTGGCGGTGCGCCGGGTCGACCTCAAGGCCCGCGGCCCCGAGAGCCTGCTCGACCACATCGACACCAAGCGCATCTTCCTGCTCCCCAACACCGCCGGCTGCTACAGCGCGGACGAGGCGGTGCGCACCGCGCGCCTCGGACGCGAAGCCGGCCTGAGCCACTGGGTGAAGCTGGAGGTCATCGGCGACGAGAAGACGCTCTTCCCCGACACCGAGGGCCTCCTGGCCGCCACGCGCGTGCTCGTGAAGGAGGGCTTCATCGTCCTCCCCTACACGTCCGACGACGTGGTGGTGGCCAAGAGGCTCGAGGACGCGGGGGCGGCGGCGGTGATGCCGCTGGGCGCGCCCATCGGCAGCGGTCTCGGCATCCAGAACCGGATCAACATCCAGCTCGTCCGGGAGGCGGTCAAGGTCCCCGTCATCGTGGACGCGGGCGTGGGCACCGCCTCCGACGCCACCATCGCCATGGAGCTGGGCGCGGACGGCGTCCTCATGAACACCGCCATCGCGCTGGCCGCGAGCCCGGTGCGCATGGCGCGCGCCATGCGCCTGGCCGTGGAGGCGGGGCGGGAGGCGTTCCTGTCCGGCCGCATCCCCCGCAAGATGTACGCCTCCGCCTCCTCGCCCGTGGACGGCCTGATCGGGAGATAGCGCCTCCTCACGGTGGCCGGCGCCGCCGTGATTAAATCGGCGGCGCGCATGGAGGAAGACCCCGACCTCGCCGCCCTGCGCGCGCGGCTCGAAGAGGAGGAGCGCGCGTACGCCGCGCTGCTGGCCCGGCTGGATGCCCTGGCCGCCCTGCCCCTGCCCGCCCAGCGGCTGCCCGAGCTTCCCGGGAAGCTGGAGCGCCTGAACCGGCTCTGGGAGGCGCCCGGCCCTCCCGAGGGCGGAGGATTGACCGGGCGGGCGCTGCGCAAGCGCTGGGAGCTCTTCGCTCCCGTCTTCCAGCGCCAGACCGAGTTCAACGGCACGCTCGTCCAGGTCCTCAACTCCTACCTCGAGGAGACCGGCGCCTTCCACGCGCGCCTGGCCGAGGTGACCTCCGTGCTCGTCCAGTACCTGCAGCGCGTGCTCCCGGTCATGGACGCGCGCGACCGCGTGGCCTCCACCCTCTCCACCACGCGCGCGGAGCTCGTGCTGGAGGCCTTCGACCGGCGGCAGGAATCGCTGGGGCGCCGTCTCCAGGGACTGCTCGCGTTGCGCGATCGGCTGGAGACGGTGTCGGAGGAGGTCCGGGCCATCCGCAGCGCCCTGGCCGCGGACCCGCCCCCGCCCACGGTGGCCGACGGGGCGGCCGCCCGCGCCGCCGCCGATGCCCAGTACGTGGCGTTCGAGAACCGCTTCCGAGGCGACCGCGACGACCTGCGCGAGCGGCTCGCCGGGTACGTCGAGCTGTTCGCGGACGCGGCTCCGGTCGTGGACCTCGGCTGCGGGCGCGGCGAGTTCCTGGAGCTGCTGCGCGAGCGGGGCATCGCCGCCCGCGGCGTCGACGGCAACGCGCAGGCGGCGGCGTCCTGCCGCGAGCGCGGCCTCGACGTGACGCGCGGCGACCTCGTGGACTTCCTGCGCGAGCAGCCGGCGGGATCGCTGGGAGGCGTCTTCGCGGCCCAGGTCGTCGAGCACCTGCCGCCGGCCGTCCTCCAGGACGCGCTGGCCGCCGCGCACCGCGCGCTGCGCGCCGGGGGCGTGCTCGCGCTGGAGACGGTCAACCCGCGGTCGGTCGTCGGCTTCCACGAGGTCTACCTGCGCGACCTCACCCATCGGACGCCGCTCCACCCGGACACCCTGAGCTTCCTGGCCGCGGCCCAGGGCTTCACGGACGTCCGGGTGGAGATGCGGTCTCCGGTGGATCCCGCGGCCCGACTGCAGCCGATCCCGGCCGACGGCCTCCCCCCGCGGGCGGTGGAGGCCCTCAACGAGAACGCGGCGCGCCTCAACGCGCTCCTGTACGGCCCGCAGGAGTACGTCCTGATCGCGCGGCGGTGAGGCGGCTCGCCTTCGTCTCGCCGGTGCCGCCGGCGGCCACCGGCATCGCGGACTACGCGGCGGACGTGCTCTGGCTCCTCGCGCCGCGCTACCAGATCGACGTCTTCCACGACCAGGCCGCGCCGGACCGGGCACGGCTGCCCGCCACGGTCGGCCTGCACCACCACTCGACGCTCGCCGAACGTCATGCCGACCACCAGTACGACCTCAGCGTCCACCAGATGGGAAACGGTCCCGCCCACGATTTCGTCTATGAGGCCCTGGTGCGCGTCCCCGGCCTCCTCGTGCTGCACGACCTCGTCCTGCACCACGCGCGCGGGCGCATGTTCCTCGAGTCCCCGGCCGCGCGCGCCTACGCCGCCGACCCCGGCCGGCCGGCGGCGCGAGAGGCGGCGGAGGCCGAGATCGCCGGCTACGCGGCGGAAGTGCGCCACGGCTACCCGGCCCAGGCCGGGCGGCTCGTACCGGCCTACCTCGGGACCACCGGCCTCCTCCTGCCCTATGCCTATCCGCTCTTCCGTCTGCCCGTGGAGTCCTCGCGCCTGGTCGCCGTCCACAACGAGTTCATGGCCGCCGCCGTCTCCGACGAGGTGCCCGCGGCGGAGGTCGTCCGCATCCCGATGCCGATCGAGCCGGTGGCGGTCGCGCCCGGCGCGGTCCAGGCGCTGCGCGCGCGCTACGGGATCGCTCCCGGCGACTTCGTGGTGGGCACCTTCGGCCTGGTCACCCGCGAGAAGCGCGTGGAGACCGTGGCCCGTGCGGTGGCGCGGGCGGCGGCTTCCCGGCCCGGCCTGCGGCTCCTCGTCGTCGGCCCGGCGGCGGACGGCCAGGCGCTCCACGCGCGCCTGGGTGCGCTCGGGGCGGGCGAGCGCGCGATCGTGACCGGCCGCGTGCCCATGGCCGATCTCGCCGCGCACATCGAGCTCTCCGACGCCGTCGTGCACCTGCGGTACCCCACCGCGCGCGAGACCTCGGCCGCGCTGCTGCGCGTCCTGGCCCAGGGCCGCCCGACGGTGATGGCCGACCTGGAGCACCTCGCCGACGTGCCCATGGATGCGGTCGTGCGCGCGGACGTGGCCGACGAGGAGGGCGAGGTCACCCGGGCGATCCTGCGCCTGGCGGAGTCGCCGTCGTTGCGCGAGCGCCTGGGTCGCGCCGCCCGCGCCTTCGTCGCGCGCGAGCACGCGCCCGCGCGTGCGGCCGAGGCGTACGCGGCTGCGATCGAGCGGGCCATCGCGCGTCCGGATCCGGTTTCGCGCGCCTGGCCGGCGCACTGGGCGGCGCTCGCGGGACGACCCTAGTTCGGGAACGCACTCTTCATCGCGCGGGGACCGGACGGGGGGCTCGTTCCCGGACGAGCTCCGCGTCCGTCGCCGTTCTCCCGGATCCCACCCATGGTGCGGTCACGGTCACCGCGCGTCCGTCGCACGCCCGGCCCGTAGAAGAGGTCCACCTCGTGGCCGTTGTGGGCGCGACAGCGGAGCTGGATGTTGCCGACGGTCGGCGGACCTCCCACACCGCGAGGAACGACGTGATGGAACTCGAGAAAGCGCCGCGCCTCGCACCGATGCCCAGTCGAACGCGCGACGAACGCGCACCGCCCGCCATCCCGTACCCACACCACTCGCTTGACCGCCGCCGGGATGTTTGGTGAGCCGTCCGCCTGGCCGCGGCTCGGTCGCGGCCGCGAAGTCGCCGCGCACTTCTGGCGCTTGAGATCGGCGACGAGGAGCGTGAGCGCGCGGTCGAAGATCTGGGCGATGTCACCACTCGGCACGGCGTGCCCGAGGAGATCTTGGGCCTCGCGCAGTCTGTCGCGCATCCCTCCACTCGCAGTGAAGCGAATCTCGTACCGCTCGGGGGCGAGGGGACGGACAAGCGCACGCGGCGGTGGCGCCGCTGGGGCCGGCACGAATGGAGTCGATCCCTTGTCGGCAGCGCGGGCCTCGCAGGCGGCGGGCAATGACGAGACCTCCGCGCCCCGAACCGACGGAGCAGCAAGCTGCCGAATGGAGCCCGCGACATCCGGCTGCGGGCAATGCCGCGCCAGCAGCGTCTCGACCTCCTGCTTGCCCTTGCCGGCCGCCGCCACGAGGAGCTCCAAGTGGTTCTCCGCCGTGAGATGCCGGGCGAGCATGCGCAGGGTCGTGAGGCTGAGCGAGCCCGAGAGAAGCATGTCGACGACGATCGGGTAGCGCCGGGCCGCTCGCGCCGCCTCGATCCGGTTGTACACCGCGTCCTCGGACAGACGGAGGGCGGCTCGGCAGTACTGGAACAGTGAGGGGAACCCGGCCCCCTCGTAGAGGCGGCGGGCATCGAACTCGGCCAGGTGCACGATGAGGGCAACCGTGGCCTCGCGCTCGCCGCCGGCGAGGCGGGTCAACTCCGCCGCGAGCTCGGTGTCGGTCAGATGGGAGGCGTGCGTGATCTTCATGAGTGTTGGTATCACGAAGCACGGTCATGCTGGGACACGGTACTGGACTGTTGGCAGTTTATTTCTACGAACTCGTTCCAGAACGACACACACTCGCGCTCGCACTCTCTGTGAAGCCGGCATCAGGTGATGAATGCCGCCGCGGGCCCATCTCATCCCGAAAGAGAGCCACGGCCGGACGCGGGCGAATCCGCCCCGGCCCGATCACAGTTCGGGAACCTTGGACGGCCGGCGGTGTCGAAGGGAGTAGGACGCCCTCCACCTTCTCGGGAGATGACGCGATGAAGGCTCGGATGTTCGAGGACCTGGCGTCGAGGAGCCGCCGGCGCTTCCCATCCTCGACGACGCGCCCTCACCGTGCCTTCGTGGATGCGATGCGCCGGCGGGCACCCGCCGCGGCAGCGGCGATGGCGCCATCGGCGGCGATGCGCGCGCGAACGACGGCGAGGCGGGGGGCGGCGGACCCATGCGGATTCACGAGGGCATCAAGCCGCCCATCCGGGTGGCGTACGTCGCGCCCGTCTATCCCGACATCGCCATCCGCGCCCGCGTGGGCGGAACCGTCGTCATCGATTGCACGATCGCGCCCGACGGCCGCGTGGTCGACGTCCGCGTGATCACCGGCCACCCCCTCCTGACCGATGCCGCGATCGCCGCCGTCCGCCAGTGGAGGTACACGCCGACGTTGCTCAACGGCATTCCCGTGCCCGTCCTCATGACGGTCACCGTCCGGTTCATGCCCAGGATCTGAGGGCACGGACGATGGCCTCCCTGCCCACGACCGCCGAGCCCAACGTCACGCCGCTGATCGAATCAGGAGCGCCCGCGCGGCGGCGAGTAGCGGCCCAGGACGTCCCTGATCCGGTCACGGACGTCGGATCGCAGGTCGAGGAACTCGAGCCCGACGCCGTAGGCGTGCCGGGCCGCGGGCCGGGGCACGCACATCGCCACCCGCGCGGAGACGTCCGCCTTCTGTCCGCTCACGGCCAGACGGAACTTCAGCACGGCGTCCTGGGTCATGGCCACCGGGGACTCGATCATCATCCCGAACGGGCTGACGTCGATCAGCCGCGCCCCCACCACGGAGACGGGCCCTCCGGTCTCCGGCATCGGGATGCGCTCGGCGCGCCGGCGCTCGCGGCCCGGGACCGCCGGGGGCGGGGGCGATCCGCTCATCCGACCTCGCGCAGGACGCGGAACCCGTAGTCCGCGTACCGGTACGACGGCGGCAGGCTGCTGCGCGCGGCCGGCGTGGACCAGCGCACGTGATGGCGCCACGACCCGCCGCGGCTCGCGCGGCGCTCGCCCTCCTCGGGACCGCACGGGTCGCGCTCGGGCGCGACCGCATAGAAGGCTTCCGCGTACCAGTCGAGGCACCATTCGTGGACGAGCGTGGTGACGTCGTGCACGCCGTAGCCGTTCGCGGTCCCCCGCCCGACCGGCCACGGCGCCTCGAGCCGGCCGGCCGGCACTTCTCCCTCCGGAAGCGCGGCCCCCCAGGCGGTGGCCGCCTCGGCGAGCCCGCCGCGGGCCGCACGCTCCCATTCCGCCTCCGTCGGCAGCCGCCAGGTCCCGCCCCACACCCGTCCCAGCCACTCGGCGAAGGCGGCGGCGTCGAACCAGGTCACGCCGACGACGGGCTGGCCGGGGTCCGCGAAGGCGCGGTGCGACCACCAGGGCGGCGGGGCGTTGCCGGTGTCGGCCAGGAAGGGAGCGTATTCCGCCCGCGTCACCGGCGTGCGTCCGAGCAGGAACGCGCCGACCTCGACTTCGTGGACGGGCGCCTCGTCCGGGCGGCCGTCGGGGGCGCCCATCCGGAACCGTCCGCCGGGGATCGACACGAGAGAGGGTGCGCACGACGTCGCGGACGAGGTGTCGGGTGTCACGGTTCGTGAAACCGTGCGCACTATAGCATCGCGCGAAGGACGGCCGCGGGGCATCGGTTATCCTGGCGCCGTGGTGCTTCCCGAAGGAGGTCCATGAGATTCGCGATCGCCGCCCTCGTGGCCATGGCCGTGACGACGCCGGCGGGCGCCGAGTCGCCCGTCCCCGCTCGACCTCGCCCGCGTTCCGCTCCGCCCGTCGCCCCGGTGGTGCTGACCGCGCCCGAGCGCGCGGCGGCGCGGACGATCACCGCGGACGTCCTGCGCGGCCACATCCGCTTCCTCGCCAGCGACCTGCTCGGCGGGCGGGGACCGGCCACGCCCGGCGACCGGCTCGCCCAGCAGTACATCGCGGCCCAGATGGAGGGCATCGGCCTCCAGCCCGGGGCCCCCGGCGGAGGATGGCTCCAGCCCTTCGACATCGTGGGCATCACCAGCCACAACCCCGAGGTGGCCACGCTGACCAGGGGCTCGGAGAAGGTGGACCTCAAGTACAAGGACGACTACATCGCGTTCTCGGGGGTGGGCGCGCCGGAGGCGCACGTCGAAGGAGCGGAGGTCGTGTTCGTCGGCTACGGCATCGTGGCCCCCGAGTACCAGTGGGACGACTACAAGGGAGCGGACCTCAAGGGCAAGGTCCTCCTGATGATGAACAACGACCCCGCGGACGACCCGAAGCTGTTCGCGGGCAAGACGCGCCTCTACTACGGCCGGTGGACCTACAAGTACGAGACCGCGGCCCGCCAGGGCGCGGCGGGCGCAATCATCATCCACACCGAGCCCTCCGCCGGCTACCGGTGGCAGGTCGTGACCAGCTCGTGGTCGGGGGAGAACTTCACGCTTCCGTCCGAGGGCGCTCCGCACGTGCAGATCGAGGGCTGGGCCACGGAGGAGGCCTCCCGGCGCATCGCGCGCCTGGGCGGCCAGGACCTCGACGCCCTCCGCGCGGCGGCCGAGAAGCGCGACTTCAAGCCGGTGCCGCTGGGCGTCACCCTGAGCCTGGCCCTCCGCAACGACGTGCAGAAGAAGCAGAGCGCGAACGTGATCGGCCGCCTGCCCGGGCGTGATCCCGCGGGGGAGGAGGCCGTCCTCTACACCGCGCACCACGACCACTTCGGCACGCGCGAGGCGAGCAAGCCGGGCGAGGACGTCATCTACAACGGGGCCCGCGACAACGCGAGCGGCGTGGCCGCCGTGCTCGCCATCGCGCGGGCCATGAAGGCGATGACGGTGCCTCCGCGGCGCGCGATCCTGTTCGCGGCGGTGGCGGGCGAGGAGCAGGGCCTGCTCGGGTCCGAGTACCTCGCCGCCCATCCCCCGGTGCCGATCGGACGGATCGCCGCCAACATCAACGTCGACGAGCTGGGCATCTGGGGCCGCACGCGCGACATGATCATGATCGGCGAGGGCAAGTCGACGCTCGACACCGTGGTGGAGGCGATCGCGGCCGCGCAGGGCGGGCGCCGCATCGTGCCCGACCAGAACCCGGACAAGGGGTACTTCTACCGCTCGGACCAGTTCAACCTGGCCAAGATGGGCGTGCCCGCCGCCTACCTCGAGGCGGGCGTGGACGTGATCGGCAAGCCCGCGGGATGGGGAGCGGAGCAGCACGCCCACTACGAGGAGGTCGACTACCACCAGCCCTCCGACGAGCTGCGGCCGGACTGGGACTTCACGGGCGCGGTCGAGGACACGCAGCTCCTCTTCTATCTCGGGACCAAGGTCGCCGAAGGCCGCTACCTGCCGAGCTGGAACCCGGGCGACGAGTTCGAGGCGGCGCGGAAGGCGGCGCTGGCGGCGGCGGCACGCTGAGCGCGCGCCACGGCCGGAATCACTCTCCGGCCAGCGTCACCATCGAGATCTCCGGGGGCACCCGGAAACGCAGGGGCAGGATGCTCGTGCCCAGCCCGGTGCTGACGAACAGGCGGCGCCCCCCCTCGACCACGAGGCCCGAGGCATAGCGCTGCCCGTAGCGCGACGGCACGATCGGACGGCCCAGGAGCGGGAGCGCGACCTGGCCGCCGTGCGTGTGGCCGGCCAGGGTCAGGGCGACGCGGTCGGGGACCTCGGGGAACACGTCGGGGTTGTGCTCGAGCAGGATGACGGGCTCGCCCGCCGGCACGCCGGCCAGCGCGCGCGGGATGTCGACCGGCCGCGTCCAGAGGTCACCCAGCCCGGCCACCCAGAATCGATCGGGGCCCGCCGCCACCGGCACCGCCTCGTTCTCCAGGACGCGGATGCCGGCCCGCTGGAGGGCGGCGCCGACGCGCTCCCCGTCGAACCACCAGTCGTGGTTGCCGAGCACGCTCAGGACGCCGTGCCGCGCCTCGAGCCGGGCCAGCCTCTCCCCGATCCGCTCCGGCGTCTGGAACTCTCCGCCGGGCACGCCGTGGATCACGAAGTCGCCGAGCAGGACGATGAGGTCGGGGCGCTCCGCGTTGGTGCGCGCGACCACCTCGTCCAGGCGATCGAGGCCCATGTGGGGCGCGCCCACGTGCAGGTCGCTGAGCACCGCGATCCTCACCGCCGCGTGCTCGCGCGGCCATCGCGGAGAGACGATGCGGACCGGCCGCACCACCAGGCGCGCGGGCTCCACGAGCACGGACCAGGCCAGGAGGGCCAGCCCGGCCAGGGACGGGACGGCCCCGATCATGAGCCGGCGGCGGCGCGTCATCCCTTTGACCCGGGCGGCGCCGGCGTGCTACACGCGGGTTGGCGATGCGCGCGCTCTGGCTGGAGGCGCCGGACCTCCGTTACCGTGACGACCTGACGCCGCCCTTGGCTCCGCCCGGCGAGGCCGTCGTGCGCGTGATCCTGGCCGGCATCTGCGGCACCGACCTCGAGCTCCAGCGCGGCTACTATCCGTTCGCGGGGATCCCCGGGCACGAGTTCGTGGGCGTGGTCGAGGAGGCGCCGGGCGCCCCGGGATGGATCGGCCGGCGCGTCGTCGGCGAGATCAACGCCGCCTGCGGCGCCTGCGCGACCTGCCGGGCCGGCCGGCGGACCCACTGCCCCGTGCGCACCGTCCTCGGAATCCGCGGCCGTGCGGGGGCCTTCGCCGAGCGGCTCGTGCTCCCCATCGAGAACCTGCTCGAGGTGCCGGCGGGCGTTCCCGACGAGGAGGCGGTCTTCACCGAGCCGCTGGCCGCGGCGCTGCACGTCCAGGCCCAGGTCGAGTTCCGGGGGGACCTGCGGGTGGTGGTGCTGGGGGCGGGCCGGCTCGGGACGCTGGTGGCACGCACCCTCGCCCGCACGGGCGCGGAGCTGCGCGTGGTGGCGCGCGCCGCCTCTCGGCGCGACCGCCTGCGGGCGGAGGGGCTCGACGCCGTGGCTCCGGACGACGTGGAGGCGCGGCGGGCCGACGTGGTGGTGGACTGCACCGGCCATCCCGAGGGCCTGGCCCAGGCCAGGGCCGCCGTGCGCCCTCGCGGCACCATCGTCCTCAAGAGCACGTATGCCGGGGAGGCGGCGGTGAACCTCTCCTCCGTCGTGGTGGACGAGGTCACGGTGGTGGGCTCGCGCTGCGGCGCCTTCGCGCCGGCCCTGGAGGCGCTGGCCGCGCGCTCGGTGCACGTGGCGGACCTCGTGGACGAGCGGCTCCCCCTCGCCCGCGGCGTGGAGGCGTTCGCCCGGGCGGGACGCGCGGGCGTCCTGAAGGTGCTGCTCGAACCCTAGCCCCCTCACCCGACGACGAACGTGGGCACGCTCCCCCCGCCTGCGCTCACGTTGATCACCGAGCTGCGCGAGGCGCGCGTGACCGCGCCCACGTCCGCGCCCCCCACGTAGAACGGGTTCACGTTCACCTTGAGCGGCGCCTCCACGAGCTCGCCGTCGGCCAGGACGGGGAACACCTCCTCCGGGATGGCCACCCTCTCCTGCACGACCCAGGGCTCGCCGAGCCCGGCCTGGACCGCCCGCGACCAGTCCTCGGGCGAGGTCTCGTCCCCGACC
Source organism: Vicinamibacteria bacterium (assembly GCA_041481445.1). GTDB lineage: Bacteria > Acidobacteriota > Vicinamibacteria > Fen-336 > Fen-336 > AA29. The sequence continues at coordinate 12,388 of JBGPBV010000010.1, forward strand.
AGGACCGAGCGCCCCCCGTATCCGTGCGCGGGCTTGAGGACGAGCCCGTCCCGATGCTCCATCACGTGCGGCACCAGGTCGACGTCCCGGCCGTCGCGCACGGTGCGCCGCTCGGCCAGGCGGCGGGTCCAGGGCACCACCCGCCGCACCAGCTCGGCCTCCTCCGCGCTCATCAACGAGGCGAAGGCCTCGTCGGTCAGGATCGCGAAGAAGGCCTTGTCCTCGGAGAGGCGGCAGCGGAGCGAGTTCACGAAGACGGCCAGACCGTCGCGGTAGGCCCGCAGGAAGGCCCGCACCTGGTCCTCCCGCTCGAGCAGCTCGCTGAGCACCGCCCGCCGGTAGACGACGTCGACGGCGCGCCCGTCCGCGAGCAGGCGGCCGCCCGCGATCTCCATCCGCCGCGGGTCGGCCAGGAGGCACTCGATCCCGCGGGCTTCGAAGCGCGCGGCCACGATCTCCTGGTCCGCACGCGTCTTGACGTCTGCCCAGTCGACGATGGCCACCACGGGGTCGGCGGCCCGCCGCCGCTCCGACTTCCAGGCCCACACCACCGCGTCGATCAGGGCCGGCGTCGAGGGGGCGTACTCGACGGAGTGGTCCCGGGCGAAGTCGCGGAAGAGCGGCAGGTCGGCGAACACCTCGGCCATGCGGTCGCCGTAGCCGAAGCCGGCGGGGGCGTCGCTGTTGATCTCGATGAACCGGGGACCGTCGGGGCCGAGGAAGGCGTCCAGGCGGGAGAGGAGGACGTCGGGCGGGCCGGGATCGAGAGACACCCAGCGCGCCTCCGCCTCCGGGGTGCCGAGGAACGCGCACAGCGCGCCCGCGTCGCCCCCGAAGACCGCCCGCGCCGCGCGCGACGCCACCGTCATGAGGCGGCGCCCCGCCGCCCGCATTGCGTCCCATTGCGCGCGCTCCACGAAGCAGGGGCGCAGGCAGGTGCGCATGGGCTCGCCGTCGAAGAGGATCCCGGCGGCGCGGAAGGCCTCCTCCAGCCACCGCGCCTGGTCGTAGGCCCCGCGCCGGTCCGCCTCCACCCGGCGGTTGTACTCGGCGGCGTGGAGGGACACGCTCCGCCTTCCCTAGCGGCGTGTCCCGAAGACGATCCGGCCGCCCACGATCGTCATCACCGGCGCGCCGCGGAGCGTCCAGCCTCCGAAGGGCGTGTTCCGTCCCTTGCTCAGGAACCGCGCGGGATCGACCTTGGCCCGCCGGGCGAGGTCGAGCACGGTCACGTCGGCGGGAGAGCCGGGAGCGAGGGTGCCGCCCGGGAGGCCCAGGAGCGCGGCCGGCCGCGTCGAGAGCAGCTCGATCAGGCGCGCCAGGCCGAGGAGGCCGGGGGCGACGAGACGATCGAGGCACAGCGCCACCGCCGTCTCCAGGCCGACGATCCCGAAGGCGGCCTGGTCGTACTCCACCTTCTTGTCGTCCACGGTGTGGGGGGCGTGGTCGGTGGCGATGCAGTCGATGGCGCCGTCACGCAGTCCCTGGAGGAGGGCCTGCCGGTCCTCCTCCGCGCGCAGGGGCGGGTTCATCTTGGTGGCGGTGTCGTACTCCGACGTGCGCACCGCCTCGTCGGTCAGCAGGAGGTGGTGCGGCGTGGCCTCCGCGCTGACGCGCACCCCGCGCGCCTTGCCGCGCCGGACGGCGTCCACGGCGGCGGCGGTGCTCGCGTGCGCGATGTGGACCTTGCTCGCGGTGAGCTCGGCCAGCATCACGTCACGCTCGACCACCATCGCCTCCGCGACCCCCGGGGCCCCCCGCAGGCCCAGCCGCGTGGCCACCGGCCCCTCGTTCATCGACGCCCCCTGGGCCAGCGTGGGCTCCTCGCAGTGGTCGATGACGGTGAGGTCGAAGGCCTTCGCGTACTCGAGGGCGCGGCGCATGACGCGCGCGCTGGCCACCGGCCGCCCGTCGTCGGAGACGGCCACGCAGCCCGCCTCGCGCAGGTCCCCGTACTCGGCCAGCTCCTCCCCTCTCGACCCGCGCGTGATGGCCCCGATCGGCCACACGCGCGCCGCCCCCTCGCGGCGCGCCGTCTCCAGGATCGCGCGGGTGATGCCGGCCTGGTCGTTCACCGGCTCCGTGTTCGGCATGGCGCAGACGGCGGTGAATCCCCCGGCGGCCGCGGCCCGGGTGCCGGTGGCGATCGTCTCCTTGTCCTCCCGCCCGGGCTCGCGCAGGTGGGTGTGGAGGTCGATGAAGCCCGGGCAGACGACCAGCCCCGCCATGTCCACGACCTCCGCCCCCCGCGCCGCCACCCGCACGTCCAGCTCCGCCACCTGTCCGTCCACCAGGAGCAGGTCGAGGTCGGCGTCGAGGGAGCGGCCGGGGTCGATCACGCGGCCGCCCTTGAGGAGCAGGCGCCCGCTCACGTCTCCGCCCCCCCGAGCAGGAGGTAGAGGACGGCCATGCGCACGGCCACGCCGTTGGTGACCTGGTCCAGGATCACCGAGTAGGGCCCGTCCGCCACCTCGCTCGCGATCTCCACTCCGCGGTTCATCGGACCCGGATGAAGGATGACGACGTCCTTGCCGGCCCGCCGGGCGCGCTCGGCGGTGAGGCCGAAGCGCGCGTGGTACTCCCGCACCGTCGGGAAGTATCCCCCCGTCATCCGCTCCTGCTGGAGGCGGAGCATCATGATGGCGTCCGCCCCCTCCACCGCCTCCTCGATGCGATAGGTGACGGAGGCCAGGGTCTCGATCCCCGGCGGCATCAGCGTCGGCGGCGCGCACAGGACCACGCTCGCGCCCATCTTGGTCAGGAGCCAGACGTTCGAGCGCGCCACCCGGCTGTGCATCACGTCCCCGATGATGGCCACGCGCAGCCCCTCCAGGCGGCCCTTCTTCTGGCGCAGGGTCAGGGCGTCGAGCAGGGCCTGGGTGGGGTGCTCGTGGGCGCCGTCGCCGGCGTTGACGATGGCGGACCGGCAGTGGCGGGCCAGGAAGTGCGGGGCGCCGGAGGCGGAGTGCCGGAGGACGATCATGTCCGGGTTCATGGCCTCGAGGTTCTTCGCGGTGTCGAGGAGGGTCTCCCCCTTCTGCACGCTGGAGGTGGAGGTGGCGATCGAGAGGCTGTCCGCGGAGAGGACCTTCTCCGCGATCTCGAAGGAGGCGCGCGTGCGCGTGGAGGGCTCGTAGAAGAGGTTCACGACCGTCTTGCCGCGCAGGGCAGGGACCTTCTTGATGGGCCGGTCGAGCACCTCCCGCAGCGCCTCCGCGGTGTCGAGGACGGCCTGGATGTGAGCGGGCTCCAGCGGCTCGATGCCGAGCAGGTGCCGATGCGGGTACGACGGCGGCGTCACCTCCGCCGCCTCCGCGTCCGGGAGGGGCCGCGCGTCTTCCCCGCGCGGGCGGGGGCGCGGGTCGGGGCCGCGGGCGCCTTCCGGGCGCGCGGGGCGGGCGCGGCCGCGCGCTCGAGCAGGACCACGCGGTCGTCGCCGTCCTCCTCGCGGAGCCGGACCTGCACCACCTCGTCGCGGGTGGTGGTGAGGGTGCGCCCGGCGTAGTCGGCGTGGATGGGCAGCTCGCGGTGGCCGCGGTCGACGAGGACGGCCAGCTCGATGCGCGACGGCCGCCCGAAGTCGATCAGCTCGTCGAGGGCGGCGCGCACGGTGCGGCCGGTGAAGAGCACGTCGTCCACCAGCACCACCGTGCGCCCGTCGATGGAGGTCGGGATGTCGGTGCCCCTCAGCACCGGCTGCGGGCCCACCGTGGTCAGGTCGTCGCGGTAGAGCGTGATGTCCAGCGCGCCCACCGGCGGCTCCACTCCCGCCGCCTCCCGCAGGACGCGGGCCAGGCGCCGCGCCAGCGGCACCCCGCGCGTGCGCACGCCCACGAGCACGGTGCCGCGGATGTCCGGGTGCCGCTCCAGGATCTCGTGCCCGATGCGGGAGAGGGTGAGGGCCAGGCGGCCGGCGTCCATCAGCTCCTGCCGCTCTCGGTAGGACGGGGACGGCGCCATCAGCTGATCTTGCCGCCGTCGGGGACGGGGCGCTCGGGGATGAGGAGGACGTTCTCGCCCTTGCCGTTCTCGACGGCGAGGACCAGGACCTCCGAGTCCAGGCCGGCCACGCGCCGCGACGGCAGGTTCACCACTGCCACCACCTGCAGCCCGACCAGGTCCGCCGCCTCGTAGAGGTCGGCGATCTGGGCGCTGGACCGGCGCTGGCCCAGCTCACCGAAGTCCACCCGCAGGGAGAAGGCCGGCTTGCGCGCGCCGCGCAGGACCTCCGCCGCGACCACGGTCCCCACGCGAAGGTCCAGGGTGAGGAAGTCGTCGACGGTGGCCAAGACGGCCGGATGGTATCACGGCCTCTCGTCGGGCAGCGGGGGCAGGTCGGCGGGCACGGGGCCGGTGGTGGGGGTGACGGCCAGGCTCTCGTAGCTCGGAATGAACGTGACCGGATGCGCGCGCATGAAGTCGTCCTGCAGCATCTCGGTCAGGATCCGGCCCTCCATGTCGCGCGCGACGGGAAGGCCCATCAGGTACAGGATGGTCGGGGCCAGGTCGAGCACGGAGGCCGAGCCCAGCCGCGCCCCCGGCCGGATGCCGTCCCCCATGGCCAGGATCACGCCGTCCGGCGCGTCCGCGTGCGTCCCGCTCGCCCAGCGGTCGCCGGTCAGGGATTCCAGGGCGCGGCGCCACTGGGGCAGCGGCTCCATGCCGTAGGCGGAGACCACGATGAGGACCTCGCCCGGCCGCACTCCCTGCGCGACCTCCCCCACCGCCTGGGCCAGGAAGGCGACGTAGGCGTCCATCACGTTCCCGTAGCGCCGGCGCTCCTCCGGCCGCACGTCGCCGAAGGCGTCCGGGCGCGCGAAGCGCAGGAAGGTGTGGCCGACCACGTCCAGGCCGCGGAAGTAGGTCGTGAAGAGCGGCGGATCGTAGGCCGCGCGCAGCACGGCGCCGCCGCGCTGGTAGGTGAGGTCGGGGGCGAGCGCGCGCTCCAGGAGCTCGCGGCGCCAGGGCAGGTCGTCCCCCGGGAAGTCGACCCCGAGGTCCACGAAGGAGGCGATGAGGCCGCGGTCCACGCCTTCCGGGTCGACGGCGCGGGCCCGCACCTCCTCGGCCAGGTCGCGCGGGTGCAACGCGTCCGCCGCGCGCGCGGGGTCGTGCTGGAACAGGTGGAAGTAGGGCGTGAGCATGAAGGCCTCGATCCGCTCCGGCGGATAGGTCCCCCAGGCCCGCACCACGCCCGCGGGGATGCCGAAGGCGTTGACGGCGTTCCAGAGCGCGCGGCGGTGCCGCGAGGCGGAGGTGATGGGCGCGGTCGAGACCCGGCCCGCCCGCTCGAGCAGGCCCACCAGCGCCCCCTTGGGCAGCAGCTCGTACACGGTCGGGGAGCCGCGCAGCCGGTAGGTCGCGAAGCTCTTCACTCCGTGATCGCGGGGGAGCCGCCCGGTGAAGATGCTGGTCCAGATGGGCGGCGCCTCCGTGGGACGGAGGGTGGCCAGCGGGCCATGGGCACCGCGACGCATCATCTGGGCGAAGGCGGGCAGGCCGCCGCGGGCGATGCCCGCCCGCACCGGCTCCAGGCCGAGGCCGTCGATGCCGATCAGGATCACGCGGCGAGTGGGGGTCACGGGCTCGGTGGCGAAGGGAACGGGGGCCGGCCGTCTCGCCGGCACCGGGCGCAGGGCCAGCGGCAGGACCAGCGCGGAGGCGGAGGCGAGCACGACGAGGGCGGCGGAGACGCCACGGCCGCGCGAGGGAAAGAGCATGGCGTCGATGGCGACCGCGAGCAGCACGAGCGCGGACAGGGTCAGCGCCACCGCGGAGGCGGCCAGGGGCGAGAGGACCTCCAGCGGCACGGAATGGCGATAGCTCACGAGGTTGAGCCAGAAGGCGGCCGCCGCCGCCGCGATCGCGACCAGGGAGGCGGTGGTGAAGCCGGGCAGGGCCTCCAGCGGCGGGCGCGCCGCCCGCGGCCAGCCCGGCAGCGCGGCCGAGACCACCACCACGATCCAGAGGCCGGGCAGGGCGAGCGCGGCCCAGGGGACGAGGAGCGCGGCGAGGAGGGCCGGCCCGTCGAGGCGCAGGGTGACCTCCGGGTTCAGGAACAGCGTGAGCAGGACGAGGTCGCCGGCCAGGAGAAGGGCGGCCAGGCCCGCCGCCGCCCACGTCCGCGAAGGAGGCATCCTGGAGGAGTGTAATCGCGCGAGGCCGCGCTATCATCGCGAGCGGATGCCGAGCGACTCGCCCTTCACGGCCGCCAATCGCGAGGCTGCCCTCGTGCGGCGCCAGGCGCTCGACGGGCCGTACGTGCTGCTCACGTTCGAGCATCCCGAGGTCGCGCACCGGGCACGCGCCGGGCAGTTCGTGATGATCAAGGCCGGCACCTCCGCGGAGCCGCCGCTGAGGCGGCCCTTCTCGGTCCTCGGCGTGGACCCCGAGGCGGGCACCTTCAGCCTGTTCCTCAAGGCGATCGGCCCGGGCACGCGCGCGCTGGCCGGCCTCGCTCCCGGCGAGCTGGCGCAGTGCCTGGGACCCCTGGGGCGGCCGTTCACGGCGCCGGCCCCCGATCACGAGGCCCTCCTCGTGGCCGGCGGTTACGGCATCGCGCCTTTCCATCTCTTCGCCGAGGAGCGCCGGCGCGCGGGCGGACGGGCACGGGTCTTCTACGGCGGCCGCACCGCCGCCGACCTCCAGGTCCAGCAGCCGTTCGCGGCCATGGGCATCCCCCTGGTGGCGGCCACCGACGACGGGAGCCTCGGGCATCACGGACGCGTGACGGAGGCGGTCGAGCGGTACCTGGACACCACTCCCGGTCCGGTCACGCTCTACGCCTGCGGGCCGGACGCGATGCTGCACGCGGTGGCGCGGCTGGCCGCGCGCCGTGGGCTGCCCGCGCAGGTGAGCCTCGACCCCTGGATGGGCTGCGGGATCGGCACCTGCCTCGGCTGCGTGGTCTGGATCCAGTCGAGGGCCGAGCCGCGGCCGCGCTACCGATGCGCGTGCACCGAGGGACCCGTCTTCGACGCGCGCGAGGTCGTCTGGCCGGGCGACGAGGCCTCGCCCGCGCGCCGCGACGAGCTGGCGGCGCCGGCGGCGGCGGCGGCCACGGAGGCGCGATGAGCGCCGCCACCGCCACCGTGCCGCGGCTGGCCGTCGAGATCGGCGCCCTGCGGCTCAAGAACCCGCTCCTGGCCGCCTCGGGGACGTTCGGCTACGGGGTCGAGTGCGCGGGCCTCCTCGACCTCTCGTCGCTCGGCGGCCTCGTCACGAAGGGCCTGTATCTCGAGCCGCGCGACGGGTGCCCGACCCCGCGCATCGTGGAGACGCCGTCCGGCCTGCTCAACGCCATCGGGCTGCAGGGCGTGGGCGTGCGCGCCTTCGTGGAGAAGGTCCTGCCCGCGCTGCGCGCCTACGACACGGCGGTGCTGGTCAACGTCTGCGGGGACACCGTGGAAGAGTACGCGGAGGTCACGCGCATCGTCGACCAGGCGGAGGGCGTGGCCGGGGTCGAGATCAACATCTCCTGCCCGAACGTCAAGAAGGGCGGAATGGCCTTCGGGGGCGATCCGCGCCTGACCTCGGAGGTCGTCTCCGCGGTGCGCCGCGCCACGCGGCTCTCCGTGATCCCCAAGCTCTCGCCCAACGTGGCCGACATCGCGGTGTTCGCGCGGGTCTCGGAGGAGGCGGGCGCGGACGCCCTCTCCTGCATCAACACCCTGCTCGGCCTCGCCATCGACGTCGAGGCGCGCCGGCCCCGGCTCGCCTTCGGCACCGGCGGCCTCTCCGGCCCCGCCATCCGTCCCATCGCCGTCCGCATGGCCTGGCAGGCCGCGCGCGCGGTGAAGATCCCGGTGATCGGCATCGGCGGGATCGCCTCCGCCGCGGACGCCCTCGAGTTCCTGATCGCGGGGTGCCGCGCCGTGCAGATCGGGACCGCGAACTTCGTGGACCCCGGCATCTACGACCGCGTGCGCGCCGGCCTCGAGGACTACCTGCGCCGGCACGGCCTGGACGACGTCAATCGCGTGGTGGGCACGCTCCGCTATCCGGGCCTGCCCGCCGCGGAGGAGCTCGGAGGATGACACCGCGCGACCGCCTCATCGTCGCCCTCGACGTGCCTGACGCCGCCACCGCGCGGGCCATGGTCGATCGCCTGGCCGGCAAGGTGGGGATGTTCAAGGTGGGCAGCCAGATCTTCACCGCCGCCGGCCCCGAGTTCGTCCGCGAGGTGCTCGCCCGCGGGGAGAAGGTCTTCCTGGACCTCAAGTACCACGACATCCCGAACACGGTGGCGGGGGCGGTAAGCGGCGCCGGCCGGCTCGGGGTGTCCCTCCTGACCGTGCACGCGCTGGGGGGGAAGGAGATGCTGGAGGCGGCGGTGGGCGCGCTGCCCGCGATGGGCATCCGGCTGCTCGCGATCACCGTCCTCACGAGCCACGACGAGGGGACCCTCCACACGGTCGGCGTGGGCGGCTCCATTGCCGACTCCGTGCGCCGGCTGGCCCTCCTCGCCCGTGACGCCGGCGCCGACGGCGTGGTGGCCTCGCCGCACGAGATCGCGCTCGTCCGCGAGGCCTGCGGGCCCGATTTCCTCATCGTGACGCCGGGCATCCGGTCCGCGGGCGCCGGGCGGGGGGACCAGGCGCGCACGGCGACCCCGGCCGCGGCCCTGGCCGCCGGCGCCGACTACATCGTCGTGGGCCGGCCCATCCTGGAGGCGGCCGACCCCGCCGCCGCCGCCGCCGCGGTCGTGAAGGAGATCTCGGCGCACTGAGCGCGGGCGGGCCGCGGTCCCGCGGTCCGTCCGTTGGCATCGCCCTTGCTGGTCATCGGGACCAAGGGGGTGGACCGTGCGATGGAGTGAAGGGCGTCGCAGCGACAACGTGGTGGACGCGCGCGGGCGGGGCCTCCCGATCGCGGGCGGCGGCATCGGCATCGCGGTGCTGGCGCTGGTCGTCTACCTCATGGGCGGAGACCCCCACGTCGTGCTCCAGAACACCCAGACCGCGCAACCGGCGGCCCCCCAGGGGGGTCCTCAAGCGCAGGACGAGATGTCGCAGTTCGTCTCCGTGGTGCTGGCCGACACCGAGGACACCTGGACCGCGATCTTCAAGCAGAAGTACGGCCGTTCCTACGAGGATCCCAAGCTCGTCCTCTTCACGGGAGCCGTGCAATCGGCCTGCGGGTTCGCGCAGTCGGCCACCGGCCCCTTCTACTGCCCCAACGACCAGCGGGTGTATCTCGACCTGGCGTTCTTCCGCGAGCTGCGCCAGCGGTTCTCGGCTCCCGGCGACTTCGCGGAGGCCTACGTGATCGCGCACGAGGTCGGCCATCACGTGCAGAACCAGCTCGGGATCTTCGAAAAGGTGAGCGCGGCCCAGCAGCGCGGCAGCCGCGCGGCCGCGAACGCGCTGTCCGTACGCCTGGAGCTGCAGGCGGACTGCCTGGCCGGCGTGTGGGGAAACCACGCGCAGCGGGCCCGGAACATCCTGGAGCCCGGCGACATCGACGAAGCCCTCAACGCGGCCAGCGCGATCGGCGACGACCGGCTCCAGAAGCAGGCGAAGGGCTACGTGGTGCCGGAGTCGTTCACCCACGGCAGCTCCGCCCAGCGGCAGGGTTGGTTCCGGCGGGGATTCGAGGCGGGCACGATCGAGTCCTGCGACACGTTCGCGAGCCGCGGCTCGGACTGACGGCCGGTCTCGCTCGGCCGTCTTGAACCCCGCGTCCAGTCGGGGCAGGATGCGGCGCGCCCGACATGCGACAGCCTCGGCCGGCCTGGACCCTGCTCGTCCTGTTCCTGCTCAACACGCTGAACTTCTTCGACCGCACCGTGCTGGGCGCGGTCGTGGAGCCGCTCCGCCGCGAATGGGCCCTGACCGACGCGCAGGTCGGCGCGATCGGGACCGCGTTCACTCTCCTCTACGCCGTGGTCGGTCTGCCGCTGGGCCGCCTGGCCGACGCCGGGACGCGGACCGTCCTCCTCGGTGCGGGGGCGCTGCTGTGGAGCGCCATGACCGCGGCCTCGGGCCTGGCGTCGAGCTTCGCCTCTCTCTTCGCAGCCCGGATGGCGGTGGGCGTGGGCGAGGCGGCGTGCGCGCCCGCGGCCACGTCGCTCATCGGCGACCTCTTTCCGTCCGCGCGGCGGGGACGCGCGACCGCGGTCTTCATGCTCGGCCTCCCGCTCGGGGTCGGCCTCAGCTATGCGATCGGCGGCGCGGTCGCGCAGGCCTGGGGATGGCGCGCGGCCTTCCTGGCCGCCGGCCTCCCGGGCCTCGCCGTCGGCCTCCTCTGCTTCGCCCTGCCCGAGCCGCCGCGGGGCGCGGCCGAGGCGCATCCGGTCGGCACGCGGCGGCGCTCCGTCTCCGCGATCGCGCTGCTGAGGGACACGCCGAGCCTCCTCTGGATCATCGCCTCCGGCGCCCTCTACAACTTCAACATGTATGCGCTGGCCACGTTCGTGCCCGCGCTGCTGACCCGCCACCACGGCCTGGGCGTCCGTGACGCGGGCGCGCTCTCGGGCGTGATGTTCGGCGTGTTCGGCGGCGCCGGCATGATGGTGGGCGGCTTCGTCGGGGACCGGGCGGCGGCCCGGGGTGAAGGAGGGCGCCTCCTCACTTCCGCCGTCGCCCTCGCCCTTTCCGTCCCGCTCACCGTCCTGTTCCTGGCCCAGCCGGGAGGGCAGGTGACGCGCGCGGTGGCCCTCCTCGGCCCGGCCCTGCTCCTCATGTACCTCTACTACGCCCCCGTCTACGCGACGATCCAGGACGTCGTGGAGCCGGCCCGCCGCGGCACCGCGATGGCGGTCTACTTCTTCGCGATGTACCTGCTCGGCGCGTCGCTGGGCCCGGTGGGCACGGGGTGGCTCTCCGATCGACTGGCCGCGCGCGCAGCGGCCGCCCACGGCACGGCCGCTCTCACGGAGGCCTTTCGCGCGGAGGGGCTCCACCAGGCGATGTACGTCGTGCCCGCCCTCAACGCCGTGCTCGCGCTCGTCCTCCTCTCCGGCTCCCGCGCGGCCGTCCGCGATCGGCGGCGCTTGAGCGCGTGGATGGCGGAAGCGCCGGCCTCTTGAGCCGCCGCCGGGCGGTGTGACGCGCCGCACGGGGCGGCGGGCGGAGTGGCGCCGTGACGCGCGCACGCCCTACCATGGCGACCGTGAAACTCCCTCCTTTCCTGGCCGCACCGCGGCCCGAGGAGGATGGATGAGAGGCGTATGGAAGGTCGGCGTGCTCGCGCTGGCGGCGATGGGGATCTCGTCGGGCCGCGCGGCCGCGCAGGATTGCATGATCGGCGAGGTCAAGATGTTCGCCGGCAACTTCGCCCCCAAGAGCTGGGCGCTGGCCCAGGGGCAGATCATGGCCATCTCACAGAACACCGCGCTCTTCTCGATCCTGGGTACGACCTATGGCGGCAACGGGCAGACCACGTTCGCGCTGCCCGATCTCCGGTCGCGGTTCCCTATCGGCGTGGGGCAGGGAGCGGGGTTGAGCGACTATGTCGAGGGACAGCAGGGCGGAGTCGAGACCGTGACCCAGACCGTCAACGAGATGGCGCCCCACAATCACCTCCTGCAGGTCAGCTCCCTGCCGGGGACGCACATCCGGCCGCAGGGGCGTGTCCTGGCCAAGGTCGAGCCCAACACGGGGCCCAACATCTACATCGACACCCCCGACATGACCATGAAGCCCGAGGCGATCACCACGACCGGGGGTGGCCAGCCGCAGACGAACGTCCCGCCCTACCTCGGCATCAACTTCATCATCTGCCTGGAAGGGATCTACCCCTCGCGCAACTGAGCCTTCCGCTTCATTGACGCCGCCGTCACGGCGGTGCTACCCTGTCAATTCTGAAAATGAAATCCATTTTCATAATTGTCCAGGGCGGCACCGCTGCGTTGCTGGCGATCGCCATCAGCGGGTGCACCCGCCCCCCCCAGGCTCTCCTCCCCGTCCCCCCGGACGGTGGAGACGCCCAGCGGCTGGTCACGATCCTGGACTACGTCAGCAGCGACTACGCGCGGGCGGTCAAGGACGGCGCGGTGGTCAGCGAAGCGGAATACGACGAGCAGGTGAAGTTCGTCGCCGACGCGCACGCCCTGGCCGCCTCCGTCCTGCCCGCGCCGGAGGGGCCGGCGGACCCCTTGATGTCGACCATCGCGCGGGTCGAGGCGGCGGTGCACGCGAAGGCGGACCCGTCGGAGGTCGCCCGGGCCTGCCGCGAGGCCAAGGCGGAGGCCGTCTCGAGGTTCGGGCTGCGCACCGTCCCCACGGAGACGCCGTCCCTCGAGCAGGCACGCTCGCTCTACGCGCAGTCCTGCCTGGCGTGCCACGGCGGGGCCGGAGACGCCCGCACGCCGCGGGCGGCGCAGTTGAGCCCGCCTCCGGCGAGCTTCCACGATCCGGCGCGCCTGGCCGCCCTCTCGCCCTATCGCGTCTACAACACGCTGACCTTCGGAGTGCCGGGCACGGCCATGGCCTCCTTCGAGTCGCTCTCCCCCGCCGAGCGCTGGGCGCTGGCCTTCTACGTCCTCCGCCTCGGCCACGAGGGCGAGCCCGCGCGCGGACCGGCCACGCTGACCCTGGCCGACCAGGCGACGCGCAGCGACGCCGAGGTGCTCGAGACGCTGCGCGCGGCCGGTGTCGACGACCCTCCGCGCGCCCTCGCCCACCTCCGCACGGAGGCCGCCTTCCAGGAGCCGCCGGCCTCGCTGGCCCTGGAGCGCACGCGCGAGATGCTCCGCGCCTCCCTCGCCCGGTTCGAGCAGGGCCGCCCGCGCGAGGCCGACCGCGGGGTCATGGACGCCTACCTCGAGGGCTTCGAGCCCCTGGAGCCGCGGCTGCGCGCGCGCGACGGGGAGGCCACGGCGGCGGTGGAGTCGGGCTTCCGCGACCTGCGCGTGGCCATCCAGCGCGGCGATCCGCGCCAGGTGCGCGTGGCCGCGCACGACCTCGACCGCGTCCTCGACAGCCTGGCCAGGGGGCGCCGGCCCGCGGTGCCCTTCCTCGCCTCGTTCCTCATCTTCTTCCGTGAGGGCGTGGAGGCGGCGCTGCTGGTGGGAGCGCTGCTGGCGGGCGTGCGGCGGCTGGGCCGGCCGGACGCGGCGCGCTACGTGCACGCGGGGTGGCTGGCCGCGCTGCCCGCGGGCGTCCTGACCTGGTGGCTGGCCGGCCAGGTCATGGCCGTCAGCGCCGCCAACCGCGAGCTGTCGGAGGCGGTCATCGCGCTCCTGGCCGCGGCCGTCCTCTTCTCGATGAGCTTCTGGATGATCTCGAAGGTCGAGTCGCGACGATGGACGGGGTACCTGCGCAAGGGCCTCGAGTCGAGCCTCAGCCGGCGCAACCTGGCCCTGCTCGCCGGGATCTCGTTCCTGGCCGTCTATCGCGAGGCGGCGGAGACCGTGCTCTTCACGCAGGCCCTGCTGCTCGAGTCGCCCGGGCGCCCGGCCGAGGTCTGGGCGGGCGCGGGGGCCGCCCTCCTCGCCGTTCTGGCCCTCGCCCTGCTCATGAGCCGGACGGTGGTGCGCCTGCCCCTCGGGCCCTTCTTCGCCGTCTCCAGCGCCCTCATGTGCGCCCTGGCCATCTCGTTCGCGGGGGCCGGCATCTACGAGCTGGTCGCCGCCGGCTACGTGCGGCCGCGGCCGGTGCCCTTCCCCGAGATCCCGTGGATGGGCATCCATCCCGACCTCACCGCGCTGGCCGTCCAGCTCACGATCGTGACCGTCATCGCGGTGGCGGCGGTGGTGACGCTCCGGCGTCCGCCCGCGGAGGCACGCGCGCGGCGTCCGCGCACGTGACGGGCCGGACCCTCGTCCTCCTCGGCAAGCCCGGGTGCCATCTCTGCGAGGCCATGCGCGACGTCGTGTCGCCGGTGGCGGCCGAGATGGGCCTGCGCCTCGACGAGGTCGACGTGCGGTCGGATCCGGAGCTGGAGGCCCTCTACCGCTACGACATCCCGGTCCTGCTCCTCGACGGCCGCGAGGTGGCGCGCCATCGCCTGACGGGCGCCCGGCTGCGCGCGCGCCTGGCCGAGATGGGCGGCGGCTGAGAGCGCGCGCTCAGGCCCGCTCAGCGGGCGCGGGCTTCCTTGATCGCGCGGCGGGCCCAGGGCGAGTCCCCGAAGTCACGCAGGAGCTGCGCGCGCGCCACCTCCGCGGAGGCGGGGTCGCCCGCGGCCGAGCGTGATTGCACGAGGCCGAACAGGGCCTGCGCGACGTAGGGATTGGCCGGCATCTCGGTCACGGCCTGGAAGGCGCGGGCGGCCGGCTCCGGCCGGCCCGCGCGCAGCAGGCTCTCGCCACGGAGGCACTGCAGCTCCGCCCGCATCGGGCCAAGGGCGCCGTGGGCGAGGGCGTTCCGCGCGTACTCCGCGGCGTCCGTGAACCGGTCGGCGGCATAGGCCTTGGAGGCCTTCTCGTAGAGGGGCATCGGGTCGAGGGGGGACGTCCGGGCGGCCACCAGCCGCGCCCCCACGCAGGCCAGGAGGAGGGCGGCCGGGATCACCCCGCCCCAGCGGGGGGTCGCGGGCGGCACCGTGCACTCGTCGAGCGGGATGGGCGGCACGACCGGCGCGGGGGGCGGGAGGCGCCGCGCGCGCCACCCGCGCGCGAGGAGGGCCGCGCCCAGGAGGATCGCGCCCACGGTGAGCGCGAGCCCGGCCTCGTCGGCGGCGTTGCGCTCGTAGGTCAGCCGCACGGTCGGCGCGCGCGGCACGACCAGCATGAGGGCGGGCGCCACGAGGTAGGGCCCGTCCGCGCCCTCCGCGCGCCAGCGAGGGTGGTACGAGACCTTCACGAGCAGGGGATGGCCCACGCGGTTGGTCGTGATCGTGATCGCCTCGTCCTCCAGGGCGGCCTTCGCCTCCACGCCCCCCGGCAACGGCACCAGGGGCGGGGCGAGCCATTCGTCGGTCTCGACGACCGTGAAGCGCGGGTCCTCGGTGAACACGAGGGGCGCGGGAGAGAGCGGCTTGCGCGTGAACCAGCGGTAGGCCTTGTCCCGCCAGCCGCGCGGGGAGGAGCGGACGGGCGCGTAGGCGAGGGGCTCGACGTACCCTCCGCCCGCGCCGTCCAGGTCGTAGACGAAATAGGGGGGCACGCGGGCCGTCCGGTGCGCGTCCGGGCGCGCGTCCAGGCTGGCCACGAGCTTGGGGCTGAGGGCGACCACCTGGCTCACGTCGAACAGGCGCAGGTGGCGCAGCGCGGACTCGGTGTCGAACTCGGAGTAGTCGCGCTTGCGGAACGGGTTCGGGGAGGTGGCGCCGAGCTCGGAGGCCAGGAAGTAGACGGCGTGCGTCTGCAGGCTGGCCTGGTTGTAGACGCCCTCGAGCGTGGAGCGCCCGGCGAACATCGGCAGCGTCTCGTACATGCGGATGGAGCCGGCGCGCTCGTGCTCGACGTTGTACTCCACGGCCACCCGCGGGTCGGCGGCCGTCCCCCGGATCCGCTCCGCCACCTCCGAGAACGCCGGCCACAGCTCCCGGGCCTGCACGCCCGTGTAGTTCCAGTCCGCCCAGGCCCGCAGCACCTGGGAATCGCGGTCGGCGTGGACGATGCCAAGCAGGACGAGGCCGAGGGCGGCGAGATCGGCCGCTCTCAGGCGTTGCAGGGCCAGGCCCAGGGTGGCCGCGCCGCCCAGGCACAGCGCGAACTGGGCCAGCGGCATGAAGCGCACGTCGATGATGCCGAGGAGGGGACCGGCGGCGGCCAGCCCCATCGCGATCGCGGCCGAATGCAGGATGTACATCAGGCGATGGTCCGGTCCGCCCGGGCGGCGGGCCTGCACGAGCGTCCAGCCGACGCCGACCACGGCGGCGCCGATGAGCGGCCACAGGAACGGCGGGAACAGGTTGCGGGTCGACACCGTGATCCAGGGATCGTCGTAGGGCGTGGTCCAGCCCCAGGCGCTCAGCAGGGGGACGAGCCAGAAGGCGGCCAGGGCGAAGGCGGCCGCGGCCACGCCGGCCAGCCAGCGCAGGGTCCAGCCCGGACGCCGTGAGGCGTACAGGAAGAACGACGCGGACAGGCCGGCCCAGAGCACCGCGTACCCGTGGGCGAGCGCGGTGAGGGCGAGGACGATGGCCGGCCACCACGGTCCCGTGCCCCGCGAGTAGGCGCGATAGGTGACGCCCAGGAAGAGCACGGCGAGGCCGACGCCGTACGTGTAGGAGAACTCGCCGGTCAGCGTGCTCGCGATGGTGCCGCCCCAGATCGGGTTCTCCTCGCAGAAGAGGAAGACCAGGGCGGCCGCGGCGCCGAGCAGCGGCACCGGCGACCGGAACGCCATCAGCCGGAAGGCGGCGTAGGTCAGGAAGGGGAGGGCAAAGACCCCGAGGACGCTGCCGACCTTGAAGGCGGCGGGCAGGCCCAGGACGGGGACGAGCGAGGCCATGGCCAGGAAGGCGAGCGGGAAGTAGTACAGGAGCAGTGGCTGGCCCACGTAGGCACCGGGGTACCAGCCCTGGAAGCGCAGCCGCGGGAGGAGCTTCTCGTAGAAGAAGGCAAGGGTGGGGACGTGGCACGGGGTGTCCCCTCCGGCCGCTACCGTCGGCAGGAGCAGGAGCGACGGCTTCAGGTAGTCGAGGAGGACGAGGAGGATCGCGGCCAGCCCGAGGACGTCGACGGCGAGGGCGCGACGGCGGTCGACCATGCGACGAAGAGTCTAGCCGACGCGCCGGAGCACGCGAGCGGCGGACTCACGTTCGAAAGCGCGAGAGCTTGGTCAACAGGCGCTGCCGCCGGCGGTGGAAGTCCTGGACGGCGCGCCGCGTCCCGGGTCCCCGCTCGCCGTCGAGGCGGCCCAGCCCGCTCTCGACCGCGGAGAGGGCGGCGGGCAGGTCGCGGCTGCGGTGCTCGTGGTGGAGGGCCAGCTCGCGCAAGGCAAGCCAGTCTCCGCTGAGCGCGGCCTCCTCCCAGTAGGCGACGGCGGTCTCGATCTGCCCCGTCTTCTTCGCCCGCGCGGCCAGGCGCAGCAGCGAGGCCGTCCGCACCGGGCCCGCCGCCTGGGCGAGCAGGCGCCGGTACTGCGCCTCCGACCGCTCGTAGAGCGAGGCCCGCTCCAGCACGCGGGCCAGGCAGTAGACGTCGCGCGGGTCCTCCGCCTGCCCGCCCTCCACCCACTGGCAGGCCAGGGCGGCCAGCGCGGCCAGCGAGAGGACGTCGAGCCGGTTGTGCTCCAGCACCCGCGCCATCGCCCGCCCGTCGCGGCGGCGGACGAAGTCGAAGTAGATGCGCGGGATCTCCTCGCCCGGCACGTCGCCGCGGCGCGTCACTCCGAGGAGCGCGCGCTCCAGCGACTGCAGGCGGCAGGATTCCAGCCGCGCCTTCCAGAGACGGCGCGCGGGATGGAGCAGGTCGAAGTGGGGGGACTGCGCGAGGGGGAAGCGCTCCCGGTTGAGGCGATAGCGCGTCTCCAGGAGGGGCACGTCGAACAGCCCGCCGTTGAAGGTGACGATGCGCTCCACGTCCGCGAGGTCCTCGGCCAGGCCGCGCAGGAGCGCGGCCTCCTCGTGGTAGTCGCGCATGAAGTACTGGCGGAAGCGGAAGCGGTCCCCCTCGACCCACCCGACGCCGACCAGGAAGGCGGCGGTGCCGGTGCCGCCGGCCAGGCCCGTCGTCTCCGTGTCGAGGAACACCGCCCGGCGCAGGTCGAACGCGCCCAGCGCGGCCTGGCCGGTGAGGATGGAGACGGCGGCGGGATCCAGCGCGCGCAGGCGCGTGAGGGGAACGGCCCCGTGCAGCGTCTCCAGGTGCACGTCGTCCTCGACCAGGAAGAACTCGCCGCGCGCGTTCTCCACGCGCCGGCCGTGGAGCAGCTCCTCCAGGGGCGCGCGCGGGGAGGCATGGACGGCCCCGCGCGAGCGTCGCGCCGCCACCGCCACCAGCCGCTCCAGGCGCTCCTTGAGGCTGAGGCCGTCGTCGCCGGCGGCCGTCCCCACCAGCCGCGCCTCCAGGCGTGCCAGGCCCTCGGGGGCCAGGGCGCCGTCGGGACGCTTCAGACGACGGAGCCGCTCGTGGAGCACGCTCGACATCAGGGCGTCCCCTCGAGCGGGATCACCTGGCCGTCCGAGACGACGGAGAACCCGCGGCGGACGAGGTCGCGGCGCAGCGCCTGGTCCCAGAAGAGCGGGTTCGTGTGGTTCAGGTGGACGAAGGCCACCCGGCGCGCGAGCGCCGCCAATCGGCCCGTGGTCTCCCCCACCGTCGGGTGCGGCACCTCCGCCAGCGACCGTCCCGGCAGCTCGTCCGCCGAGAAGAACGTGCCGTCGAGCAGGGCCATGTCCACCTTCGCCACTTCGTCCTCGACGCGGCGGTCCCACTTCTCCCACTTGTCGATGTCGGGCACGTAGAGCAGCGACCGCGAGGGGCCGCGCACGAGGTAGGCGACGGTGTCGCTCAGCTCGTCACGGTGGGGCACCGGGAGCGGCGTGACGGCGAGGGAGGGCGTGAGCGCCTGCTCGCGGCCGGGCTCGACCTCGCGCAGCTCGACCTGGCCGAGGGCGACGAGCTGGCTCCAGGGCCCGTTCGCGCGCAGGAAGGCCGCCATCCGCGGCGTGGCGTAGACGGGCACCGCGCGCGCGCCCAGCGCCTCCCGGCCCAGGTACATGAGTCCCGTGTAGTGCCCGATGTGGGCATGGGTGAGCAGGATCCCCTCCACCGGCCGGCGCCGGTCCGCCACCGTGCGGCCGGCGTCGAGGGATTCGATCTGGGAGGCCAGGTCGGGGGTGGCGTCGATCAGGAAGCGCGCGTCCGCGCGGTCGTCGACGAGGCCCAGGCAGGCGACACGCTCGCGCCGGGACGGCTCGCGCCGCGCCCGGGCGCAGAGGGCCTGCGTACAGCCGATGTGCGGCACGCCGCCGTCCTGCGCGCGGCCGAGGACGATGGCCCGGATCGCGGCCGGGGGCGGCGCGCCCAGGGCCGCCGCCGCCAGCATCGACAGGCCCCCGCACAGCACCCCGGCGGAGAAGCGGCTCATCCGCGGATGGGGGCGACCTTCCTGTCGGAGACGGCCTCGCCGCGCACCGCCTGCAGGATGGCCAGCGCGACCTCCTTCCCACGGCTGCCGACCTCGCCCACCGGCCCCACGCAGGACGGGCAGCCGTCGCGGCAGGCGCAGGCCTCGATGAGCGCCTCGCTCTCGCGCAGGAGGCGGCCGTGCAGGCGGTACAGCGGCTCGGACAGGCCGATCCCGCCTGGATAGTTGTCGTAGACGAAGACCTGGGGCTCGTAGTCGTCGCCCGGACGCGGCCGCTCGGCCAGGGCCGCGCTCGTCGACCGGAGGCCGCGGGAGTGGACCGCCTCCCCCTGGCCGTTGTCGCCCAGGGCCACGCCGATGTCGTGGCGGTCGCACATCAGGAACAGGGCGGCCATCTGGCCCAGGGTGTAGGCGAGGGCCACCACGCCGTCGCGCCGCTCGTCGCTCGAGCAGGGCAGCGCGGCCATGAGGCCGCGAGGCAGGGTCAGCCAGTACGACGTGGTGTGCATCTCGTTCTCGGGCATGGCCAGCTCGCCCGAGCCGACGTTCTCGTTCGTGTAGAACTTGATCTTCTTGAAGCCGACGACCTGCGAGGTGACGTGCACCTCACCGTGGGTGCGCCGCGCGTGCCCGGCCGACTCCTCCGCGAAGCGGTCCAGGATCTTCACCTTCGTGCAGGTGATGGCGTCCGTGTAGTAGTCGACCTCCGCCTCGCGCACGTGGGCGCGCCGCTCCTCGTGGTCGTACTTCTCGACGAAGAAGGTGCGGCCTTCCAGGATGTAGACGGCCTTCTCGTGCAGAGTGGAGGGGGCGGAGTCGAAGTCCACCTCCGCGACGATGCGGGGCTCGCGCGTCACGTCCTGCACCACGAAGTTGTCGGAAGAGACGCTGCGCAGGCTCACCGCGTCCGCGGGGTAGCTCTCGGAGGTCCAGTGCCAGCGCTCGCCCGCGCGGTGGACGAGCTTCTCCTCCTCCAGGAAGCCGAGGATCTCCTCCAGGCTTTCGCCGCCGAAGCCCTCCCCCGCCGTGAAGGGCAGCTCGAAGGCCGCGCACTTGATGTGGCTGACCAGGATGTGCAGGTTGTCGGGGTTGATGCGGGCCTGCTCCACCGGCGAGCCGAAGAAGTAGTCGGGGTTCTTGGCGATGAACTGGTTCAGCGGAGTCGAGTTCGCCACCAGCACCGCCACCGAGGATCCCTGGCGCCTCCCCGCGCGCCCGGCCTGCTGCCAGGCGGAGGCCACGCTGCCCGGGTAGCCGAGGAGGACGGCGGCGTCGAGGCTGCCGATGTCGATCCCGAGCTCCAGGGCGCTCGTGGAGACGACGCCGAGGACGGAGCCGTCGCGCAGCCCGCGCTCGATCTCGCGCCGCTTCAGGGGCAGGTAGCCGCCGCGATAGCCGCGGATCACCCCCTCCGACCCCGGCCGCGTCTCCAGGGCGTCCTTGAGGTACGTGACCAGGACCTCCGTGGCCAGTCGCGAGGGCGCGAAGGCGATGGTCTGGAGCCCCTTCTTCAAAAACGAGAGCGCGACGTCGCGCGCGCAGCCGAGGGCCGAGCGCCGGATGCCGAGCTGGCGGTTGACCACGGGCGGGTTGTAGATCGCGAAGTACCGCTCGCCGCGCGGGGCGCCGCTCTGGTCGATCAGCGTCATCTCGCTGCCGGTGAGCGCCTCCGCCAGCTCCTTCGGGTTCCCGATGGTGGCGGACGAGCACAGGAACTGCGGCGTCGAGCCGTAGAACTCGCACAGCCGGTGCAGGCGCCGGAAGATGTTGGCCACGTGCGAGCCGTACACGCCGCGGTGGGTGTGCAGCTCGTCCACGATCACGTAGCGGAGGTTCTCGAACAGCTTCACCCACTTCGTGTGGTGCGGGAGGATGCCCTTGTGGAGCATGTCCGGGTTGGTGACCACGATGTGGGCCCGCGCGCGGATGGCCTTGCGCGCGTCCTGCGGCGTGTCCCCGTCGTAGGTGAAGGTGCCGATGTCGGCCCCGAGGGCCTCGATCAGGCCGTAGAGCTCGGCCAGCTGGTCCTGGGCGAGGGCCTTGGTCGGGAACAGGTACAGCGCGCGCGCGTCCGGGTCCTTGAGGATGGTGTCGAGGACGGGCAGGTTGTAGCAGAGGGTCTTGCCGGACGCGGTGGGCGTGACCACGACCGTGTTGCGGCCGTCGCGGGTGGCGTCGAAGGCCTCCCGCTGGTGGGTGTAGAGGCGCTCGACGCCGCGGCGGGCGAGGACGTCACGCAGGCGCGAGTCGACGTCTTCGGGAAACTCCGCGTACCGCGCCTCCTGCGGAGGGAAGCGCCGCAGCGCGGCCAGCACGGGCTCGGCCCCCAAGGTGCGCTCGATCTCGAGCGCCTTGAGCACGGAGAGGAGCGCACTCTCGGTGTCCTCGCGTCTGAGCGCCAGCTGTTGGCCCACGTCGTCCTTCCTCCCCACCGGCGTCGCGCCGCGGGACGGCACGTCACATGCTGTGGAAGGATCGTGCGGCAGGGACGTGACAGGCGAGGTCCGTCGGCGGTTGGCATCACCGACGCGTATGGGAATGTGCTCAGAGGGATGCGGCGGCGGGCAGACCAGCGAGAGCGCAGCGTCGTTGCGCCAGGATCAAGGGCGTCGTGTGACATCCGTACTGGCCGAACCCGCCGGCGCATTGGGAAGGGCGACGATCACCGAGCCTCCGACGGCAACGACGCCTCCGTACACCCTGGAATAGGCGAGGCCAAAGAGAGGATGGCTGGTAGGCGCGGCGGCGATCGTCCAGAGGTGCCCATCGGCGGACGAGGCGATGGCACCATGCTCGCCGGCGGCGACGAACCCGTCAGGAGTGGCGGTCACGGCATTCAACCGTTGAAGACCCCCGGTGGGCGTGACCGAGGCCTGACGGGATGTCCAGTTGGGCCCGTCCTCGGACGACCAGATCCCATAGCCGACGCCGACAAACGTCCCGTTACGGAAGGCGAGGTCGGCAAGGCCGCCGGGCAGTCCCGTCGCGTCCCTCATCGTCCAGGCGATCCCGTCGGTGGAGGTGAGGACGAATGGGCGACCGTTGAAGACGGCCGACTCCTCTCCCTCGTAACCGCTCACCACGAACTGCCCGCCCCCGAAAGCGATGGAAGTGGCATGCCGGGACTGTCCGTCGGCGGGCGTTCCCGGACTGCGCCGGGTCCAGAGGATCCCGTCCGGGGAAGTGGCGATCGCGGGCGTATGGGTCGGCCCGTACACGACGCCGACAGCGACGAACAAGCCATGGCCTCGCGTCACCTGCCAATAGAACTCAGGGGGCGTGGGCGGGAAGACCCCGAGCGGTTCACGGATCACCCACGTCGCGCAGTCGGTCGAGGTCATGATCGTCGGGGCGGCGGCCATGGCGGCGAACGTTCCCGCGCGCCGCTCCACGGTCGCCCAGTACTCGTAGGGGTTGGGGTACGGCGCCACCGCCGGTGTTTCGTTCGTCCAGGTTATTCCGTCGGTGGACCGCGACACGGCGCCAGATGTTCCCACGGCACAATCGACCGCCGCCGTCCCGGCGACCGCTCGGAGCTCCCGTGAACCGGGCGCCGTACGGCTCGTCCAGCCGCTCGTGCCGTCTTCGGACGTGAGGATGGCGCCGCCGTAACCCACCGCGACGAATCTGCGGCCGAACGTCACCGCGGTCATGAGCAGCATCTCACCCGGTGAGGCAGCGGGTACGGGAGCATTGGTCCACACGACGCCGTCGGGGCTCGTGAGGATCCAGTCACTGCCGACGACGACGATCGAGCTGGCGTTGCTCGCGACGCCGTAGTAGTCGCAACACGGCACGGCATGCGCTGTCCATGTCGACCCGTCAGGCGACGTCAGCAGGGTCATGTCGTCTCCGGTGACGACGAACTGGCTGCCGGTGTACGCGACAGCAACGAGGAAATTTGTGGCGACGATCGGAGGGACGGGGACGGTCGTCCAGGAGATCCCGTCCGTCGATCGCAACACCGCCTTGTTCGCGCCCACGGCGACGAACACACCACCGCCGAAACCTACGGCTCTCAGAGCCGCCGTCGGCGGCGCCGCGCGCAGGGTCCACGCCACGGCATCGGGAGAGGTGATGACGGTGCCCCGGGCTCCGACCGCGACGTACAAGCCGTCGCCGTAAGCCACTCCGGAGAGGGGGACGTCGCCGTTCGTGGACGCAGGGCGCGCGTCCCGCAAGGTCCACTTCCTGCCCTTTGCGGACGTCAACAAGACCCCCGAACCGGTCCCGCCCCACCCGACGGCGACGAACTGTCCGCCGCCATACGCCACACCGTACAGGTGGGTGGAGCTCGGGTCGGGATTGAAACGGCGCTTCCAGGAGATGCCGTCTAGCGACCGCCAGATGTCTCCGTAGTCTCCGACGGCCACGTACGCCGTCCCGCCGGACGCGACGGCCTCGAAATGCGATGCGCCGTCCCGGACGCGCTGCCAGGTCGAGTCATCATTGACGATCGTCCCGACCGCCGACGGGTTTGCGATGGTCACGTTCGTGGCCGTTCCAAGGTTGAGGGCAAGGGTCTCGTCCGGCTCGATCGTCACGTCCCCCAGGATCGGCACGAGTATCGTCTGGCTCGTCACCCCCGGTGGGAAGACGAGCGTCCCCGAGACCGCCACATAGTCACTGCCGGCCGCGGCCGTGCCATCTGCCGACGCGTAATCAATGCTGGCGGTAGCCGCACTCGGACCGGACAGCGTGACCGTGAACGCCGCATCGTTCCGGCCGGCATCGCCCTCTCGCACGGACACGTCGCGAATGGTCGCCGCGGGCATCACCGCCGGCTCGGCTTCGGCTCGATAGGCAATCGTCGAAGGCGCGATCGACAGCGTGATGACGGCGGACGTGACACCGAGCGAAACGAATTTCATTGGAGCCTCGAGGACGGACTCGGCGCGCGAGGGAGAGCCTGCGACGAGTATGCCTGAGCCGGGACCCTCTTCAAGGGCAGATCGGCTCACCAAGGCATGGAACATGCGGCTCAATCCGCGCCATTCGAACGCCTCCGGCATTTCCGCACTCCGATGAACGTCGGCAGACGATCCACCCGGGGTGGTGGGTGCGACGGACGGATCACACGCCGCGAGACGCCGCCTCGCGATACGCGGCCAGGGTCGCCCGCGCCGTGCGCTCCCACGTGTACTGCCGGGCGCGTTCGAGGCCGCGGGTCCGAAGGTCCTGCCGACGTGAAGCGTCCGTGCCGACGGCCAGGAGCGCCTCCGCGATCGCGGCATCGTCCAGCGGATCGACCAGCACGGCCGCCCCCTCCCCGATCTCGGCCAGCGACGACGACCGCGACGTGATGACGGGCGTCCCGCAGGCCATCGCCTCCACCACCGGGAAGCCGAACCCCTCGTACAGGCTCGCGTACACGAGCGCGGTGGCGTGGGAGTACAGGAGCGGCAGGTCCTCCTCCGGCGCGTAATCGAGGAACGTCACGCGGCCGGCCAGCTCCGGGCGCGCCGCTTCCGCGAACACGTCGTCGCACTTCCAGCCGCGCTGGCCGACGAGGACGAACCGCTGGGAAGGCATCTCGCCGCACACCCGCGCGAACGCGCGCAGGACGCGCGCCACGTTCTTGCGGGGCTCCAGGGTCCCGACGTACAGGAAGTACGGTGGGCGGACGCCGTAGCCGGCGGCGAGCGTGTCCAGGCCGCCGGCGACCGGACCGAACGTCGGGGAAGGCGCATAGGGGATCACGCGGATACGCTCGGCGGCGATGCCGAGCACGCACATGATGTCGCGCCGCGTCGCCTCCGACGGGGCCAGGATCAGCCGCGCGCGCTGGGCGACCGCCGGGACCAGGCTCGACGTCAGCAGCCTCTTCTTGAACGTGTGGTGCTCGGGCATGAGGCTGAGCGTCATGTCGTGGATCGAGACGACGTAGGGCACGCGCGTGAGCACCGGGGCCAGGTAGTTCGTGAAGTGCACGACGTCGGGCCGGAGGGTGCGCAGGATCAGCGGCAGCGAGAGCTGCATCCAGACCGAGCGCACGGGGAATCGGCCGCCCTCGTGGACGCGAACGCGGGGCGGATGAGGGGTGACCGGCACCGGGTGGTTCGAGAGCACGACGAGCTCGAGATCGCCGGCGTCGGCCGACCCCGCGGCCAGGGTGTCGAGCAGGCGCTTGGTGTAGTACCCCACGCCGCTGATCCGGCCCACGAGCGTGGTGGCGTCGAAGCCGACGATCACGCGCGGGGCTCGATCGCGGAGGACGCCGGAGACGCGCCGAGGGCGGCCGCCGTCCCCACCGCGAACGCGAGCACCAGGTAGTGCCCGGTGAACGCCAGGACGTAGTCGACCGTGCCGTGGACCACGACGAAGGCGAGGAGCGACCCGGCGGCCGCCGCCTCCGGCCACGCCGCGGCGTCCGCGCCCGCGCGCCAGACGAACCAGAGCCCGGCGCCGAGGCTCGAGACGAGCAGCATCGCCGCGATGGTGCCGGACGTGGCCGCGACCTCGAGGAGGAGGTCGTTGGCATAGACGCGATCGTCCCAGATCGCCTGGCCGGCCCAGGGGCCGTACAGGCGCCGGAACCGATCGGGCCCCACGCCGAGCCACGGGTGCGCCCGCCACATCCCGAGCGCGAGCGACCAAAGCTCGCCGCGTCCCGGCCGCCAGGCCAGGCCGGTGAGCGACGGCGGGGACACGCTCGGAGCGACGGCGGCGGCCGAAGAGGCCGCGCCGATGGTCACGGGCACGGCGGCGGGCGGGACCCCCTGCCCGCTGAACCACGACGTGTGCTCCTGGACCATGTCCCACAGGAGCAGGTACGAGCCCGGGCGCCCCGGCGCGCGCACGTCGGCCACGAGCGACACGCTCTGGCCAGGATCCAGCGCGTGCGGCAGGACCGTCCGCCCGCCGTCCATGGCCAGGCGCCGCTCGACGTCGTACCAGTGATACGACAGGTGGAACTGGCCTTCGACCGTCCAGGTCTTGAGGCCGGTGTTGGTGACGCGCACCGAGGTCCGGGTGGCGCCGCCCGGGGCCAGGACGAGCGACTGCGCCTCCGGCTCGTAGCGCGCGCCGTACCACTCCGCGACCCCCTCCGATCCCAGCCGAAGCTGGAACACCTCGCGGCCGGCCGAGAACAGGACGGCGGCGAGGGCGACCGTGGCCAGCGCGGCCGCGGGTACGCGGGCACGGTCGGGCGCGGCCCGCGCCACGAGGACGATCGCGACGACGAGGGAGGCGGCCAGGGCCAGGAGGGCTCCGCGCGAGTAGGTGTAGAGCAGGCCCACCGCGAACGGCGCGGCCAGGACGGCCGTGCGCCCGAGGCTCCACCGCCGGGCGCCGGCGGCGGCCACCGCGGCCAGGAGGCCGTACGCGATCGCGGCCGCTCCGAGGTTCGGATACTCGGAGCCCGCCGTGGCCCGCCGCACGCCCGCCACGTTGAACGGCATCTCGCGGAAGGCGGCCAGGAACGGGTCGAGCACGCGCACTCCGGCGCCCTCCAGGATCGCGAGGACGGAGGCGACTCCACCACCCAGGGCCAGCCCGACCAGCGCGCGCCTCCGATCGCCGGCCTCCGCCGCCGCCACCACGGCGGCGAACACGGCCATGAAGGCCATGCGGAGCGTGAACTTCAGCGCCGCCGCACGGTCGCCGTCGGCCGCGGCCGCGGAGACGAGCTCGACGGCGGCGAACGCGGCGAGGAGCGCCACGGGCAGACGGAGCCGCCGGCGCCCGCGGGCCAGGGCGGCCGCCCCGAGCGCTCCCGTCGCGGCCAGGGCCACCGCCTCCAGCAGGGTCACGTGGAAGGGGCCGGCCGGGCACGTCGGGGATCGCGGCTCGAAGGGCACGAGTGCCATCACCGCCGGCAGCGCGACCGAGGTCCACCGGCGGGGGGGCGGGTCCATGACGGGCGAGGCTCCATCGAGGCTAAGCCGGTGGCGCGCGGCCTGTCAACGCACGGCCTCTGGCCGGCGGGGGGCGCGGTGTATGATGCGCGTCCGACCCATGCTCGAGCAGATCGGCAAGTACAAGATCCTGGAAAAGATCGGGCAGGGAGCCATGGGCGAGGTCTACAAGGCCCACGATCCCATCCTCAACCGGTTCGTCGCCGTCAAGACGATCTCGGGAGACCTCGGCTCCGACGACCAGCTCCGCAAGCGGTTCCAGCGCGAGGCCCAGTCGGCCGCCCGCCTGAATCACCCCAACATCATCACCGTCTACGACTACGGGGAGGAGCAGGGCAAGATCTACATGGCGATGGAGCTGCTCGACGGGGCCGACCTCAAGCAGGCGATCGCCCGCCGGGCCGAGATGAGCCTGGACGAGAAGCTCTCGATCGTCGACCAGATCGCGGAGGGGCTCGCCTTCGCGCACGCCCACGACGTCGTCCATCGGGACCTCAAGCCCGCCAACATCCACCTCCTGGGCAACGGCCAGGTCAAGATCATGGATTTCGGCCTGGCCCGCCTGGGCGGATCGGAGATGACGCGCACGGGCATGGTCATGGGCACCCCGCACTACATGTCCCCTGAACAGGTCCGGGGAGAGCGCGCGGACGCCAAGTCCGACGTGTTCGCGCTCGGCTGCGTCTTCTACGAGCTGATCACCTACCGCAAGCCCTTCGACGCCGACTCCATGCACTCGGTGCTCTTCAAGGTGATGCAGGAGGAGCCGGCGCCGGTCATCCAGGTGACGCCGGGGACGCCGGCCGTGCTGAGCCAGGTGATCGAGCGGGCGATGGCGAAGCACCCCTCGCAGCGCTTCGCCAACGCGGGCGAGTTCCGCTCGGCCCTCCACCGGGCCATGCAGGCGGTGGCCACCGGGCGCGGCGAGCAGGGGCTGCCGGACCTGGCCGTGCCCCCGCCGACGCCGTCCGCCCGCGGCGCCGACTCCTCGGCGATGGCGTCGGCCTCGGGGTCGGCATCCGCCGTCCGCACCGGCTCGTCCGTGAGCGCGCCCCGTCCGGCGGGCCCGGCCAGCCGGGCCAGTACCTCCTCGCCTCCGGCTCGGCGGTCCTCGATGGTGCCGCTGGTCGTCGGGGGCCTGGTGGCCCTCGCCATCGCCGTGGCCGCGGCCGCCTTCGTGATGTTCGGGAGGCGGTCCGACCTCACCGCCACCGCCTCGGTGCCGACCACGACGCGGCCCGCGCAGGTGGACGTCCTCTCCCAGGAGCTGGCCCGATCGCAGGTCGAGCTGGCGCGCCGCCGCGCGGAGGTGGGCGACTTCCGTGACGCGATGCGCCAGGCCGAGCGCGCGCTGAAGATCGATCCCACGAACAAGGACGCGCAGGCGATCTTCACGAGCTCGAAGACGACCGCGGACCAGGTCGAGAAGGCGGCCGCGGGCGCCCGCGAGGCCGTGGCCGCCAGCGACAACGCCCGTGCCGCGGACGCCCTCTGGACGCTGCTCTCCCTCGAGCCGGCCAACGCCGTCGCCGCCGAGGTCGCGCCCAAGGTGGAGCCGGTCTTCCGCGACCGCGCGGAGGAGGCGCGGCGCGCCATGACCGCGTCGCGTCAGGCCACGGAGGCCTTCAAGGCCGCCACCGCTCTCGACGCCTTCAAGGAGGGCACGGACCTCGTCCGCCAGGGGGAGGCCGACTTCAAGGCCGGCCGCTTCGCCAGCGCCGCCCGCCGCTTCGTGAACGCGCGCGAGCGCTTCGAGCGCGCAGGCCGCACGACGCACTGAGCATCCGGCCGCGCCGGGCGCGGACCGGGGGGGGCTACTGCAGGCCGATCGTCTGGATCGTCCAGCCGCCGCCCGCCTGCGCGAGGTGGAAGACCTGCCGGACGGGAGGGACCGTCCGGCCGTTGATGGTGTCCTGTCGCGTCACCCGGACGGTGGCCTGGGCTCCCTGCAGCTCAACGGCATCGATGGTGATCCCGACCTGCTGGGACTTGATCTGCTTGAACGACTCCGCCAGCCGCTTCTCCTCGTCGCTACTCAGGTTCGGCTTGACCGCCCTGAACAACGCGATGTCCTTGCCCTGGATGGCACGGCCGTAGTCGGCCAGGACCTTGACGATCGCCGGGTCCTGGGCCGGTCCGGCCGCCGTCGTCGTGGGGACGGCGGGGAGCGTGGGGGCGGGGAGCGTCACCGCGGGGGCGCTGACGGGTGGAATCGTCACCGCCGTCGGCGGTACGTTGCGCGCGACGAGCGTCGTGGGGACCGTGGGCAGGGGACGGGCGGCGGCGGCGGCCGCCGCGGCCGCGGCCGCCCGGGCCGCCGCCTCGGCGGCACGGCGCGCCCGCTCGTAGTCGTCGCGTGACTCGGAGAACTTCTGGGTGGCCACCGCGAACTCGCCCTTCTTCAGGAGGGCCTCGCCCTCCCGGCCCGCGCGCTCGGCCTGGCCGAAGCTCTCCGCCTCGTTCCCGTTGACCTGCTCCGCCCCGCGGCGCGCCTCCGCCGCCAGCCGCTGGGCATCCTCCGCCTGCTTGCGGAACTGCGCGTTGAGGGCGGCGGTGAGCTCCCCGGCCACGGGGTGGCGCGGATCGAGGGCGAGCACGCGGGCGAGGGCGCGCGCCGCGTGGTCGGTGTCGCCGGCGTCGAAGGCCTGGCGCGCCTCCGCCGCCACCGCGTCCAGCTCCGCCGACGTCCGCTGCGCCTCCTCGACGACCTGCCTGGCCTCCGCGCTCGACGGGTCGAGGGCGAGCGCGCGCTGGGCCCGGCTGATCGCGCCCTTGTAGTCCTTGTTCGCGAGGTCGACGCGGGCCAGCTCCACCTGGTTGCCAACCAGCGCCTCCTTGAGGGCGCCGACCTGCTCGCTGGTGAGGTCCGCCGACGGCACCGTCGGCGGCGGCGTGGCGCGGGGCCGCAGGGCCACCACCGCCCCGGCGCCGATCGCCGCCGTCACGATCAGCGCCGCCCCGAGGTACAGGGGCCAGCGGTGTGGTGTGGCCTCGACATGCACGGGGGGGGCCATGCCCGTGGCCGCCCGGCCGTTGAGGGTTCGGGGGCCGCGCAGGGACTCCCGGGCGGGTGCGGGCGGACGCAGGTCGAGCGCGGTGGCGCCCTTGGTGGCCGCGCGCGTTCCGGCGGGCGCCGCCATCACGGTGTCGGGGGACATGACCGTCGCCGCGCCGCCGTCGGCGCGAGGCTCGAGGTCGAGCCTGGTCGCCTCCGCGTCGCCGGCCATCGAGTACTCGCCGCCGGCCATCGCCTCGCGCACCTTGCGCAGCGCGTCCCGCATCTCTCCGGCGTTCTGGAACCGGTGTTCCGGGTCCTTGGCCAGGCACCGCTCCACGAAAGCCACGAAGGCGGCGGGCAGGGCGGGCACGAGGGTGCGCACCGGCTCCGGATCCTGCTCCAGCACCTTGTAGAGGATCGTGTGCATGGAGTCGGCGTTGAAGGCCTTCTTGTTCGAGAGCAGCTCGTAGAAGACCGCTCCCAGCGAGAAGATGTCCGACCGGGCGTCGGCCTTGGTGCCCCGCACCTGCTCGGGGGACATGTAGTTGGGCGTGCCCATCACCATGCCCGTCCGCGTCATCTCGGAGGTCCCGATGCGGGCCAGGCCGAAATCCATGATCTTGACCCGGCCGTTGGGGAGCACGCGGAGGTTGGCGGGCTTGAGGTCGCGGTGGATCACGCCCTGGAGATGCGCGTAGGTGAGCCCCTCCGCGATCTGCTCCATCACGTCGAGCTTGTCCCAGAGGTCGTTGAGGCTCTTGGCGGCGATGAGCTCCTTCAGGTCGGAGCCGTCGAGCAGCTCCATGGCCATGTAGAACCGGCCCTGCTCCTCGCCGAAGTCGAACACGGTCACGATGTTCGCGTGGTTGAGCCGGGCCGCGGACTGCGCCTCCCGCCGAAAGCGCGCCACGAGCTGATCGTCGGCCGCGTAGAGCTCGGCCATCGTCTTGACCGCGACGTCGCGGTTGAGGACGGGATCGTGGGCGCGGAAGACCTCCCCCATCGCGCCCGAGCCGATCTTGGCTACGATCTGGTACTTACCGATCTTGGCGGGTTGCTCGGCCATGAGCCTGCCGATGTTAGCATGGGCAGGATGAGCAAGGACCCCACCTTCCGCGTGCTGGGCCAGGCGCCTACGCGCTCCGAGCGTTACGAGGACTATCGCCGTGAATGGGACCGCCGGGAGGCGGAGATGGACGCCTCCGACCACCCCGTCCACGTCGACGTCGAGACGGTGGCGGTCTGCGACCTGCGCTGCGGCAGCTCGGAGGAGGACCCGCAGGGGTTCTGCCAGATCTGGACCCACGAGCACATCCGCACCCAGGGCTTCGACGAGCACACCTATCAGCGCGGCTACATGGACCCCGTCCTCTATGGCCGGCTGGTCCAGCAGTGCGCGGACATGGGGGTGAGCTCGATCAAGCTCAACTACCGTGGCGAGCCGTCACTGCACCCGCGGATCGTGTCGTTCGTGCGCGAGGCGTCGTCCCTGGGCTTCCCCGACATCATGATGAACACCAACGGCAACGGGGGCGCGCGCAAGAACCCCCAGCTCTTCGCCCACCTCGTGGAGGCCGGCATCACCGACCTCATGTTCTCCGTCGACGGCTGCGACCCCGAGATGTACCTCAAGCAGCGCGTGGGAGGGAGCTGGGAGATCCTGCTCAACTCCGTCCGCTCGGCGGTGCAGGCGCGCGCGCAGGGCAAGGGCGCCCCGGACTGCCGCATCCGCGCCTCCGTGGTGCGCACCCACATCAACGCGGAGGCGGTGGACAGCGGCCGCATGGAGGAGTTCTGGCGCGGGAAGATGGGCGTGGACTGGATGTCGGTCAGCGAATGCTATTTCCCGGCCGGGACCCAGCATCACTGGAAGGCCGCCCACTGGCGGCAGATGAACGCGGACGAGTTCCAGTGCTCGGACCCGTTCCGGCGCATGGTCGTGACCTGGGACGGCCGGCACACCATGCCCTGCTGCCAGGGCTTCACCCTCGAGATCGACGGCGGCCCCGTCGTGCGCGTGCCGAGCTACCCGCTCATGAAGACCCTCGAGGAGGCCTGGGCCAGCCCCAACTTCGAGCGGCTCCGCCAGGCGCACCGGGCGCGCACCTGGTCCGACCCGTTCGCGGGGGAGGCCATCTGCCGCTCCTGCGCCGTGACCAAGGTCCCGACCCGCCTGGCCACCCCGCAGCGCGTCGCCCGGCGCGTCAAGTAGCGGATGGCGCACGATCCCAAGGGCGGTGACGTCGCTCCCTTCGTGCGCGGGATCCTGGCCGGCATCGGCGAGGACCCCGACCGCGAGGGGCTCCTGCAGACGCCCGAGCGCGTGGAGAAGGCGCTGCGCTTCCTGACCCGCGGCTACCAGCAGGACCCCGAGCAGGTCCTGAACCAGGCCCTCTTCACCGTCAGCTACGACGAGATGGTGGTGGTGAAGGACATCGAGCTCTACTCCCTGTG
The DNA here is from genome assembly GCA_041481445.1 of Vicinamibacteria bacterium. Classification (GTDB taxonomy): domain Bacteria; phylum Acidobacteriota; class Vicinamibacteria; order Fen-336; family Fen-336; genus AA29. The sequence continues at coordinate 44,625 of JBGPBV010000010.1, forward strand.
CGAGCACCACCTCCTCCCGTTCACGGGCAAGGCCCACGTGGCCTACCTGCCCAACGGCAAGGTGGTCGGCCTGTCCAAGATCCCGCGCCTGGTCGACCTCTACGCGCGGCGGCTGCAGGTGCAGGAGCGGCTCACCGTCCAGGTCGCGGAGGCCATCCAGGCCGCGGTCAACCCGCGCGGGGTGGGCGTCATCATCGAGGCCGTCCACTTCTGCATGATGATGCGCGGGGTCGAGAAGCAGAACTCCGTGGCCGTGACCTCGTGCATGCTGGGCGCGTTCCGCGAGCAGGCCCAGACGCGCGACGAGTTCCTGTCCTTCATACACACCCGGCCGTCGGGGATGCGGTAGCGCCGGGCTCGCCTCAGCCCTTCCCCACTCGCACCGCGATCTCGCGACGGACCGGCTCCGGAAGGAGAGGCGCGATCCGGCCCCAGTCCGCGGCCAGGTCCTCGACGGTGTCCACGTCGCCGAGGGTGCGCAGGACGCGCACGCTCCGGCCCAGGTGTGCGGCACGCTCGAGGGTGGCCGCGAGCACGCCCGGCGTGCTCCACGGCACCGCGCGGAACAGCTCGGGCGCGGGCGCCTTCAGGGCGAGCAGGTAGTACCCGCCGTCGGTGGCGGGCCCGACCACGACGTCGTGCTCGTCGAGGCCCTCGAGCGCCTCCCGTACGTCCTCGCGCCCGAGGCCGGGGACGTCGGTGCCGACGATCACGACCCGGCGGGCGCCGGTGCCGAAGGCCTCGTCGAACGCGGCCGCCATCCGCGCCCCCAGGTCCCCCTCCGCTTGCGCCCGCAGCGCGGTCCCCGGGAGCCACCGCGCCACCTCCGCCCGCGCCGCCGCGGGCGTGAAGAAGACAACCCGCTCGTACTCGTCGCCCGAGGGAGCCGTGCGGCGGAGGGCGTGCTCGGCCAGGACCCGGGAGACCGTGGCCGCCGCCTCGGCGCCAATGCCCCTGGCCAGTCGCGACTTCACCGCCCCCGGCCGAGGCTCCTTCACGAAGACGAGGAGCCTGTCCGGCCCCATCTGCCCCGTCATTTCCGGATCCTAGATCGGAACCGTCCGCGCGGGCGCCGCTGCTAGAATCGCCGCGCCTCCGCGGGCGGGGGCACGTGAGGTGACATGCCGCGCTCCTTGACCCTAACGCTGCCGCTCGCCGCCGCCGCGCTGGCCACGCTCGTCGGGGCCGCGCGCACCGTCCAGGCCCAGGAGGCCCAGTCCGTCTACCAGAAGCAGAAGAAGGGCGCCTTCCACGTGGACGGGGTGACCCGCCAGGAGTGGACGGACGAGGTCACTTTCCTCGACACGAACCGGGCCACGATCCGGATGAAGCCGCGGGCCGAGGCCAACGCCAAGTGGTTCCAGATCGGCGTGGGGGGCGACTTCATCTACAGCAACGACCACAACCTCGACCCACCCGAGGGCACGACCACCCTGCCCCTGCTGCGCGACAACTACGTCTCGAGCGACGCGCGGCTGGACCTGGCCTGGGTCCGCCTGAGCCCCAAGTTCGTCAGCGTAGAGGGCGGGCGCTTCGCCATGCCCGTGCGCTTCACGGAGATGATCTGGGACCGGGACCTGCGCCCCCAGGGGGCGTCGGCGAGCTTCGAGCTCGGAGGGGAGGGATCGTCGACGCGGTTCGCCGTCACCGGCGTGTGGGCGCGCGGCAGCCACATCCTCCCCCAGGAGGGCGCCTTCCAGTTCTCCGACCGCGACACGGTGTGGATCGGCTCCGCCACCGTGAGCTTCTCCGCGGGGGCCCAGGACCGGGTCGAGCTGATCGGCTCGTACCTCAAGTTCGACGACCTCCGCTTCGTGGACACGCGCCTGCGCCGGCAGAACACGCGCGTGGCGGGCGCGCTCATCAATCCCTACGAGGTCGTCGACCTCGTCGCGCGGTACCACGGCCAGGGGAAGGTGAACACGACGCTCCTGGCCGACTATTGCTGGAACACCGCGCTGTCCGAGAACAACCACGGCCTCTGGCTCGCCCTGGTGCTCGGCTCGACGGTGACCGCGCGCGGCAGCCTCGAGTACACGTACGCGTCCCTAGACAAGGACGCCACCCTGGCCGCCTACACCACCGACGACTTTATCTGGGGCACCGGTTGGACCGGCCATCGGGGCGACCTGGGCGTCCGCATGAGCGACCGGGCCTCCAGCCACGTCGTCGGCCAGTACCAGAAGTTCAAGGACAGCCCCGTCCTCGCCGACCGCGACAGGTGGGTGGGGCGGCTCCGGCTGGAGGTGCGGGTCAGCTACTGAGCCGCCGCCGGCACCGTTCCGCGCAAGACCAGCCTGGTCAGGGCGTCGATCTGTTCCGCCTGCCGCCGGAGCTGCTCCTGTTGGGCCTCGATCTCCCGCCGTTGCTGGTCGATCTGTCCCTGCTGCTCCTTCAAGGCGTTGATGAACACCACGCTCAGGTGGTCGTACTTCACCCCCTCCACCTCGCCCTTGTCGTTGCGCGTGATCAGTAGAGGCTCGACCTCGGCCACTTCCTCCGCGGCCAGGCCGACGTCCGCGGCGCCTCCCTCCTTCCATCGGAAGGCGATCGGCCGCAACCGGTCCACGAGGTCCATCCCGCGGGCGAACGACGACAGGTCGGTCTTGTAGCGGAGACTGGAGGAGCAGGTCGAGAGCTGGAAGCGCAGGTTGTTCCGGCACAGCGGCGTGACCCCACCCGTCCCGAGCTGGCCCACGCTGATGGTGCCGGCGACGAGCAACGTCGTGCCCGGAACCTGCACCTCGTCCACGTCCCGTCCCAGGACCATGGTGTCGGAGGAGCGGACGACGGCGTCGGCGCCAATCGCGGTGGCGTGGTCGAGGCCGTCCCGGCTGACGTCCGCGTGCGCGCCCAGGAGGGTGACGCTGGCCCCGAGCACGTTCGCGAGGCCGGCGCTGCTGCCGACGAAGGTGTTGAGGCTCGCCGCCGAGGCGGAGTCGCCGGTCCCGGTGTTCTGGCCGGCGTGGTTGCCGACGAACGTGTTCTCGTTCCCGGTCACGACGTTCTGGCCGGCCCCCTCGCCGAAGAACGAGTTCTGCGCCCCCGTCGTGTTGGCCGCGCCGGCTCCGACGCCCCCGAACAGGTTGCCGGTGCCCCCGTTGCTCAGCACCCGGCTGCCCGCCAGGTTGAACTGGGTGGCGGCGTCGAAGATGTTCGCGGACAGCGTCCCGCTCACGACCAGGGCTCCGGGCACCCTCACCGTGTCCGCGGCCCGGCCCAGCACGATCGTGTTGTCCGTGTTGACCGTGGCCTCGGCGCCGATGGCGGCGGCGTGGTCGAGGTTGGCCGCGCCGGTGGTGTTGGAGCCGAGGAAGGTGTTGGAGTTGCCGGTGGTGACCGCCCTTCCCGAGAGGTACCCCACGAACGTGTTGAACGTCCCGGTGGTGTTGCCGGTGAACGTGAAGAAGTCGAAGCCCGATCCGTCCCCCAGGAAGACGTTGAAGCTGCCCAGGGTGTTCCCGAACCCCGCGCTGCCTCCCATGAAGACGTTGGAGCGGCCGTCCGTGTTGTTGTAACCGGCGAAGTTGCCGACGACCGAGTTGCAGCAGCCGGTGGTGGTGCTGAATCCGGCGCTGAAGCCGAAGAAGGCGTTGTAGCGGGCGACGTTGAGCGGCCCGGTGTTCTTGCCGAAGAACGCGTTGCCGAAGCCTCCGCCGGCCGTGCCCGCGCCGACACCCGCGAAGACGTTGTCGATCCCGACGTCGCTCAAGACGCGCTCGCCCGCGATGTTGAACTGGCTCCCGGCGTCGAAGAGCGCGGCGATGCCGTTGCCGCTGATGTTGAAGCTCGCGCCGGCCTGCGCGCTCGTGCCGTTCTGGATGTAGAAGGCGCTGCCCGCGGGAACGCTGGCCACGGGTATCTCCCCGTCGATCTGGCTGCCCGCGATGGGGCCGACCACCTGCGAGCCTTGAACGCCCTGGATCTGGCTGCTCGTCACGCAGCTCACGCAGGCCACGGACAGACCGTCCGCGGAGGTCGAGGCACGACTGCGCACCGCGTAGGGCTCGGACGTCAGGGGCTGGCGGGGACCCAGCGTGGTGAAGGTCGTGTCGGTCGATCTCTTCACCGCGATCTCGAGGAACCGGTCCGGGCCGCCGAACGGGGCCAGGCCGAAATCGAGCTGGACCGTGAACAGGCCTCCGGACACCGGGACGGCGGTCCGGATCAGGGTGCCGCCCTGCTGGGTCCCGGTGCCGACCACGCCGGTGTCGAACAGCTTGAGCTGGAGGTCGTAGGTCCCGCTCGCCGGGCTGCCGCCGTTGGTCAGCCGCCCCTGGTAGGTGAAGGTCGTGGTCTGGGCCAGCGCGGCCGGCGCCGCGACGGAAAGGAACGCACCCAGGGCCGTGGCCCCGGCAAGGGCACTTGCGCGCGCATGAGACATGGAATGAGGACTCCCCGTAACGGCCGGTACATCAGCGCGTCGGCCGGACGTCACGATCGATCGTCGGGCCACGCAGGAGCGGCGGTTCGACCGGAGCGGAAGGTGGAGGAAGCCGCTCGATGGTAGGCGACCGCCACCCGGCGATCAAGGACCGTTCCGGCCGCTCACCGCGATCGCGCCACGAAGGCGCTGCATAAGAGGTTGCGGCAGTGGGCGACCTTGAGGTCGCCGTTCGTGACGTCGTAGTAGCTGATGAGGCCGAGGCCGTCCGCGCCGATGGCCAGGGCCGTGTACTGGCCGATGTTGCCGGCGGAGTCGACGCGACTCAGGGTCGCGCTCGTGCAGGCCAGGTCGCGGCAATGCGCGACCTTGAGGTCCCCGTTGGTCTCGTCGTAGTAGCTGATGAGGCCGAGGCCGTCGGCGCCGATCCTCAGCGAGGTGTAGCGGCCGACGTTGCCGGTGCCGTCGAGGGTGTTGGCGGTGGCGCCGGTGCAGGCGGTGTTGGTGCAGTGGGCGACCTTCAGGTCGTCGTTGGTGGCGTCCCAGTAGCTGATGAGGCCCAGCCCATCCGCGCCGATGGCCATCGAGGCGTAGTAGCTGACGTCGGAAGGTCCGTCGACGGCGGTGGTGGAGGTGAGAGAGCTGCAATCGGTGGTGGCGCAGTGGGCCACCTTCAGGTCCCCGTTGGTGAGGTCACCGTAGGCGATGAGCCCGAGGCCGTCCGTGCCGATCGCGATGGTGGTGTCGTTCCCGACCGTCCCCGCGGAGTCGAGGGTCACGAGTTGGGCGGTGGTGCAGGTCGTGTCGTCGCAGTGGGCGACCTTCAGGTCCTGGTTGGTGAGGTCGTGGTAGCTCACGAGGCCGAGCCCATCGGTGCCGATCGTCACCGAGGCGTGGGCCCCCACCGCGCCCGCGCTGTCCAGCGTGGCCCGGTCCACGGCGGTGCAGGCGGTATTCGTGCAATGGGCGACCTTGAGGCTGCTGGCCCAGTAGCTGATGAGGCCGAAGCCGTCGGTGCCGATGGTGACCCAGGTGAACAGGCCGCCAGGCGTGTCGCGGACGCCGGAGGTGGCGGCGGTGCAGGCGAGGTTGGCGCAGTGGGCGACCTTGAGGGAGCCGTTCGTGCTGTCGTAGTAGGTGATCAGGCCGAGGCCGTCGTTGCCGATCGTCACCGAGCTGTAGACCCCGACGTTCCCGGCGCTGTCGAGGGTGGTCAAGGTCGCGCCCGGCGCCACCCCGCTGGCCGTGCACTCCACGGTGCCGTCCCCGTTGACCTGGCGGATGCTCGCTCCAGGTGCACAGGCGTTGATCCGGGCCTGGTAGGCGGTACCGTGGCCGTGGTCGCTCCGCGCCACCGTGGACGCGGAACCGGTCCCCGCGAAGCTCACCCCGATCGGGCCGCTGAGCGTGATCGTGCCGCCGCTGAGCCCCGCCCCCGCGGTGACCGAGGTGACGGTGCCGCCGGAGTTGGCGTCGGCGTCCGCAGCGCAGGTGGGCGTCCCGTCGGGAGCCAGGGCGCGAAGGTACTGGCCGGGAAGACAGGTCGGCGGCACCGAGCGGCGCTGCAGGTCCGCGTCTCCGGTGGTGGCGCTGAAGAGGGCGCTGGGCACCACGGCCACCTCCTGGCGCGGGGAGAGGACTGCGAACGCGCCCGTGCCCGCCCCGGGGCGGACGGCAACCTCGAGGAACCGCGGGGAGCCGTCGAAGACGGCGCCGAAGTCGAGGGGCACCGCGAAGCGGCCCTCGGTGACGGCTACGTCCTCCTCGACGATGGCCGGGCCCACCTGGGAGCCGCCCGCGCTCGCCGTGTAGAGGATGAAGCGGAAGTCGTAGGTGCCGGTGGCACGGCCGCCGCCGTCGGTCAGCCGGCCCTGGTACGTGAAGGCCGTGCCCTGCGGGGCAGCCAGGCTGGCCGCGGGGGCGAGGAGCAGCAGGAGGCCGACGCCGGCGCCGATCCTCATCTTCCCCGCCCGACGTACGGACTGCAGAGGACGTTGCCGCAGTGGACGGCCTTGAGGTCGGCGTTGGTCCCATCGGAGTAGCAGACGAGGCCAAAGCCGTCGGTGCCGATGGCGAGGGCGGCGGAGGCTCCCACGCCGGGGCTGGCGTCGACGGTGGTGGTGACGGCCACGCTACAGGCGACGTTCGAGCAGTGCGCGACCTTGAGGTGGGCGTTCGTCCCGTCCAGGTAGGCGATGAGACCGAGGCCGTCCCCCCCGACCCCCACCGCGGTCTGGCTGCCCAGGCCGCCGGTGCTCTCCAGCGTGGCGAGGGTGGCGCTGGTGCAGGCGAGGTCGTTGCAGTGGGCGGTCTTCAGGCTCAGCCCCGTATAGGAGACGAGGCCGAGGCCGTCCGTCCCGATCGTGATCGCGAGGGCGCTGCCGCCGCCGCTATCGATCGTGCTGAGGATGGGTGCGCTGCAGGTGGCGTCGTTGCAGTGGGCTACCTTGAGGTGGTTGCTGTAGTCCATGTAGGCGATGAGGGGCAACCCGTCGGCGCCGAGGGTCAGCGCGGCGTCGAAGCCGGCGGGCACGGTGGGGTCGATCGTGCGGAGGGTGGCCGACGAGCAGGCGGTGTTGTCGCAGTGGGCCACCTTCACGCGTGAGTTGAGGATGTCGGAGTAGGCGATGAAGCCCAGCCCGTCGGCCCCGATCGTGATCGAGGTGTTGAAGCCCGTCTGGCCCACCGGATCCAGGGTGACCCCGGCCGCGCTCGTGCAACCGACGTCGTTGCAGTGGGCGACCTTGAGGTGGTGGTTCGAGAAGTCGTGGTAGCTGATGAGCCCGAGGCCGTCGGTACCGATCGTGATCGACGTGTGGCCCCCCACGCTCCCCGGAGCGTCGAGAGTGTGGGTATCGGCGCCGGTGCAGCGGGCGTCCCGGCAGTGGGCTACCTTCAGGTCGAGGCTGCTCCCGTCGAAGTAGCTGATGAGGCCAAGGCCGTCCGTCCCGATCGCGATGGACGTGTAGGTGCCGACGGAGCCCGCGGAGTCGATGGTGGTGGCCAGCGGGCCGGGCGTCCCGTTGTCCTCGCACACCACCGTCCCGTCGAAGTTGACCTGGCGCACGGTGGCTCCGGGCGCGCAGGCGCCCCCGATCTTCCGCTGGTAGGTGGCGTCGTGGTCGTGGTCGCTGCGGGCCATCGTGGGGGCGGACCCCGTCCCCGCGAAGTCGGCGGCGAGGGTACCGGCTCCGGTGATCGGGCCCCCGGTGAGGCCGGCGCCGGCCGTGACCGAGGTGACGGTTCCCCCGCTGTTGGTGTCGACGTCGAGGGCGCACGTCGGCGTCCCGTCGGGAGCGAGCGACCGGAGGTACTGGCCCGACGGGCACGTCGGCGGCACCGTCCGCCTCTGGACGGTCGCGTCGCCGGTCGCGGCGCTGAAGAGGGCGATGGCGGCCGGGGTCAGCTCCTTGCGGACGCCCAGCGTGGAGTAGGCGCCGGTGCTGCTGCCCGGCCGGACGGCGACCTCCAGGAACCGGGCGTTGCCGTCGAAGACGGCCCCGAAGTCCAGGGCCACGGTGAACAGGCCCTTGCTCACCGGGACGTCGTCGCGGAAGAGGATCGACCCGACCTGGGAGCCGCCGAACTCCGCGTCGTAGAGGATCAAGCGGAGGTCGAAGGCGCCGTCGAGGACGCCGCTGGCGTCGGTCAACCGGCCCTGGAACGTCAAGGTGGTGCCCGCGCCGGCGGCGGGGCCGCTCGTGCCCAGGGCCGCCGCCAGCACCAGCATCGCCACCGCCGCCCGTTTCATCGCCGCCGCCCCACGAACGGGTTGCAGGGGACGTTGCCACAGTGCGCGACCTTCAAGTGGCCGTTGGTGGCGTCGTAGTAGCCGATGAGCCCCAGGCCATCGGCTCCGACGGTGAGGGCGGTGGTGGACCCGACGTCACCGACGGTGTCGAGAGCCACCGTGGTCGCCGACGAGCAGGCGGGGTCGAGGCAATGGGCGACCTTGAGGTCGCCCGCGCTGTTGTCGTAGTAGCTGATCAGGCCGAGGCCGTCCGTTCCGATGGCCAGCGACGAGCTGCGGCCGACGACCCCCACGCTGTCGAGCACAGCCAGGGTGGCGGTGGCGCAGGCGGGGTCGAGGCAGTGCGCGGCCCGGAGGTCGCCCGCGCTGTTGGCGAAGTAGGTGATGAGGGCGAGGCCGTCGGCTCCGATGGCGATCGAGGTGTACTGGCCGGTGATGGCGGCGGGATCGACGGTGTGGACGTCCGCGGAGGTGCAGAGGAGGTCGAGACAGTGCGCCACTTTGAGCGAGCCCGCGCTGTTGCTCCAGTAGCTGATCAGCCCCCGCCCATCGGGGCCGATGGCCAGCGACGTGTACTGCCCGACCAGTCCCGTGCCGTCGATCGTGCTCACGGCGGCGCTCGTGCAGGCGGTATTGGCGCAGTGCGCGACCTTGAGGTCGTTGTTGGTAAGGTCCCAGTAGCTGATCAGGCCGAAGCCGTCCGCGCCGATACGGAGGGAGGTGTCGAGGCCGACGTTCCCGGGAGAGTCGAGGGTGCTCAGGGTGGTGGTGGCGCAGGTGACGTCGCCGCAATGGGCGACCTTGAGGTCCCCATTGCTGGCGTCCCAGTAGCTGATCAGGGGGTAGCCGTCGGTGCCGATCGCGATCGAGCTCACCTGCCCCACCGTCCCCGGCCCGTCCAGCGTGCGCGCGGTGGCGGAGGTGCAGGCGGTGTCGTTGCAGTGGGCCACCTTGAGGTCGTTGCCGGTGGCGTCGAAGTAGCTCACGACGCCGAGACGGTCGGAGCCGATCGCGATCGAGGGCAGCTGCCCGACGTTGCCCACGGAGTCGACGGCACCGAGCGAGGGACCGGAGACTCCGGTCTCGTCACAGAGGACGGAGCCGTCGGGGTTGAACTGGCGGATGCCGAAGCCGGGCGCGCAGGCTCCGGTGACGGGGGTCTGATAAATGGCGTCGTGATCGTGGTCGCTGCGGGCGGCGGTCGGGGCGGAGCCGGTCCCGGCGAAGCTCGCGGCGATCGTGCCGGTGGTCGTGATGGTCCCGCCGGTGAGACCGGCGCCCGCCGTGATCGAGGTGACCGTGCCACCGCTGATCGTGTCGAGGTCGGCCACGCAGGCGGGAGCCCCGTCGGGGGCGAGGGACCGGATGTACTGGCCCGCGGGACAGGCCGGCGGCACCGTGCGTCGCTGAGCGCTCGGATCTCCCGTGGCGGCGCTGAAGATCGCACCGGGCACCGGCGTGATCTCCTGGCGGGGAGACAGGATGGTGAAGGAGTCGGTGCTCGCCGCCGGCCGCACTCCGACCTCGAGGTAGCGTGCGCTGCCGCCGAACACCGCTCCGAAGTCCAGCGAGACCACGAAGAGGCCCCCCGAAACGGGGACGTCCTCCCGGATCACGGCCGGACCGACGGGCAACCCCGCGGCCGGGGCGTCGTAGAGGATGAACTGGAGGTCGTAGGCGCCGCGGGCGGTGTGCCCCCCTTCCCGTAGCTGGCCCTGATACGTGAACGCGGTGCCGGCGGCGGCGGCCTCCGCTGCCACCGAAAGCAGGATCAGGATGGCGCGCAGCACGTTCGATACGGCAAACGCGGGCGCCAGGCGTGGTCGCATGACCATGGAGCAGTCAGTGATCGTGGCGATGTCTACGTACGTGCCCGACTGATCCCTGTGACCCCGCGCACGAGGCCCGACTCTCTAGCGGTTGGCAGCGGGCGGCGGCGCCGAGATCGGCGGACGCCGCCCCTGCAGCGAGTCGATCACGTCGTAGGGCACGCGGGCGGCCACGTGCACGCGCGTGGCCTCCGTGGTCACGTTGATGGCGGAGGCGAGCTGCTTGAGCTCCGGCCGCTGGTTGGCCTGCATGGTGGCCAGGGCCACGAAGCCGCGCACGACGTCGGCCAGGTTCTTGGCCGAGGCCTCGTCCGTCGCCTCTCCGGTGAGGTCGAGGCTCACCTGGGGGTCCAGGTCGCCGGTCACGACCAGGCTCTTGAGGGCGGGCAGCTCGATGCTCTGGCTGGTGCCCGGCCCGCCCGGCCCCGGGATCGACTTGGGCATGTTGCTCAGGAGGGTCTGGTCCCCGACCATCCAGAAGGTCGAGCCCGGCCGGACGCTCTCGAGCAGCGCGAGCAGGGCGGCGTTGCTGCGCAGCGGCGCCTCGCCCTTGGCGCGCGCGATCACGGTCTGCTCCACCGTCCGCTGCGCGCCCATCACGATCGAGTTGTCGTCGAGGAAGGCGGCCGCGCCCGCGCCGCGCCCGCTGGCGTCCTCGTTGAAGAGGTAGACCGTGGTGCCCTGGACGTTCTTCGAGGTCACGCCCTTCTTCTCGGTCTCGATCGCGCGCGAGACCTTGTAGCGGTCGAAGCGGCCGACCACGACCACGAGGGCGTCGCCGCCCTTGCCGGGCACGCCGGCCTGGCTGCCCGCGACGTAGACCTGGTCGACGTCGCGCTCGGGGTTGAGGCCCGTCTTCTCCTCCAGCTCGGTGAAGGCCTGGAGACGGTTGGCGGACTGCCCTGCGTAACGCGTGTAGAAGGGGCTGGCCACGAAGCGCTTCACGTCCATGCCCATCACGAAGCGGGTCCCGGCGGGGAGCGCGAGGGCCTGCGGAGGCAGCGGGCCCACCGCCGCCCGCGCGGGATCGAGGTAAAAGGCGCCGAGCGCGGCCACGGCGCCGGCGCCGACGACCAGGGCCGAGCCGAGCACGACCAGGCGGCTTCGCGTCATGACAGGCCTCCCCTACTGATCCAGTACGTACTCGCGCGCGGAAAAGATCCAGGCCGCGCCGGCGAGGAACACCACGATCATGCCCCCCACCGCCTCCAGGCACAAGGCGGTGGGCAGGACCTGGGCGAAGATCTCGGCCATCCCCTCGTCCGGCGGGCGGTGGTGGATCAGCGACCGCAGGTAGGCGGTGATGGTGAAGCGCGGCAGGTAGCCGGGCGCGTTGGCCAGGAGCTCCCACACGAACAGGAAGAGCAGGCCGGGAATGACCGGGCGGCGCAGCAGCACGCCCATGAGGGCGAAGAAGGCCCCGTAGGTGACGAGGGTCAGGACCACCACCCCCATGTCGCGGAAGAGCTCGGGGACGAGCGCGCCCAGGCCCGTCCGTCCGTGGATGGTCGTGAGCAGGAAGAACGTCACCACCACCGCGGGCAGGGCCAGCGCGACCGTGGTCACGAGATAGGCGGCGAACTTGCCGGCCAGGATCGCCGCCCGCTGGACCGGCCGCGTCAGCAGGTAGGTGATGGTCCGGCCCTCCACCTCGTCCGCGATCAAGGCGGTGGCGTAGAAGAGCGCGGCCAGGGGCAGGGCGTTGCGGACGTAGTAGAACGAGATCACCACACCGTAGAAATCGAACGCACCCACCCGGGGAGGAAGGCGCGTCAGGAAGGTGCGGAAGAGGAGGGCCAGGGGCGCGGGCAGGCCCAGCAGCAGCACCATGAGGAGGCTGCGCCGGCTCCAGACCATCCCTTCGAGCGAGAGGTCGAACACCGCGCGGGCGGCATGGAGGAACGGGACGGGGCGGCCCAGGTCGCGTCCGGCGGTGGACGGCGGCGGCGAAGGGCTCGCGCTCACCGCGCCACCAGGTAGCGGAAGACCGACTCCAGGTTCTCGTCCGGGGAGTACATCTCGCTCACGCCCGCCTCCACCGCCGCCTGGTGCACGGACGCGTAGAACTCGTCCGGGCGCGCCGTCTGCACGGTGACCCACTCCCCCTCCGCACCGAAGACCAGCGACAGGACGTGCGGCGTGCCCACGATGGCCCGGGCCAGGGCCCGGGGATCGCGCGCGCGCAGGGCCACGGTGTGCGGGTGCTCGTCCATGAGGTCGCGGATCTCCCGCACGTCGCCCTCGGCCAGGATGCGGCCGTTGTGGATGAGGAGGACGCGGCGGGTCATCGCCTCCACCTCGTGCAGGATGTGGCTGGAGACCAGCACGGTGCGGCCCTCGCGCCCGAGCCGCTTCACCAGGTCCACCACCCGGCGCCGGTTGACGGGGTCCATCCCGCTGAGCGGCTCGTCGAGGAGCAGGACCTGCGGGTCGTGGGCCAGGGCCTGGGCCAGCTTGATCCGCTGGCGCATGCCCTTGCTGTACCCGCCGATCTTCCGGTCGCGGGCATCGGAGAGGGCCACCTGCTCGAGGGCGGCCTCCGCCCGGCGGCGGCACTGGGCCTCGTCGAAGCCGGTCAGGCTCAGGAGCGCCATCAAGAACTGCATCCCGGTGAGGCCTTCCCAGAAGGCGTCCGACTCCGGGCACACCCCCACGCGGTGGAACAGCTCCGGGCTGCCCCAGGCAGGCTTGCCCAGGACGCGCACCTCGCCCTGGCTCGGCGCGAGCTGGCCCGCGGCCAGCTTGAGGAACGTGGACTTGCCGGCCCCGTTGGGACCGAGGAGGCCGGTGACGCCGGGGCCGACGGTGGTGGTCACGTCGTTGAGCGCGATTACCGCCCCGTACCAGCGCGAGGCGCGCACGTATTCGAGGGTGGCCGCGCCCGCCGCCGCGCCCCTGGCCTTGATGGCGGCCGCCGTCACCGGACGATCTCCACCGCGCGCACGCGCGCGCGCAGGATGGCCAGGCAGCCGAGGCTCACCGCGACCAGGACCAGCGCCGGATAGGCCCAGGGAAGCTGGAAGGCGCGGTCGGTGACCCCGAACAGCGCGTTGCCCAGCGACTGCAGGTCGGCCTGGACGGAGAGCAGGGCCGACTCCGGCCGGTCGTACAGCGCACGCAGCACGCCGCGCACGACCTCCAGCCCGAACACGAGCCCGAAGAAGCCCAGCCCGGCCACGCGCGCGCTCCGCGAGAGCGAGGAGACGGCCAGGGCGATCAGGCTCATCACGAGCGACGTCACCAGCGAGTGCACGACCACCGCCGGAGAGATCCAGGCCAGGCTCCACTTGGCGAACTGCTCGGGGGCGAGGGCCAGCGCGATCAGGTACAGGAGCAGGCCCGGCACCAGGGTCACGGAGAGGTTCAGCGCCATCAGCACGCCGAGCTTGCCCAGGACGTAGTCGCGCCGGGTCAGCGGGCGCGACAGGTAGACGAGGATCGCGCCCGTGCGCAGGTCGTTCGCGATGAGGCCGGCCCCCCCGAAGATCGAGAGCAGCAGGGTGAACAGGGTCTGGATGGACAGGAACTGGCCGAACATGCGGCCGTCGATGGGCAGCACGCGGCCGGCCTCGGGCAGCCGCGTGACCACGTAGACCTGGATGACCCGGAACAGGAACTGTCCCCAGGCCACCAGGAGAAGTCCCAGGAAGGCCCGGCGGGCCAGGACCAGGCGCAGGGCCTCGCGCGTGATGGGCCAGAAGCGCACCGTGCGCAGAGGCGCCCGCGCCTCGTAGCGACGGTAGGTCTGCTCGTAGATCGGCACTAGGCCTCGACCTCGTGGCCCAGCGCGCGCAGGAACACGTCCTCCAGGCTCTCCGCCCCCGGCCGCAGGAAGCGCACCTGCACGCCGGCGTCGCGCGCGGTCTTGAACAGCACCTCGGGGCCGAGGCCGTCGGTCAGGAAGACGCGGAAGCCGTCCTCCCCTTCGCGCCACTCGCAGCCGAGGTCCTTGAGGTCGGTCAGGAAGCCGGCCGGGTCGCCCTTGAGCCGCACGTCGTAGACGCTGCGCCGCGGGCCGGTGAGGGTGGCGATGGGGCCGCGGGCCGCGACCTTGCCCTGGTTGAAGACGATCACGTTCTCGCAGACCTGCTCCACGTCGCGCAGGAGGTGCGAGCAGAGGATCAGGCTCATCTGCCGCCGGCGGGAGATGTCCTCGATCAGGGCCAGCATCTCCTCGCGCCCCTGCGGGTCGAGCCCGTTGGTCGGCTCGTCGAGCAGGAGCAGGTCGGGATCGTGCACGAGGGCCTGGGCCAGCTTGGCCCGCTGCTTCATCCCCGTCGAGTACGTGTCCACCGCGCGGTAACGCGCCTCGCCGAGGCCGACGTAGTAGAGGACCTCGTGCGCGCGGCTGATCGCCTCGTCGCGCGGCATCCCGGAGAGCTCGCCCGCGAAGGCCACGAAGGCGGCCGCGGACATCGACGGGACGTGGCAGTCCACCTCCGGCATGTAGCCGATGCGCCGGCGGACCTCGAGGGGCGAGGTCGCGGGGTCGAGGCCGAAGGCCACGATGCGGCCGGAGTCGGGCTTCAGGAACCCGAGCAGCGTCTTGAGGAGCGTGGTCTTGCCCGCCCCGTTCGGACCGAGGAGCCCGGTCGGACCGGGCGGGAAGGCGCCCTCCACTCCCGAGAGCGCGACCAGCGGCCCGTAGGAGACGGTCAGGTCGCGGAACTCGACGAGCGGGGCCTTCTCCACTCCTGGAGGGAACGTAGCCGGAGGCGCCGGAGTTCCAGCCATAGCAATCCCACGAGTCTATATCGGCGCGTTACCTGACCGTCTCCGGGCCGGCAAGCAGCCGCAGCACGACCGCCCCCGGACCCTCCAGGGTCAGGCGCTGGCGGGCCAGGGTCTCGGGGACGCCGCGACGGCCCTCCAGCGTGGCCACGACCTCCGGCGGCAGGTCCACCTCGAGGCCGGCGGGGGGGATCGGCAGCGGTGGACGGCCGGGCGCTCTCAGCACGCCCTGGCCCTCGAGGCGTACGCGCAGCGCCGCCGGCATCTCCCGGGCGCGCAGGAGCACGGCGTGCTCGCCGGGATCGATCCAGGCCCGCGCGCCCTCCACCCGCGCCCCTTCCACGAAGGCGGTCACGCCCGGGGCGACCTCGATGGCGTCCGGAAAGCGCGCGGCCGTGCGCGAGGGAGGCCAGCGCTCGAGGACGAGGGCCACGGCGAGGACGGCGGCCGCGAACCCGAAGACGGCGCGGGTCGGACGCGTTGCCCCGCCTCCGGTCACCGCCGCGCGGACCCACGTCGCGAGAAGGGCGATCATCGCGATCCAGGCCGCGATGCGCGCCCACAGGCCCGGCGCCCCGTCCGTCCAGGCGCGGATGAACAGGTTCGGGACGTAGACGTTGCCGTCCGCGATCGCGCCGCGCGCGAGCAGGAGGGCGCTGTCGTTGGCGGCGTGCGGGTCGTTCCAGAGCGCCACGGCCACGATCGCGCTGCACGCGGAGAGCAGGAGGAGCACGGCGAGCAGCCCGCGCCGGGCCGTCGCCGGTACGAGGACGAGGGCCAGGAGCGCGATCGCGCACGGCAGCGCGGGCATGATGTACCGCCCGAGGTTGCAGACCGCGCCGCTCCAGTTGTCGGCGGCCGCCACCGTCAGGTAGTAGACGGCCACGGGCAGGGCGCCCCAGCGCAGCCGTCGCGCGGCGGCACCGGGCAGCAGGAGGCCGCCGAAGCCGAGCAGGTAGACCGGCACGTAGGGCAGGAGGCCGTAGCGGGCGTCGAGGGACAGGCCCAGGAGGCCCTGTCCCCAGCGCGTCGAGCTCACGCCGCCGGGACCCCAGGCCAGGAACAGCGCGTCCGGCCTCACGCTCCCCGCGATCCCGAAGTTGTAGAGGGCGACCAGCCAGGCGGACAGGGCTTGCGGGACGAGGAGCGCGCAGAGCGTGCGCAGCGTGACCAGGGCGTCCACCGCGCGCACCAGGGCCATCACGACGAGCACGCCCCACACGGGCAGGAACTTCTGGTGCAGCCAGGGAAGGAAGGCGAGGAGGAGGCCCAGCCCCAGCGCGCGACCGACACGGTCGTCCCACGGCCGCAGGAGGATCGCCCGCAAGGCGACGGCCAGGACGAGCGCGCCCAGCATCTCCGGGTAGAACTGGTACGAGTAGAAGAGGAAGGGCGGCAGGAGGGCGGTGAGACCGGCGACGAGCGCCGCCCCACCCGCGCCCGCTCCCCCGTCGCGGGCGAGCAGGAAGACGGCGGCCACCAGCGCGGCGGCCAGGGCGTTCCAGAAGAGGACGGTCACGGCCAGCCGTCCCGCCGTCCCCCGGGCCAGGTTCAGGGCGCGGTCGATCCGCAGCATCGGCGCCAGCAGGACGGACGGCCCCGGCGCCAGCACGTGGTAGACGCCGCCGTCCTTGCCGCGGATCGTCTGGCGGGTGATGCGGGTCGCGCGGATGGCGGAGGCGCCGGCCGCGCGGGGGCCGTGCGCGAGCGCCGCCACCATGCCGGCGGACTCGCGAGCCAGTCCGGCGGCGGCGTCGGCGGCCGCGTCGAGCAGCGGGCGCGGAGTCAGCGCCTCCATGCCCGCGCTGACGCCCTCCACGTCGAGGGTGAGCCCGTGCCCTAGCGCGACCGCCATGCGCAGGGTCTTGGGCTCGTTGCCGGGATGGCCTTCCCAGCGCCGCGCCGACTCCGGCGTGATCAGCGCGTAGACCACGAACGCCATGAACGCGACCGAGGCCGCGCCGGGCGCGGGCAGGCGGGGCCGCGGCACGAGCGCCGCCACCAGCGCGGCCAGGATCGCCACCTGCTGGGCGATCGCCCAGTCCTGTCCGAGCGCGACGGGCAGGGTGAAGCCGTACGGATAGGTGGGCCGGATCGCGAGCGAGATCAGGGCGAGGACGGTGAGCGCCGGCCGGAGATGGAGGACGGCGAACGAGCGGGCCACCTCCGAGAGGGCCTCCCTCCAGGACGTTGCGCCGGCGCGCACACGCAGGGCGGCCAGCGTCGTCCATGCCACCACCCCCAGGAACAGCGATGCGAGCGCATGGCGCGCGACCTCCTCCGCGTCGAGGAGCCGCACCGCCTGCATGACGAAACCGGGCAGGTCGAGCGTGCTGTGGAGGAGGACGCCCACCGCCGCGTCCACGTCGCGCGCGACCGAGAAGAGGAGGAACGGGAGGAGCGCGCGGAGAGCGAGCGCGGGACCCGATCGGCGCGCCTCGGCGGACATGGCGGATTGTAGCCGCGGCTACGCGATGAAGTGCCGGTGGGCGAGCCCCTCGCGCGTGGGGCGCGGCAGGAACCCCATCGGGCTCCGGGCGTGGCGCACCCAGAGCGGCAGGTACACCCGCCGGCGGCGCCGGGCCACGATGACGGCGGCGTGCGGGGGCAGGCGGGCCGCCTCTTCCGGGCCGATCTCGACCCGCACGAACACGAGGTCGCGCGCGTAGTCCACCTGCGCGCGCTCCCCCGCCGTCTTGAGGAGGGCGGCCAGGAGCACGGCCGGGGCCGCCTCCGGGCCGGCCACGCGCACGAGCACGTCCACCCCGTCGCGCAGGTCGTCGGCGGCGACGCCGCCCGCGGTCAGGTGCGACACGAACGTGAAGAGGGCGGCGATGCGCCCGAGGCGGTCGCGGGCCTCGAGGGCGTCGATGACGCGCGCGGCGCACAGGACCACCCGTGGATGGCGGGCCAGGGCCAGGCAGAGGCGGTGGAGGACGCGGCGGCGGTGTTGATGGACGGCGGGAGAAGCGACGGCCGTCCGCGGGACCGCGTCCCCGCGGGCGGCCCCGATCAGGCCGACTCCTCGAGGAGGTCCTCGAGTCCCTGGGCCAGGGCCGCGAAGTGGCCCTCCTGGAGCTGATGCGCGTACGCGATGAGCAGGCGCACTTCCTCGTCGCTCAGCGTGTCGATGAGGTCGTGGGCCAGGGCGCGGACCTTCTCCATGCCTCCCTGCATCCGTTCAGTACCCCCAGGACCGGCCGGGCGCGGCGTGGCGCAGGTAGGACGCGAACCACGCGACCGCTCGTTCCGCGGCGGCAAGGCGCCGGCCGGCCGGTCCGCCCTGCTGCAGCTCCCACACGTCGCGAGGGGCGCCGAGCCGCGCGAGCGCCACCTCGAGGTCGCCGTCGAAGTCGATCCCCGCCTGCTCGAGGGCGGCCCGGCAGGCCGTCTCCACGGCCAGCCGGCAGGCGGTGGAGACGAGCGCCTCCGGCCGCCCCTCGTGATGGAGCAGGCGAGCGATGCCCAGGCTGTTCCGGCAGTGCTCCCACAACTCGTCGGGACCGCTCCCGAGGCGTGCCGGAAAGCCGTTCAGGGCCACCTGGGCTAGCTGCACCCGCTGGTGGACCCGCAGTTCGCGCAGCGGTAGCAGCTCCCGTTGCGGGTCATGATGCTGCCGCAGTAATGGCAGGAGGGCGCGTCGGCCTGGCTCCGGAACGTCACGGCGGTGCCCGCGGCCGTCGAGCCCGTCGACCGTGGCGTCACCGGTCCCGACCTCGGCTCCACCGCCGTGCCCTCGCTGCCCTTCACCCCGACCGCCTGCGCCTGCTCGGCGGACAGGAACTTGGAGGCCAGCCACCGGAAGATGTAGTCCGTGATGCTCTTCGCGAACGGGATCTCCGGGTTCTTGGTGAAGCCGCTGGGCTCGAAGCGGACGTGCGAGAACTTCTCGACCAGCGCCTCCAGCGGCACGCCGTACTGCAGGGCCATCGAGATCGAGGTGGCGAAGGCGTCCATGAGGCCGGAGATGGTCGAGCCTTCCTTGGCCATGACCAGGAAGATCTCGCCGGGCTTGCCGTCCTCGTACATGCCGACCGTGATGTAGCCCTCGTGGCCGGCGATCGAGAACTTGTGGGTCAGGGCGTGCCGCTCGTCCGGCAGCTTGCGCCGGGCCGGGCGCCCCTCGGGGGCGGCGGTGGCCGCGCCGGCGGCGGGGGCCGGCCTGTCGTCCTTGGAGGTGCTGAGGGGCTGCGACCGCTTGCACCCGTCGCGGTAGACCGCGATGGCCTTGAGCCGCAGCCGCCAGGCCTCGGCGTAGGCGTGCGCGATGTCGTCCGGCGTGGCCGTGGTCGGCATGTTGACGGTCTTGGAGATCGCCCCGGAGAGGAAGGGCTGCACCGCCGCCATCATCTTGATGTGGCCCATGTAGTGGATGGACCGCTTGCCGCTGGCGGGCGGGAACGCGCAGTCGAAGACGGCGAGGTGCTCGTCCTTGAGGTGGGGCGCGCCCTCGATCATCTCCTTCTCGTCGATGTAGTGGATGATGTCCTCGACCTGCCCGCCGCTGTAGCCGAGCTTCTTGAGCACGCCCGGCACGGACTGGTTGACGATCTTCATCACGCCGCCGCCGACCAGCTTCTTGTACTTGACCAGGGCGATGTCGGGCTCGATGCCGGTGGTGTCGCAGTCCATCATGAAGCCGATGGTCCCGGTGGGCGCCAGCACCGTGACCTGGCTGTTGCGGTACCCGTGCTGCGCGCCCAGGCCGTAGGCCTCGTCCCAGATCGAGACCGCGGAGGAGAGCAGCTCGCGCGGCACCAGCGTGGAGTCGATCTGGTGGGACTCCTGCCGGTGCTTGTCGATCACCCGCAGCATGGGCTCGGCGTTCCTCGCGTAGCCCGCGAACGGGCCCATGGCCCCCGCGATGCGCGCGGACTGCGCGTAGGCCTCGCCGTGCATGAGGGAGGTCACGGCCGCCGCGTAGGCGCGCCCGCCCTCCGAGTCGTAGGGCAGGCCGCGGTCCATGAGGAGCACGCCCAGGTTGGCGTAGCCCAGGCCCAGCGGCCGGTAGTCGTGGCTGTTCTGGTCGATGGCGACGGTCGGGTAGCTCGCGTTGTCGACCAGGATCTCCTGGGCGGTGATGACGGTGCGGCAGGCCGCCCCGAAGGCCTGGGCGTCGAACTCCCCGTCCGCCTTCACGAACTTCATCAGGTTCAGCGAGGCCAGGTTGCAGGCGGTGTCGTCGAGGAACATGTACTCGCTGCAGGGATTGCTGGCGTTGATGCGGGCGGTGCTCGGGCAGGTGTGCCAGTCGTTGATCGTGGTGTCGAACTGCATGCCGGGGTCGCCGCACTGCCAGGCCGCCTCCGCCATCATCTTCATGAGGTCGCGGGCCCGATAGGTCTCGGCGGCCTGCCCGCCCAGCACGTACTTCGTCTGCCACTCGCGGTCCTCGAGCACCGCGCGCATGAAGTCGTCGGTGACCCGGATGGAGTGGTTCGCGTTCTGGAAGAAGACGGAGTCGTAGGCGCCGCCGCGCACGTTGAAGGCGCCGTCGTAGCCGGCGTCGATGAGGGCCCAGGCCTTGCGCTCCTCGTCCGCCTTGCAGGTGATGAACTCCGCGATGTCGGGGTGGTCGGCGTTGAGGATGACCATCTTGGCCGCGCGCCGCGTCTTGCCGCCGGACTTGATGACGCCGGCGAAGGCGTCGTAGCCGCGCATGAAGGACACGGGACCGGAGGCGGTGCCCCCGCCCGCCAGCGGCTCCTTCGAGGAGCGGATGGACGACAGGTTGGAGCCGGTGCCGGAGCCGAACTTGAACAGCATGCCTTCCGTCTTGGCCAGGCCCAGGATCGAGTCCATCGTGTCCTTCACGGAGTTGATGAAGCAGGCGGAGGCCTGCGGGTGGGGCTCGATCCCGACGTTGAACCAGACGGGGCTGTTGAACGCGGCCTTCTGCTGGACGAGCAGGTGGGCCAGCTCGTCCGAGAAGCTCTTCAGGTCCTCCGGGGTCGCGAAGTAGGACTGCTTCTCCCCCCAGGCCGTGATGGTGTCGACCACGCGCGAGATGAGTCCGCGCACGCTCGCCTCGCGGTCGGGAGCGCCGAGCTGCCCGCGGAAGTATTTCGAGGCCACGATGTTGGTCGCGGTCTGGCTCCAGGTGGTCGGCACCTCGACGCCGTGCTGCTCGAACACCGGCTGGCCGCGCTCGTCGTTGATGACGGCCGATCGGTGCTCCCACGCCATCTCGTCGTACGGATCTCGTCCGGCCTTGGTGAAGTAACGGGCGAAGGTCAGACCCCTGGAGCCACCCCCCTTGTGCGCGCGGGGCTCAGGCTTGGAATTCTCGATGGGGTGGGTGGACATGGACGCCTCCAGCCGGTCGGTTCCGAGTTCTATCCCTCGCCCGGGCCATCCCCGGACGCGATCGCTCTTGATGACGAAGTGGCGTGACTATGCGCTCGTCGCAACGGGGCTGTCAAGAGGAAAGTACAACAGGTTGTGGTCAGTGACCGTCGACGCAACTAGCTATTGTCGTATGAGCGGTCCTAGCACTTCAAGTGGACCGCAAACCGCCGCACGTCAGTCGTTTGGGGCGTGTTCGCGCGAAAAAGCCTACACCGCCTGGGTGACGAAATAGGTCTCTTCCCGGAAGGGCCGGAACCCCCGGGCCACGTAGTTGGGCAAGGCTGCCGGATCGTCGAGGGAGCAGGTGTGCAGCCAGACCCGCCGCGCCCCCACGGCCCAGGCGTGGTCGACCGCCTCGGTCAGGAGGTGCTTGCCGTAGCCGCGGCCGATGAACTCCGGCAGCAGGCCGAAATAGGCGATCTCGACGGCTCCCTCCCCGCCCTCCTTGAGCTCGAAATAGCCGGCGGGCGCGGACCGCACGGTGAAGAGCCACAGCGACACCGACGGATCGGCCAGGTGCCGGCGGACCTCGTCGTCGCTCCAGCCCAGTCGATCCACCCAGTGGTAGGCGCGGCCGACCTCCGCGTAGAGGTATCGGAAGAACGACGCCGGGCAGCCCTCGACCCTCTCCACGCGAGCGGCGGGGTCCGCGCTGCGCGAGGCGCGCAGGTCGGCCGGGGAGGTCATCTCGAGGTACGTCCGCTTCACCTCTTGCGGTGTCGTGGTCATGCCGGTTCCCTAGAGCCCGCTCAAGATCGTGCTGTCGTGGCGCCGCGCGACGGCCTCGTCCGCGGACGGGAGCTCCGGCACCCGCTCGTAGACCCACCGCACCGCCGCCGCCCGGGCGCGATCGCCGCGGCCGAGCGCGACGGCCCAGGCCGCCTGCTCGCACAGCGGGACGGCGGCAGAGAGGCCGGCCAGGGTCAGCGCGGCGCGGCGGGCTGACGATTCGGCGGCTTCGGATCCGGCGTCGGCCAGCGCGGCGAGCGTGCGCGGCGCGTCCGTGATCCGCCCCCGCACGTGCGCGGCGACGTTGGCCAGCGGCGACGACATGAGCGCCTCCAGCCGGCGCGCGGCCAGCGCCGCCCACGGCTCGAGGACACCCTCGCGGGCGACCGCGCGCAGCGCGTCCAGGCTGAGCACGTTCGTCGTGCCCTCCCAGATCGGCAGCACCTGCGCGTCGCGCAGCCAGACGGGCAGGCCGGTGTCCTCGACATAGCCGGCTCCGCCGAATCCCTCGAGCCCCTCCGAGGCGAGGGCCACCGCCTGGCGCGCCGTCATGAGCTTGGCGAGCGGCGTCATCAGGCGCAGGGCCGCCCGCTCGTCCTCCGTCGCCTCTCCCGCCTCCGCCCGCCCGAGCAGGCGGGCGCAGTCGAAGGTCAGGGCGAGGGCGGCCTCGTACTCGACCTGGAGAGAGGCCAGCGTCTCCCGGTGCAGCGGCTTGTCCGCCAGCGGCGACCCGAAGGCGACGCGGCGGCGGGCGTAGTCGCGCAGGAGCTGGAGGAGCCGCGCCATCATCCCGCAGGCGCTGATCGCGTTGTGGAGCCGAGTGATGTTGAGCAGGGGCGTGATCTTCTTGACCCCGCGCCCCAGCTCCCCCACGGGCTCCGCGACCGCGCCTTCCAGGTCCAGCTCCGCGGTGGGCAGGGCGCGCGTTCCCAACTTATCCTTCAGGCGCAGGATGCGGATGCCGTTGCGCGTCCCGTCGGCGCGGCGCTGCTCGACGAGGAACAGGGACAGGCCGGCCGAGCCCTCCGGGGCTCCCTCCGGCCGCGCCAGCGTGAGCGCGACCTCGCTCGTGATCGCGGACGTGAACCACTTGGTGCCCCAGAGCCGCCAGGCGCCGTCGCCGCCCCTGCGCGCGATCGTCTCCGTGCGGGAGACGTCGCTGCCGCCCGTGCGCTCCGTCATCCACTGGCCGCTCGTCCAGAGCTGGCCGGGGTCGCGGCTGGTGAGGTGGGGGACGATGCGGCGCACCAGGTCGGGGCTCGCATGCTCGAGGAGCGTCCGCGCCGCCCCGTCCGTCATGGCCAGGTGGCAGGTGTAGACCGCGGAGCTCGGCCCGTAGAGGGTGAGGAGCGCGAACTGATGGACGCGGGCCCAGCCGCCCAGGTCACGCTCGTAGGGGACGGCGGCCAGGCCACGTCGCGCCGCCTCGGCGTGGAGCTCGCCCCAGGCGGCCGAGACGCGCATGTCGTCCACCCGCCGTCCCCAGGCGTCGTAGGGCACGAGACGCGGAGGATCCGCTTCCGCCGCTCGCGCCAGCTCGGCCAGCGGCCCCGCCGCCGCTCTTCCCAGGTCGCGCCAGCCGGGCTCCAGGCGCGCGTGGACCTCGGCGGGCAGGAGCCGCGCGAGCGTCTCGCGCAGCGCCGCGTCCGCGTCGAAGGTGTTCCCGAGGCGCGGCGGGTCCTGGAAGAACCCGTCGGGCGTCTCGCGCGCGGTCACGGCGCGAGCTTACCGCGAGCGGCACGGGTCGCGGCGGCGCGAAAGGGCTTGACTCGAGTGCATCAGCGTATTATTACTGTGATACAGTGTCACTGGATCGGGTGCTCCGTGTCGACCCCGCCGCGCCGGCTCCCCTCTGGAGCCAGATCGAGGACGGCGTGCGGCGCCTGGTCGCCTCCGGCGGCCTCGCCGCGGGGGCGGTGGTGCCGTCCGTGCGTGATCTGGCCCGCGACCTCCGCGTGAACCCGGCGACGGTGTCCAAGGCCTATCAGCGCCTGGCCGACGCCGGCGTGCTGGAGGTGCGGCGCGGAGACGGGACCTACGTCTCCGCGAGCCCGCCGTCGCTGTCACGCGCGGAGCGGACACGGCTGCTGCGCGAATCGGCCCTCCGCTTCGCCAGCCTGGGCGCGACCATGGGAGCGAGCCGGGACGAAGCCCTGGACGCGCTGCGGGCGGCCTGGTCGGAGCTGGGGCCCGGGAAGAGAGGAGAGCCGGGCGTTCCGCGGGGGGGCGCCGGTGGCGCGGCCAAGGGCGCTCTTCCTCGAGGGCGGCGCGCTGATCGAGCTCGACCTGGCGACGGGAGCCCGCCACCGGCTGCTCCCCAAGGACTGAAGTCCGGCGAGCCGCTCTTGAAGCGCTGACGACCGCAGGGTTTATTTTCTACGGCCGGAAGTTCCGGACCCGGGTTTTCACTGTGCGAGCGCGTTCATCCGTCTGCGGCTGGCGCGAAATGGCATCTGAAGGCTTCTCGGCGCCTCAGCACGCGGCGGCGGCGGACGAGTGCTGGGCTCGCCCACTCGAAGGTCGATCGCCACTGCTGGGCGCTCCGAGAGGCCGGCCCGAAGCGCGAAAAACCCCGTGATACACCAGGCGAATGATGATGAACACTCTCGTCACCGCCGCCGCCCTTTCCGACCACGACCTCCTCGCACGCCTTGGCGCCCTGGCTACCAAGGAGCGCGAGGCTTCGGTCGAGCTCGTGGTCCATCTGGCCGCGCTCGACTCCCGCCCATCCGTCTACGCCGCCGAGGGCTACGCATCGCTCTTCGCGTACTGCACGCAGGAGCTTCGGCTCTCCGAAGACGCCGCCTGTAACAGGATCGAAGCGGCTCGAGCCTGCCGGCGCTTCCCGTCGATCCTCGACCATCTCGCCTCGGGCGCATTGACGCTGACCTGGGAGATCCCCAACGGCGATCCGGCCGTGATCTTCGACCAGGCGATCACCCTGCTCCTCGAGCGAGTCGAGGCGAGGAAGGTCGGCCGGAGGGCGACACCGCGACGGCGGACCATCCGTCCCGCGACGGATAGGGAGATCCGCACTCCTATTCGCGCCTCGCGCGACGTCCCGCAGGCCGTCAAGGATGAGGTCCATCGGCGCGATGGCGCCCAATGCGCATTCGTCTCGTCCAGCGGGCGGAGATGCAGCGAGAGGGAGTTCCTGGAATTCCATCACGTCCAGGCGTACGCCCGGCAGGGCCCGGCCACGCCGGGCAACATCGCGCTACGCTGCCGGCGTCACAACCAATACGAGGCGGAGCTCGCCTTCGGACCGCGCCAGACGTCCGCGCCCGTGGGCGCGAGACCGGCCCCCTGAAGTGCGCAGCTCTACCGGACCCGCAGAAGGCCCGGCCGCGCCGGCAGCTCCGGGCCCAGGCGGACGAACCGGGCGGCCACGACGGGGAAGCTCACCTCGCCCACGCCATCTCGCGGGTCGCGGAGCAGCGCGAGCGTCGCGTCGGCCAGGCGGGCGCGCGACTCCACGCGAGTCCACGTCACGCCGTCGCTCGAGACCTGCACCGCGGGCGCGTCCACCCAGGGCGCTTCCGACACCTCGAACACGACGGACTCCACCGGCCGCGGCTCACCCAGATCGGCGACGGCGCCACGGCTGGCCCAGAGCGTCGGGACGGGCGTGCCGGGATCGGGGACCCGTGCGAGCGGACCCGGCGGGACGTCGTAGACCCGCTCGTCGCCGGACGAGAACACGACCGGCAGCGCCAGCGGCTCGCGCGCGATCACGTGGGTGACACCCAGCGCCCGCAGGAGCCGCAGCCCCTCGTCGAGGTCCGGACGCGACAGCAGCTCCATCTCGCGCGTGTACGGCCGCGGCATGAACCCGGAGTCGCCGTTGACCAGCGGCCGCCAGTGCGCGACGCCGTCGAGCATGACGTCGGTGTCGCGCTCTCCCAGGGGAAGGATCGCGACCGCACCGGGACGGCCGGCCAGCCACCGCGCGGTCTCGGACGGGGCCGGCGCGGGCGCATAGCGGATCGGGACGTTGGACGACTCGACCAGGAACAGCGCGAGCGCGGCCAGGGACAGGGCCCAGCGGCGGGCCAGGGCGAAGCCGGCCAGGACGCACAGGGCCAGCACCGGCACCAGCGAGAAGCGCGAGAGGGCGCGCACCCCCCGCACGAGCACGAAGTGCTCGTGGAGGAAGCGATAGGCCGCGGTCTCGGGGCCGAGCGAGAAGACGATCGCGACCGCGGAGGCGGCCAGCGCCACCGCGCGATACCGGCGCGGGGCGGAGGCCAGGCCGGCCAGGCCGCAGGCCAGCACGACGACACCGGGGAACAGGGTGTCCTGGACCCGCTCCGGATCGAGGTGCTTCTGGGTCAGCGGGCCGTAGAGGCGGGTGCCGGCCGCCGCGTACGACTCGAGGGTGGTCGCGTAGCTCGCCACGTCGGAGATCGTGAACTCGGCCCCTTCGAAGGCGCGCATGCGCAGGTAGGGCCGCGCGACCGGAGCCAGGAGCAACGCGCCGAGCGCGAGCCCGATCCCCAGCCGCGCAAGCTCGCGGGCCCGCAACCCGCCGGCGAGAGCCACGAGGACGGTCACCGCCGTCACGAGCGCGGCGATCGCGCCCAGGTACACCGACGACAGCCCCTGCAGCGCGAGAGAGAGGCCGGCGGCGGCGGCGCGGCGCAGGGTCCGCTTCTCCCAGAAGCGATCGAGGGCCAGGAGCAGGAGGGGCAGGAACAGCGTCACCTGGGCATGGAGATGGGCCAGGCGGATCCAGCGATGGGCGCCCGCGGCGAAGAAGGCCCCGGCCACGAACGCGGCCAGGCGGTCGCCGCTGGCCCTCCGGACCAGGAGCTGCACGCCGAGGCCGGACACCACGAGGCTCAGGAGGAGGACGACGTTGTAGGCCAGCACGGGTCCCCCGGCCTGGAAGGGCGCGCCGATCACGGCCGGCAGCAGCAGGTTCTCGGAGAAGGCGAGCGCGTCGGGCAGCGGATGGAAGACGGGGGCCTGGAACAGCCGTGAGGGCGCGTGCGCCAGCGCGTGGGCGTCCCAGGCCAGGATCCAGGCGTTGAGCCGGCCGTCGGGACGATCCGTGACCCCCAGGCCCGCGAGGTCCGTGACGAGGGGCCAGCTCATGAGCGCGACCAGCGCGGCCTGGCCGGCCAGCGACCATCCGATCTCGCCGCGCGTCAGGGCTCGCGCGACGGGCAGGGATCGCGGGACGTCCCAGGGCAGCCGCCAGACGAGGAGGCCGGCCAGCACCGCCGCCGCGATCGCGAGCGCGTCCGTGGCCCACCACCACCCACGCGCGATCGGCGCACCGAGGTCGCGCGGCAGGACGATCTCGTCGTAATTGCCGGCACCGCCGTCCGCGCGCGGCCACCTCCAGCCCAGCCGGAGGCGCGGGCCCGGCCCCGTGCGCGCGAGCGAGGCCTCCAGCACGTGCGGCCCGGCCGCGAGGGGGACGTCGGCTCCCGCCCGCAGCGGATCGCCCTCGCCACGGAGGACGACCCGTCCGTCGATCGAGATGCTGACCTCGCCCCGTCCCGTCGCCCACAGACGATAGGAGCCGGAGCGCGGCGCCCGTAGCGGCCCATTCCAGCGCAGCGTCCACTTGCGCGCGGGGGGCAGATGACGGAGGTCGGGCCCGGCGACGTCGACGGCGCTCATCGCCGACACGCCGATCGGACCGCGCGGGTCGCTGATCGCGGCCGGGAGGCCGGCGGCCGGACGCCGCGCGACCAGCGAGGCGAGCACGACGAGGACGGCGGCGAGGGCGGCGGCGACCGGCTTCACCGGACGCGTGGAGCGCGGCCGGCCGGTGAGCGCGGCGAGCACGGCGCACGCCACCAGGGGCCCCGCCAGCGCCAGCGCGCGCACGTCGAACGGCGGGCGGGCCCACACCGGCGGCCAGCGGAGCACGGCGAGGACGAGGAGGGAGGCGAGGACGGCGGTGGCCGCCCGCGCCGGCCTCACCCTCGCGGGGTCGCCAGCGCGCGGTAGCGGCGCACGAGCGGCACCGCGATCGCCAGCCACACCGCGACCAGGACGAGGTTCAGGACGGCGAACCCGCGCACGCTGAGGACCTCGGCGCCCAGGAAGACGGCGAGCCCCGAGAGCATGTCGCCGCTGCGCACCACGAACGTGTCGGCGGCCTGCTTGGCCTTGTACTTCTCCTCGCGGCTCGTGGGCAGCCACAGCATCTGGCGCGCGGTGTTCATGATCGAGTAATCGGTGGCGTTCTCCGCGATCTTGGCCCAGCGCAGGACGGCGAGGCCGACGCCGCAGGCCACCACGCTGTAGCTACCCAGGGCGACCAGGGGCAGGGCCAGCACCACGCCCCCGATGCCGAGGTACTTGACGAGCCGTGAGGCCACGATGGCCTGAAGGAAGAACGCCAGCGCCGTCGTCCAGAAGTAGTACCCACCGTAGAAGGCTCCGAGGATCGCCTCCTCCGCTTCCGGCGTGGCCGCCGTCTTCGCGACCTCGACCACCGTGCGGCCCACCAGGTACTCGCCGGTGGTGTTGACGAAGTTCAGGGTGAGCAGCAGCGCGGCCAGGAGCAGCAGGTAGTGGTTGTGCCAGAGCAGGGCGAAGCCGTTCGGACCGCCCAGGCGCTCCTGGGCCTTGGTGGCCTGGGTGCTCCGGCCCTCCTCGCGCCGCTCGATCACCCGGTAGAGCGCGAGGTGGACGAGGAGGATGACGGCGGTGATCTGGAAGAGCGTGTACGGCCGGAGCCCCGCCTTGAACAGCGGCGCGGTGAGCAGGGCGCCCAGCGGGCTGCCCGCGGTCGCCCCCATCACCACGATCGGGAAGAGCCGCTCGCCGGTGGGACGGTCGTAGAGGTCGTTCGCGTACGACCAGAACTGGGCGAT
This sequence comes from Vicinamibacteria bacterium, assembly GCA_041481445.1. Lineage (GTDB taxonomy): Bacteria > Acidobacteriota > Vicinamibacteria > Fen-336 > Fen-336 > AA29. The sequence continues at coordinate 73,233 of JBGPBV010000010.1, forward strand.
GGTGGCCAGGCTGAAGATCCCGACGAACACGTAGAAGAAGAAGCCCAGCATGGGGACGCCGGCGCGAAAGCCGACGTAGAAGGCCTCGATGCACACCAGGAAGAGGAGGATCACGCCCTGGATCAGGCGCATGCGGCCGACGCGCGACGAGAACCACGAATACAGGGGGATGAAGCCCATCAGGGTCACGGCCTGGGCGGCGGCGGCGTACGACTTCATCTCCGCCCCGCTCGGGAGGGCCAGGACGAGCGGCTCGCGCACGACCTTGAAGATGTAGTAGCCGACCATGAGGAGGAAGAGGTTGAGGGTGAGCAGGAGCGCGCTCGCGCCCTCCCCGGCGCGCACTTCGCTGAACACGCGGAGGAGGCGGTCCACCGCGGAGCCTTCCCCGGGAGCCGGCCCCGCCATCACGTCCGCCTCAGCCTTCACGATCCACTCCGATCACGGACCAGGCCCCCCGGCGGCGCACCACGACGTCCACGCTCTTCGACCAGGACGGCTCGTGCGCGCAGACCGTCCGCAGACGCACCATCAGGTACTCGCCCTCCGCCGCCGGCAGCACGAGCGTCCGCGACGGCGTCTTCCCCTCCCCTCCCGGGATCGGCTCCAGGCCGCCCGTCGCATTGTCGAGCCGGAACCAGGCGTAATGGTATCCCTCCACCGAGGCCAGCCCCGCCTCCTCCCCCAGGTTGCGGAAGATGAGAGCGGGCCCTTCCCCGGCGTCGGCCAGGGCGAACTCGGCCAGCGGGTTCACCTGCCGGAAGCACCAGGCCACGACCTTGTCCCGCCGGCGCAGGAGCACGTCCGCGAGATGGGCCTCCGCCTCCGCGTCCGAGTAGCCGCCGGTGTGGACGATCGCGCGCACCGCCTCGTCGGAGAACCGCGACACGATGCGCCCGGCCCAGAACGCGTCCTGCGGCTGCATCCGCTCGAAGGCGGGATTGGGATACTCGGGCCTCCATTGCCCGGGATCGAAGAAGTCGGCCTCGATGTGGCCGATCTCCGGGAAGACGTGGAAGCGGGCCTTGCGCCAGGGGCGGTCCCAGAGGCCCAGGGTCAGGGCGGAGCGGACGCCGGGACGCCGCTCCGCGATGTACTCGTTGCCCGCGCGGGGGTTCTGGGCCGAGACCTCCCGACGCGCGTTGGACCCGCTGCCCAGGGCGGACGAGAAATCGATCAAGTGATGGCGGACGAAGTGGCGCCCCCCCTCCTCGACGTACGTGTCGAGGCTGTTGGTGGCGCGCGAGTCGTCGTGGTTGAGCCAGGCGCTGAGCATGCGCAGGCCGCGCAGCTCGCGCCGGTCCTCGTGCGGAAAGACGTCGTTCGCGTCGTCGCCACGCGTGCCCAGGTACTCGAACGGTCCCACCGGGTCGCCGGAGAGGCGGCGGCTGGCCACTACCCGCACCGTGCCGTCGGAGCGGCGCGCGGCGTGGGCCAGGCTGCGATCGAGGTCGGCCTCGGTCATGGGGCGCTCGGGCCCTCCGGGGACGGAGACCCGCGCTTCCGGGGCGACGCGCAGGAGGTCGCGGCGGAGGTAGGCCACGTAGTTCTCGGGCACGTTGTAGCCGAAGGCGTGGAAGAACTTCGCGCCGATCACGTCGGCGGCGGTGGAGAGGCCCGGCCAGGCCGCGGGGTCGGGCTTGACGAGGAACACGTCTCCCTTGCCGTCGCGGATCGTGAAGCCGGGGGTGATGCCGCTGGCCTTGCCGCCGATGACTTCGACGGGGCCGCCGGTGTCCGGGCCGTCCAGACGGTCCGGGCCGCGCACCAGCTCCGCGATCGAGAGGGACCGCGCGCCCATCCGGTTGGTGAACCAGCTCGAGTCCGGCACCTCGCCCAGCGTGTTCACGTTCGCGGCGGGGCCGATCGTGCCCGACGGACGTCCCGAGAGCGTCCGCACGATCACGTCGTAGATCGTGCTCAGCTCGACCGTCATCGGCCGCGGCACGTCGAGCTCGTCGTCGTCCCGCGCCACGGGGTCGTCGGGGAGGAAGCGCCCGGTGGGGTCGCCCGCGGCCGCGGGAACCGCGAAGGCGACGCCCACAGCCACGACGAGGGCGGCGAGGGCCGGCGGCCGCGCACTCATCAGAAGACGGACCTCAGGACCACGCTGAGCCGGGCGCCCTCGCTTCCCCAGGCGGCGTCCAGCCGCAGGACGGTGGCTTCGAACGTCTTGAGGCGGAGCCCGAAGCCCCAGTCGTGCACGAGGTCGCGCAGCGACAGGTCCTCGCCCGCCACGAAGACGCGCCCCGCGTCCACGAAGAGGGCCAGCTCCAACGCCGGCCAGGCCTCCCAGCGGTACTCCGCCTGGCCCAGCACGAGCTTGTCCCCGCGGAAACGGAAGCTGGGGTAGCCGCGCAGGTCCTGCCCTCCGCCGAGCGTCTGCTGGTAGTAGAAGGGCACCACGCTGCCGGCGGCGGCACGGTCGCCGGAGACACGGGCGCGCAGGGCCAGCACCCGCTGGGGCGAGCCGAGGGTCACGAAGGCGCGCGCGTCCGCGGCCAGCCTCTGGAACTGGTACGACGACGAGCCGAGGTCGTCGAAGAGGTCCCAGCCCACGGCCAGCATCGCCCCCCGCTTGGGGTTGCCCGGCTCGTCGCGTCCGTCGATCAGGGCCGCGACCGCCGAGTGGAAGAAGTCCGGCTGCCTCCGGAGGCCCGGCGCCGACGCGTCATTGAACGCCTCCTGGGTGGTGGGCACGCTCTCATCGCCCCCGGGACCGATGAAGACCTGGCGCATCCCCGCCCTTGCGTCGAAGACGAGACGGCGGCCGAAACGGTATCCGGCCACGGCGTCGTAGGTGGCCTGCTGGAAGAGGAACGTGGTGCGGTCCTCCGCCGAAGTGTCGTTGCCGAGCCCGTAGAAGGCGGTGCGGGGGTCGTGCTCGTAGACGGCGGCCGCGAACGCGAAGCCGCCCGCCTGGCGGCCGATGCGCGCGTCGCCCTTCTCGTGGACGTCGTCGCCCCGGGTGGCGCGCGGGGGAAGCTGGCGGCCGCGATGCGGGATGCGGCCCACCTCGAGGTCGTAGAACTCGTAGCGCCGGATCGAGTAGAACGCGGAGGCGTGGACGTCGAGGGGGGTGCCTCCCAGCCGCGGCTTCCAGAAGCGCACGCCGGTGGCCGACCAGGAGCCGCGGGCGATGTTCTCGATGCGCGGATAGAAGCCGCCCCGGTTCCAGGCGAACAGGCTCGGCCGCTCCGCCTTCTCCGAGGCCAGCAGGGTCTGCTCCAGGAACCCGGCCCGCCGCGGCTCGAGCGCCTCCCGCTTGCGCTCCCGCAGCGCGCGCCAGCGCTCGGCGCGCGTCGGAGCCGAGGCTGCCTCCTCGTCGCCGGGGACCGCCGCCGCCGGAGCGGCCACCCGCTCCTGGGCCCACCCGCAGGGAGCGCCCGCCAGCACCGCCCAGGCCGCGAGCGGGGCCAGGCGCACGACGGGCGCGATCACGAGGCCGCGCTCGCCGCCGCCGATCCGGCCGGCACCTCCCCCGCCGGGGCCTCCGGCTCCGGATCCCCGCCGTACACGCGTTGCAGGCGGTCCCGGGCGGCCAGGGAGCGATCGAGGATCACGAGCAGCCAGCGCGCCATCACGGAAAGGTAGTCCATGGCCAGCCCGAAGTTGTCCTCGAACACGTCCACCAGGCTCTGCATGTTGGCCTGCAGGGCGACCACGGGCGTCTCCGTCACCGCGCCGAACCATCGGGGCACCTCGGCCACGGCGTCCAGGGCGCCGAGGGGCACCCCGGGGCCGGCCACGAACTCGAGGCCGCGCGACGAGGTCGCGCGCACGGAGCCGCTCACGATCAGCGAGGCCCATCCCGTGGCCTCCCCTTCGCGCCACAGCCACGTGCCGGGAGGGAAGCGGACCTCGGTCAGGGCGCGCGAGAGCTGGGCCAGCGCGCTGATGCTGGCGCGGCGAAAGACGGGCGACCGGCGCAGGAAGAAGATCCGCTCGACCAGGTCCAGCTCCCGGGACGGGGTCGGAGGGCCGCCGCCCTCCGCCGCCGCCGCCGAGGGCAGGAGGCCGGCCGCCTGCGGGAAGCGTGACGCCTGCTCCACGATGAGGCGCGAGACCTCGCGGATGATCCGTTGCAGGATCGCGAAGTGCTCCTCGAAGATCTCGGTCAGCCTCTCCGCGGTCAGCTCGAGGGCGACGGTGTCCGTCTCCGCGACCGCGCCCAGGCCGCGCTCGTCGCGGGCCAGGACGTGGAACGGGCCCACCGCCAGCCCGGGCCGGGCGTGCCCGAGAAGGCGTCCGGCGCGGGTGATGTGCACGCGCCCCTCGATCGGGAAGTAGAGCGCGCCCGGGGCCTCCCCTTCCCGCAAGAGCACCGTCCCCTTCGGGAAGAAGCGCTCGCTCATCTCGTCCGCGACCAGCGCGAGCTGCGGCCCGCTCAGGGTGTTCACCATGGGCAGCCGCTTGAGGGCGAGCACGCGCTCGACGGGGCCGGAGACGCGCTGCTCGTGGCCGAGGAGCTGGCCCTCGTCAAGCATGCTGGAGCCTCCCCGGGGCGCCGCGGAGCAGGGCCAGCGCCCGCTCGACCACGCGCAGGAGGAAGAGCCCCGCCCCTCCCTCCGCCTGGACCGCCTCCAGGCGCGGCCCCAGCGCGACCAGGCCCAGCTCGCCCACGTGATAGGCGGCCAGGCAGCGCACGGTCTCCCCGGGCTCGTCGATGAGGCGCGCGAGCAGGTCGTCGTAGCCCAGGGGGGGCGCGAGGTAGACACCGGTGGCGCGGGCCAGGCGCTCCTCGTCCGGCACCTCGTCCACCGCCGCCAGCACGAGGTCGCGCAGCGGGAGCGCGATGAGGTTCTCGAGGAGCTCCCGGCTCCCCGCGCGCACCTTGTCGCTCGCGTTGCGCAGGCCGCGGTAGATCTTCTCGAAGTCCTCCCCGCGGTGGAGCAGGCCGAGGAGGCGGAAGAGCCGCTCCCGGGCGTGGGCCTCGTGGTCGCGCATGAAGTCCACGAGCAGCTCGTGGCCGGGGGTGGCGCGCCGCGGGTCCGCGGCCGCGCCGCGCTCGAGCAGGGTGCGCCAGTGCACGAGGCGGAAGGTCGCCTCCAGCGTCCGCTCGATGCCCGAGCGCAGGACGTCCCGGTCGAGCGAGATGTCCGGGTTCTCGGCGGCCAGACGGCCCAGCCCGCGGAGGATCTTGTAGCGCACCGACCCGTCCTCCTCGACGAGCAGCCGCCGGAGGAGCAGCGGCGCCGCCTGCGCGGCCGGGAAGCGGCTGATCGTGCGCGGCACGTGATGGCGGATCTCGTGCGGCAGGTCGTGGTCGCGCAGGGCCTCGTCGAGGGCGGCCAGGGCGGGCTCCCCGAAGGCGACCAGGGCCGCGCGCGCCACCGGACGCAGCCGCGCGTCGCCGAGCATGGGCAGCAGGGCGGGCACGAACGAGGGCAGCCGCAGGGCGCCCATGGCGGTAGCCGCCTCCGCCTGGACCTCCTCGTCCGGGTCCTCGGCCAGGCGCAGGAGCAGAGGCTCGAAGGCGGGAAGGGGCGCCGGCTGGGCCCGGATGGCCGCGGCCAGCGCGCGGCGCCCCGCCGGGGAAGGGCTCCACATGAGCTCGTCCACGACCGCGCGCGACTCCTCCGCCGCCCAGCCGCCGGCCACGAGGCCGACGAGGGCGGTGGCGGAGACGAGCGAGTCGGGGTCGCCCGCGGCCCGGCGCAGGAGGGCTTCGTCCGGCCTCACCGCCGTCCGGGCCCGCAGCGCGGCCGCCCGCACCCGCGGGTCCTCGTGGAGGAGCAGCCGGTCGGCCACCGGCACGAAGTCGGCGCGTCCCGCCGCCCCGAAGATCTCGAGCGCGCGGAGGACGACCTCGCGGGAGGGATGGAACAGGACGAGGGCGGGGATCAGGCGCGCGCGGCCGCCGGCGTCGAGGAGCTCCATCGCCCCGATCACCTCCGCGTCGTCGCGGCTGTTGAGGGCGGTGAACAGGGCCTCCAGCGAGCCGAGGTCGAGGGCGGGCAGGTCGCCCCGCGCGCGCAGCGCGCCCTGGCGGAGGGCGGAGCGGAAGAGGTCCAGGTAGTGGGTCTTGATCTCGGCCGCCCAGGCGATCCACACCACGGCGAGGGCGGCGGCGGCCGCGGCCAGCACGGTGTTGCCGCGGTTCTGGGTGATCTCGGCCAGGATCAGGAGCGAGGCCAGCGCCTGCCCCCCTCTCTGCCCCACCACGTCGATGACCGGCTTGGCCCGGGCGCGCAGGCTGTCCGGCAGCGGCACGAACAGCAGCTCGGTGCCCGTGCGGTGCAGCGAGTTGCGGAAGGTGCCGTCCGCGCCCTTGAGCATCAGGGCGGCCACGAGGCCGCCGCCCAGGGCCACCCCGGAGGCGCCGAGGATGACCAGCGCGGGCAGCACCCACAGCGTGCGGTGGAGGCCGAGGACGCGGAGCAGCCAGCCCGCCAGCACGAGCTGGGCGAAGAGCGCGAGCAGGTTCAGGACCATGTAGAAGCTGGCGAAGAAGGTGCCCAGATGGGCGGCGTCCACGGTGCGCGCCACCGTGCTCTTGAACACGTAATCGGCCAGGGTCAGCGCGACCGTCGAGACCAGCACCAGGCCGCCCAGGGCCTTGATGTAGGGATCGTTGCGGAACAGGCGGATCGTCTGGACGATCGAGGAGGCGGCGTGCCCGGCCGCGCCCGCCGCCGAGGCCTCCGGCCGCCGGATCATCATCGCGGGGCCGAGCCCGGTGAGGACGAAGACGATGGCCCCGGCCAGGATCAGGCGCTGGGGCGGCCAGAACTGGGTGAAGACGCGGGCGAGGCCGGCGCCGACGATCGCGCCCAGCACCGAGCCCGTCCCCACCAGGTTGTAGATCCGCTTGGCCTGCGTGACCGTGTACAGCTCGCCGAGGACGATCCAGAACTGCAAGGCGACCAGCGTGCCCAGGATGCCCGTCCAGACGTAGAGCGCGCGCAGCGCCCAGGGGCTGCGCGCGGAGTGGACGGCCCAGAAGACGAACGTGGCCAGCCCCGACGCGACCAGGACGAGCGAGAGCCCGTAGCGCCCGCCGATGCGCGGGGCGCGCCACGGCCCCTGGAACATCACGATGGCCACGGCGGCCATGACCAGGTACACCAGGGGCAGCTCGGCCGGGGACAGGCGGGCGAGGAACAGGGCGTCGCGCGCGGTCTCGAGGAGGGTGTGCCCGGCCAGGATCCCGAAGATCGTCAGGGACGCCGCCACCGCCCCTCGCCGCTCGCCCGGCCGGACCGAGCCGAGGGGAGCCAGCATGGCGCCGGCCAATATACCGCGTTTGCCAGGGCCACCCGTTTTGGGGAAGATCGCGCGGAGGCGTGTGATGAAGGAGTACCTGCGCGTCGCGCGGCTCTACCTGATCGTGCTCGCCGTCTTCACGGTGGGCCGCCTCGTGGTCGGGGCTCGCGGCGTGCCCTACGACAGGGGCCACGACGTCTTCAGCCTCGTCACCATGTCGATCCTGGCCGCCGTCTTCTACGGCGCGTTCTGCCGGCGGTGGCGCGGCTACACGGTGACGAAGGCGATGGGCATCGGCGCCACCCTCGCCTTCTTCGCCCAGGTCGTGATCCTGGTGATCACCGTCTTCTCCTATGCCTTCCACGTGGACACGTACTTCGTGAACCCGCGCGCGGTCGCGGGCCCGGACGCCGTCGGCCCCATCAGCTTCGGGGCGGCGGTCCTCTCCCGTGTCGGCGGGATGGTCGTCAACGTGGCGATGTGCGCGGTGTCCGCCGCCCTGGGCTGGGTGATGGGAGCGACGCTGCCGGAGCCGGGCAAGGCGGCCTGATGGACGCGGGCGTCCGGCCCATCGAGGTGGCGGATGGTCCCCCGCGGCCTTAGATTGAAGAC